>CAMLRG010000176.1 GCA_946482335.1 uncultured Duganella sp. | reverse complement strand
GCGCTATGCCCGATGGCGGCGGAATTCGCCACCCCGCACTGGACGTTCGGCAATGCGCTGTACGGCTTTGGCGCCGGCGGCGAAATCGTATGCAGCTATATCGAGCAAGGCGTCAGCAAACTGGCCCGGCTGCGGCCCGGCAGTACTGTGCCCGAGCCGATCGCCACGCCCTACCAGGAAATCCGCGAGCTGCGCGTCGGCGACGGCTACGTGGTGGTGCTGGCCGGCAGTCCGGTCATCGCGGCGGAAATCGCCCGCATCGACCTGGCCAGCGGGCAGCGCGAAGTGCTGGAACGCTCGATCGCAACGCTGCCGGAAGCGGGCTACTTGTCGGTCCCGCAAAGCATCAGCTATCCCAGCGCGGCCGGGCGCACCGCCTACGCCTTCTTCTACCCGCCGGCGAACCAGGACGTGCGTGCGCAGCAGGACGGGAAGCCGCCGCTCATCGTCATCAGCCATGGCGGCCCGACCGGCATGGCGTCCAGCACCCTGAGCCTGAAGACGCAATTCTGGACCAGCCGCGGTTTCGGCGTGCTGGACGTGAATTACGGCGGCAGCACCGGCTTCGGCCGCGCGTACCGCGACGCGTTGCAAGGCCAGTGGGGCGTGGTCGACGTGGACGATTGCATCGCCGGCGCGCGCTACCTGGTGGCGCAGGGCCTGGCGGACGAGGAACGCCTGATCATCCGCGGCAGCAGCGCAGGCGGCCTGACGACGCTGTGCGCGCTGACTTTCCACGACGTGTTCAAGCTCGGCGCCAGTTATTACGGCGTGTCCGACCTGCAAGGACTGGATGACGATTCCCACAAGTTCGAATCGCACTACAACGAATACCTGATCGCCCCCAAGCCGCACGCCGCCGCCCTGTACGCGGCGCGTTCGCCGATCAACCATACCGGCCGCCTGTCGCGCCCGATGATCTTCTTCCAGGGCCTGGACGACAAGGTGGTGCCGCCGCAGCAATCGCAAGCCATGGTCGACGCCATGCGCCAGCGCGGGATCCCGGTGGCCTACATGGAACTGGAAGGCGAAGGCCACGGCTTCCGTAAGGCCGACACCATCGTGCGCACGCTGCAGGCGGAGCTGTACTTTTACCAACGCATGTTCGGCCTGCACGATCCCGCGGCGCCGGCGCCTGTGGCAATCGGATGAGCGATACCCTGCTGGCGGAATTCGAAGCGCTCGAACAGCCCGAAAAAGCCATCCTGGCCCTGCTGGCACTGGTGGGCGACCCGGTCGGCCGCACCGCCATCCTCGACCACATGGTGGCCGCCGGCGTGCACGACGCCGGCGGCCAGGCGTTCACCGCACTGACGCTGGACGACCCGCTGCTCAAGCTGGAACGCCTGGCCTTCACCAGCGCCGTGATGGGGCGCGGCTATCTCTGCAACGCGCGGCTGCGCTGGCCGGCCATCCGCGCCGCCATCGGCGCCCACCTGCTGGACGATATCTGCAAGGCGTATGAGGCGCTGAACCCGATGCGCCAGAACTGGAACGGTGCTTACGAACCGCGCAGTTACCGTCATGGCGTGGCGCGCCTGCGCATGGCGCTGCTGCGCGGCCGCCCGCCGCAGGAGGTGATGCCCCTGCTGTCCGCCTGCATGGTGTGCTACGAGGCGGCGCAACTGCATCCGGTGGTCGACATCTTCTCGCGTCCCTTCGAAGCGGGCATGCTGCTGCTGGTGCACCCGGCCTTGCAGGACGACGTGCTGATGCTGCTGGTCCAGCATACCCAGCGCGAGCCAGGCCTGGCGCCGCTGGTGCGCGGCTATGCCGAGCGCCACGTGCAGCGCCGCCAGGCTGCCGGGCAGGACGTCAGCGCCGCGCTGCGGCTGGCGATGGCCGAACACGCCATCCTGTGCGGCAAGCTGGCCGATGTCGCGCGTTACCTCGAGGGGATGGAAGGCGCGCTGGCGCAATGCTTCGCCAGCGCCGTGCTGGTGCTGCGTGGCGACCTGGCTGGCGCTATCAGCGGCTTCGAAGCTTCGCTGAAGGCGATCCGGCGCGAGTCCGGCAAGCGCAAGCACCTGTTGCAGGGCATTGCCGGCCATCTTTACGTCTTGGCGCTGCTGCGCAGCGGCGACCCGAAGCACTTGAAGTCGGCCGAGAGTTATCTCGACCTGGCGGTGCATGCCCAGCACAATGCGGACAGCGCGGTCTACCAGCAATTGAGCATGCTGCGCCAGATCCGCGCCGGAACCATGCAGGCCGAGCTGGTCACCCAGCGCGCGTGGGAAGCGCCGCTGCAGGCGCAGACCTTCCAGAGCATGCTGTATTACTGGCTCGCCCTGCCGCAGCTGAAGCAGCGCCGCGCCGAATTGCAGGATCTGTCGCAGGCGGCCCAGGCGGCCGGCTTCCTGCTGCTGGCGGCGGGCGCCGAAAGCCTGCTCGGCCATCTCGGCGACGAGGCCGCCGCGGCACGCGCTGCGGCGTGGCGCGAACAGCTTGGCTTTGGCGACATGGCGACCTGGTTCGAGCGGCAGGAAGCGTGGGAGCGCCAGCTGGCGGCCCTGATCAACCTGCAGCAGGGTGGCGCCGACAGCGGCGGCGAGATGCGCCTGGTATGGGTGATCAGCCATGGCGAGCGGCAGGGGATCGCGGAGATCGAGCCGCGCGAACAGAAGCGCGACCTGCGCGGCGGCTGGGGCAAGGGCCGCCCGGTGGCGCTGAAGCGGCTGCGCGACGATGCGGCGCAGATGGAATTCCTGACGCCGCAGGATCTGCGCGTGACCAGCGCCATCCTGCCTTCGCGCCAAGCCTATTCATCCGGCCTGCGCTACGACATCGACACCGGACAGGCCGCACTGGCGCTGGTCGGCCATCCGCTGGTGTTCTGGATGGACGCCCCGGATACGCGGGTGGAGCTGGTGGCGGGCGCGCCGGAATTGCTGATCCGGACCCACCAGGGCCAGTTGCAGTTGTCGCTGCATCCGTCCATCGACAACCTGAACGCCAACGTGATCGTGGTGCGCGAAACACCCAACCGCCTGCGCGTGGTCAGCGTGCAGGACGAGCACCGCCGGATTGCCGCCATCGTCGGCGACGGCCTGTCGGTGCCGCAGCACGCCAAGGAGCAGGTGCTCAAGGCGATCGGTGCCGTATCGTCCATGGTCACGGTGCAGTCGGATATCGGCGGCGGCGCGGCGAACGCGGAGCAATGCGACGCCGATCCGCGCCTGCACATCCACCTGCTGCCTTACCAGCAGGGGCTGAAAATGCAGATCCAGGTGCGCCCGCTGCGCGATGCCGGCCCGTACTACGCGCCCGGCGCGGGGGCGGAAAGCGTGATCGCCGAGGTCAACGGCCGCCCGCTGCAGGCGCGCCGCAGCCTGGCAGGCGAGCGCGACGCCGAGCGCCAGCTGGTCCTGAAATGCGAAGTGCTGGAACAGGCAACCGAGGAACACGGCGAATGGCTGCTGGGCGAACCTGCGCTGTGCCTGCAACTGCTGGCCGAGCTGCAGGCGCTGCCCGCGGATCAGCTGGTGCTGGCGTGGCCGGAGGGCGAAACTTTCCGCCTGACCAAGCCGGCCCATACCAAGCAGCTGCGCCTCAACATCAAGAGCAAGAAGGACTGGTTTGCCGCCAGCGGGCAGCTGGTGGTGGACGAGGACCGCGTCCTGGACCTGCGCTCGCTGCTGGACATGATCCGCGCCAGCAAGAGCCGCTTCATTGCGCTGGGCGACAAGGAATTCCTGGCGCTGTCGGAAGAATTGCACCGCCGCCTGTCCGAACTGGCCAACTACGGTGAGGATGACGACGCGGGCATGAAGGTGCACCGCCTGGCCGCCTTCGTGCTGGAGGAACTGGCCAACGACGTCGGCAAGCTGGAAGCGGACGCCATGTGGCGCGAGCATTTGCTGCGCATCGAAGCCAGTGCCGCCTATACGCCGCAGTTGCCAAGCACCCTGCAGGCCGAATTGCGCGACTACCAGCTGGCCGGCTTCGAATGGCTGGCGCGGCTGGCCCATTGGGGCGTGGGTGCCTGCCTGGCCGACGACATGGGCCTGGGCAAGACCTTGCAGGCATTGGCGCTGGTCCTGCTGCGCGCACCGTGCGGCCCGACCCTGGTGGTGGCGCCGACCTCGGTGTGCCTGAACTGGGCCAGCGAGGCGGCGCGCTTCGCGCCGACCCTGAACGTGAAAATGTACGCGACCGGCGAGCGCGAGGACATCGTCAGCAAGGCCGGACCGTTCGACCTGGTCATCACCAGCTACGGCTTGCTGCAGCTGGAGTCGGAACGCTTCACCAGGCAGAAGTGGCACACCATCGTGCTGGACGAAGCGCAGGCGATCAAGAACGCCGCCACCAAGCGCTCGCAAGCGGTCATGGCATTGCAGGGCGGCTTCAAGATGGTGGCGACCGGCACGCCGCTGGAAAACCACCTGGGCGAACTGTGGAACCTGTTCCGCTTCATCAATCCCGGCCTGCTGGGCAGCCATGAGCAGTTCAACCTGCGCTTTGCCGGGCCGATCGAGCGCCAGCAGGACCACCGCGCGGAAGTGGGCGCGCGCAACCGGCTGCGCCGCCTGATCGGGCCTTTCGTACTGCGCCGGACCAAGGCGCAAGTGCTGTCCGAACTGCCGGCGCGTACCGAGATCGTGCTGGAAGTGGACTTGTCGCCCGAAGAAACCGCGCTGTACGAATCGCTGCGGCGCGAGGCGCTGGAAAACCTGGCATCCATCGAAGGGCCGGCCGACCGCAAGTCGATGCAGATCCTGGCGGAGATCATGAAGCTGCGCCGCGCCTGCTGCAACCCGAACCTGGTGGCGCCCTCGCTGCGGCTCGAGTCGAGCAAACTGGCCGCCTTTGCGCGCTTGCTGGAGGGCTTGCTGGAGAACCGCCACAAGGTGCTGGTGTTCAGCCAGTTCGTCGACCACCTGTCGCTGATCCGCGCCCACCTGGAGCGCAACGGCATCCATTACCAGTACCTTGACGGCAGCACGCCGATGGCGGCGCGCAAGCAGGCGGTGGACGCCTTCCAGGCGGGCGAGGGCGATGTCTTCCTGATCAGCCTCAAGGCCGGCGGGGTCGGCATCAACCTGACTGCGGCCGACTATGTGATCCACATGGACCCCTGGTGGAACCCGGCCGTGGAAGACCAGGCGTCGGACCGCGCCCACCGCATGGGGCAACTGCGGCCGGTCACCATTTACCGCCTGGTGGCGCGCAACACCATCGAGGAGGGCATCGTCGAACTGCATGCCCATAAGCGCGAGCTGGCCGACAGCCTGCTCGACGGCAGCGACACCGCTGCGCGCATGACGGCGGAAGACATGCTGGCCATGCTGAATGAAGGCTTGCGCGGGCGTCCGCTATGAGTGCGATGGACACGGCACAGGCGCTGGCCTTCGTCGAACGGCACGGGGTGGTGCTGGCGTCGGCGCGCGGCAAGGTGCCGACGCTGACGGAAGCCATCGTCGGCGCACCGGTCAAGGGCAGCTGGTGGGGCCACCCCGAAGGCAAGCGCATCTTTGCCATCCTCAGCGCGGTGCAGGAGCACGAAGACATCCTGGTATGCCGCCTGCTGGCGGGCAAGCTGACGCTGGTGCACCGGCGCCTGTGGCCCGCCGTGGCTGCGCTGGCCGGCCAGTTGCCGGCAGCCGCCATCGCGCGCGTGCGGCAAGTGCACACGGCCGCCGGCAGGCATGTCAACCAGGAGATCGCTTTTCCACAATGGCTGCCGCCCGACGCGGCTGCGGCGGCCGCTGGCCTCGACCCCGACCGGGCGCGGGCCGTACTCGGCTTGTGATAATCTCGCACGCTGCACTAGCAAGAGGTTGAAAATGATGAAGACCAAGATCGCCCTCGCCGCGATGATGCTGAGCCTGGCCCTGTCGCCGGTCGACGCAGCGACGAAGGCAAAGAAATCCGGCGCGCCGGCCAAAACGGCGGTCGCGAAGAAGGGCGGCGGCAAGGGCAAGACTGCCAAGTCGTCCAAGTCCAGCAAGGGCACGAAAGGGAGCAAGGGCAGCAAATCCGGCAGCCGGAGCGGCGCAAAATCCGCCGCCAACGCCGCTACCCAGAAGGCGAAGAAGGCGCCGGTGGCGGCAGCCGCCAAACCCCTGCCGTCGGAACGCCGCCAGGACAGGTCGTTCGACAGCCAGGCCAACCAGTTCCTGGGCGCGCTGTGGCGCATCGATCCGGAAGCCGCGATCTCGGTCGGCAAATACGACACCGCTGCGCAATTGAGCATTCCCGACCAGGCGCGCCGCGACCAGCAGCTTGCCTTCATCGACGAGTGGCTTGATAAATTCGGCAAGATCGATGCCAAACAATTATCGCCCAAGCAGCGCACCGACCTGGGGCTTCTGCTGAACAGATTGAATGCCGACCGCTGGTACCTGACCACCTTCCGCGAGTGGGAATGGAATCCGGCGCTGTACAACATCGCCGGCCCGATCGACTTCGTGCTGAACACGGAATACGCGGCCAAGCCGCAGCGCTTGCGCACCCTGCTGCGCCGCATCGGCGGCGTGCCTTACTATTACGAGGCGGCGCGCAGCAGCATCAGGAACCCGACGCGCGAACACGTCAAGCTGGCGATCGACCAGGCGCCCGGCGTGCTGGCCGTGCTGTCCGACCTGGACAAGCAGGCGCAGGAATCGATCCTGACCGCCAACGAAAAAACGCTGTTCGCGCAGCGTATCGCCGCGGCGAAAACTGCGGTGGAAGCTTATGCCGCCTGGCTCGGTGAGCTGGACAAGTCGCTGGCCGTCAGCGGCGGCAGGTCGTTCCGCATCGGCAAGGAGTTGTACGAAGCGAAGTTCGGCTTCGACATCCAGGCCGGCAGCAATGCCGAACAGACTTACCAGAAGGCGCTGGCGGCGCGCGAGCAACTGCTGTCGAACATGGACCGCATTGCCGACGAACTGTGGCCGAAATACCTGGCCGGCACGGACAAGCCGTCCGACCGCTTCGCCAAGATCGGCATGATGATCGACAAGCTGTCGGCCAACCACGTGGCGCGCGAGGAATTCTTCCCCGAGATCCGCCGCCAGATTCCGGTCCTGCACGACTGGGTGGTGAAGAACGACCTGCTGACGCTCGATCCGAAAAAGCCACTGGTGGTGCGCGAAACCCCGGCCTACCAGCGCGGCGTGGCCGGCGCCAGCATCGAGGCGCCCGGTCCGTACCGCCCGCAGGACCGCACCTATTACAACGTGACCCCGCTGGACGACGCCACGCCGGAGCAGGCCGAGTCGACGCTGCGCGAGTACAACCACTGGATCCTGCAGATCCTGAACATGCACGAGGCGGTGCCAGGCCACTATGCGCAGCTGGTGTATGCCAACAAGTCGCCCTCGATCGTGAAGTCGATCTTCGGCAATGGCGCCATGGTCGAAGGCTGGGCGGTCTACAGCGAACGCATGATGCTGGAGTCGGGCTACGGCAACAACGAGCCGGAGATGTGGCTGATGTATTCGAAGTGGAACCTGCGCAGCGTGACCAACACCATCCTCGATTACAGCGTGCACGTGCTGGGCATGACGGAGGAACAGGCGATCGACCTGTTGACGCGCCAGGCTTTCCAGACCGCCGCCGAAGCGAAGGAGAAATGGCGCCGCGCGCAGCTGACGTCGGTGCAGCTCACCAGCTACTTCTCCGGCTACGCCGAAATCATGGAATTGCGCGAGCAGCGCCGCGCCGCCCTGGGCAGCAAGTTCTCGCTGAAAGACTTCCACGAAGATTTCCTCAGCTACGGTAGCGCCCCTGTGCGCGTCATCAAAGAGCTGATGCAGTAAGCGGTCTAAGCTGCTCCCATGCCCCGCGTGCGCCGCGGGGCGATTCTGCTAACCTGAATCAGGGAGTGGCCATGACCATGCCGATCCAGCTTGACACAGCTCAATATATCAAGCGCCTAGTTGAGGCCGGCATTCCGCGCGAGCATGCCGAAGCGCATGCCGACGGATTGCAGATGGCCCTGAGCCAACCCGTCGCCGGCGACGCCGACCTGGCTATCTGGCGCGCCGAAGTCCAGGCGATGTTTACCCGCCATGAAGCTGAGATGAAGGAATGGGTCATGGCGAAGCTGAGGCCGCTTTACTGGCTGCATGGCGTGACGATCGCCATGCTGGCGATCATCATGACCAAGCTCTTCCTTTAGTCGGCCTTCTCTTCCGGCGCCGTGGTGGCGCGCACGAACATGGGCGACAGCAGCACACCAATCTCAAACAGCAGCCACATCGGAATCGCCAGGGCGAACTGGCTGACGATATCCGGCGGCGTCACGATGGCGGCGATCACGAAGGCGGCCACGATGACATAGCCGCGCCACTCCTTCAACTTGGCGACCGACACCAGGCCCATGCGCACCAGCACCACCACCACCACCGGCACTTCGAAGGCGCAGCCGAAGGCCAGGCACATCGACATGACGAAGTCGAGGTAGTTCTCGATATCCGGCATCACCGAAATCGAAGTGGGCGAGACCTGGTTGATGAAGGCGAACACCTTGCCGAACACCAGGAAGTAGCAGAACGCCACGCCGGCCATGAACAATGCGGACGAGGAAATCACCAGCGGCGCCACCAGGCGCTTCTCGTGCGTGTACAGGCCGGGCGCGACGAAGGCCCACATCTGGTACAGCACCCATGGCAGCGCCAGGATGAAGCCGAACAGCAGCGTGACCTTCATCGGCACCAGGAAGGGCGAGATCACGCTGGTAGCGATCATCTTCGAACCTGCCGGCATGGCGGCGATCATCGGCGCGGCGATCAGGTCATAGACTTTTGCCGGGCCGAGGCCGAAGCCGATCAGCGCCGTCATCACCACGATGCCGATGCTGGCCTTGACCAGGCGGTCGCGCAACTCAACCAGGTGGCTGATGAAGGTTTCTTCGGCGGGTTCTTGTTGACTCATTTAGAAAAACGATGCGTTTTGGCGGCTGCCGGGACGGTGGCGCTTCATGCGCGCCGCGCCGGAGATGACGTGGGTGCGGACACCGGCTTGCTGCTTGTACCACAGCGGCACTGCCGAGTTGCGCACCACGCGTTTGCGGCGGAAATCCTTGGCCTTGCGGGCCATGTCGTCGCTGGTCGGGGTGTACAGGTCCAGCGCCGGGGTGGCGGCCGGCGCGTCGCCGTGGAAGGCTGATTCAGCGTCCGCCAATTCCTTGCCGATGGAATTTTCCACGTCGCTCTTGAAGGTGCTGGCGGCTTCTTCGGCCTGCTTGCGCAGGTTCTTCAGCTCTTCCAGCTCCATCTCGCGGCTGACTTCGGATTTGACGTCGTTCAGGTAACGCTGGGCACGGCCGTACAGCGTCCCGGCCATGCGCGCCACCTTGGGCAGCTTTTCCGGACCGATGACGACCAGGGCCACGACCCCGATGACGGCGATTTTGGTAAGACCGAGGTCGATCATCGCAACTTACTGCTTGGTCTTTTCCTTGGCTTCGACTTCGATCGTGCCTTTATCGGTCACCTGGGCTGGCGGCGGCGCTGGCTGGTCAGGCTTGTCTTCCTCGTTGCCCTTGACGCCATCCTTGAAGCCCTTGACGGCCTTGCCCAGGTCGGAGCCGATATTGCCCAGTTTCTTGGTGCCGAATACCAGCATGACGACCACCAGGACGATCAGCCAGTGCCAAATGCTCATAGAACCCATTACAAAACCCCTAAAAAAATCATTCGTTCGGACAGTATACGCGAAGCGCACCCTGTCATGTGCTTGTCATCTTTTCAAGTCCGCATGCCGCGCCATGGACGCGGGCCGCCGTACAGGTGCATGTGCAGGTGGTACACCTCCTGGCCGCCATCCGGACCGCTGTTGATCAGGGTCTTGTAGCCGCGGGTCGGCGTGCCGTCGGCGTCGTAGGCGACGGCGATATTATGCTGCTCAGCCAGTTGCGGCACCAGGGCCAGCATCTTGCCCAGCAGGGGTGCATGCTCCGCCGTGCAGTCCGACAAGGTGGACAAGTGCAGTTTCGGGATGATCAGCAAGTGTACCGGGGCCGCCGGGTTGATATCCTTAAACACCATCAAGTCATCGTCTTCATGCACCACCGCCGACGGGATCTGTTTCGCCGCAATCTTGCAGAACAGGCAATTTTCCACGTTTATTCCTTACGAGAGGCTTTTTCTTCCAGGCCGGACAAGCCTTCGCGGCGCGCCAGCTCATCGAGTACCTGCTGCGGCGACAAATTGAATTGCGCCAGCAGCACCAGCGAATGGAACCACAGGTCGGCGCATTCGTACAGCACTTTCGATGCATCGCCGCTGGCGCGGGCATCCTTGGCCGCCATCACGGTCTCGGTGGCTTCCTCGCCGATCTTCTTCAGGATGGCGTCGTCGCCCTTGGCGAACAGCTTGGCGACATAGGAGGACCCGGGGTCGCCGCCCTTGCGCGATTCGATGGTGGCCGCGACGCGGTCCAGTACATTGCTCATTTCTTCTCTTCCGCGTAAATCTCGGCCGGGTCTTTCAGCACCGGCTCGGTGTTCTGCCAGTCGCCATTCTCGAACTTGTTGAAGAAGCAGGAGTGGCGCCCGGTGTGGCAGGCGATGTCGCCTTCCTGCTCGATCTTGAGCAGCACCACGTCCTCGTCGCAATCGAGGCGGATTTCCAGCACTTTCTGCACATGGCCCGATTCCTCGCCCTTGTGCCACAGCTTCTTGCGCGAGCGGCTCCAGTAGACGGCCTCGCCCAGCTCCACGGTCTTGTAGAGCGCATCCCGGTTCATCCACGCGAACATCAGCACATCATTGCTGCCGGCTTCCTGTGCGATGACAGGCACCAGGCCATGCTCGTCCCACTTTACCCTGTTCAGCCATTTGGCTTTGGCGACACCATTCGATGCAATTGCGTTAGCCATTGTGAGTTCCCCGAAGTTTAAGAAAGGCGCACGGGTATGCCCTGCGCCGCCATGAATTGCTTGGCTTCCTGCACGGTGTGCTGGCCATAGTGGAAGATGCTGGCGGCCAGCACCGCATCGGCATGGCCCAGCTTGACGCCGTCGGCCAGGTCCTGCAAGCCGCCCACGCCGCCGGAAGCGATCACCGGCACGTTGACCGCGTCGCTGACGGCGCGCGTCAAGCCGAGGTCGAAGCCGGACTTGGTGCCGTCGCGGTCCATGCTGGTCAGCAGCAGTTCGCCGGCGCCCAGTTCCGCCATCTTCTTCGCCCACTCGACGGCATCGAGGCCGGTCGCGTTGCGGCCGCCGTGGGTGAACACTTCCCACTTGCCCGGCGCCACGTTCTTGGCGTCGATCGCCACCACGATGCATTGGCTGCCGTGCTTCTGCGACGCTTCGTACACCAGTTGCGG
>CAMLRG010000175.1 GCA_946482335.1 uncultured Duganella sp. | reverse complement strand
TGGCTTGCACCACGTTGTCGATGAAGCAGAAATCGCGGCTGGTTTCGCCGTCGCCATTGATGAACAAGGGACGGTTGCGGATCAGGGCCGACACCCACTGCGGGATCACTGCCGCATAAGCGCCTTCCGGATCCTGGCGCGGCCCGAACACGTTGAAATAGCGCAGGCCGATGGTTTCCATGCCATAGGTGCGCGCGAAAACGTCGGCATACAGTTCGTTGGCGTACTTGGTGACGGCATACGGCGACAGCGGCCGGCCGATGGTGTCTTCCACTTTCGGCAGCGCAGGATGGTCGCCGTAAGTGGAACTGGATGCCGCGTAGACGAAGCGCTTGACCTTGGCGTCGCGCGCCGCCACCAGCATGTTGAGGAATCCGGTCACATTGGTGCCGTGGGTGAGCAGCGGATCGTCGATCGAGCGCGATACCGATCCCAGCGCAGCCTGGTGCAGCACGTAATCCTTGCCGGCGCAGGCGGCGTGGCAGACGGCCAGGTCGCGGATATCGCCTTCGATGAAGCTGAAGGAAGACCAGGCGTCGGAGCCGACGGCTTCGCGCACCTGGTCCAGGTTGTGGCGGTGGCCGGTGGCAAAGTTGTCCAGGCCCGTGACCTGCTGGCCGAGCCTGAGCAAGGCTTCCACCAGGTTGGAGCCAATGAATCCAGCCGCCCCCGTGACCAGCCAATGGTATCGCTGGCCACGCAAGTGCAGCCGCACGTCGTCAAACTTGCCCACTACCGCCCTCCCAGGCTTCCCTACTATTTTTATTTACAGGCGCCAGACGCTGAAACCAGCTTCTTCCAGGCCTGACATATTGAATGCCGACTTCACATCGATGAAGCAGCCGCCGGGATTCAGTTTCGACGACAGCTCGCCCAGCGACAGTGCGAGCAGTTCCTTATGCGACACCGCTGCGACCAGGGCGTCGGCTTGCGGCAGGCTGTCCCAGGCTTCCAGACGGATGCCGTACTCGTGCACCGACTCCTCGGCATCGGCCACCGGGTCGTGCACGTGCACGTCCAGCCCATACGATTGCAGTTCGAACACCACGTCCGCCACTTTCGAATTGCGCAAGTCCGGGCAGTTTTCCTTGAAGGTCAGGCCCAGCACATTGACTTTCGCGCCCTTGATGTGGCAACCCGCCGCGATCATCTGCTTGACGGTCTTCTCGGCCACGAATTTGGCCATACCGTCATTGATGCGGCGCCCCGCCAGGATCACTTGCGGGTGGTAGCCGATCATGTCGGCCTTGTGGGTCAGGTAGTAAGGATCGACGCCGATGCAGTGGCCGCCCACCAGCCCCGGGCGGAATGGCAGGAAATTCCATTTGGTGCCCGCCGCCTGCAAGACTTCCAGCGTATCGATGCCGATCTTGTCGAAAATAATCGACAGTTCATTCATCAGCGCAATATTCAAGTCGCGCTGGGTGTTTTCGATGACCTTGGCGGCCTCCGCCACCTTGACGGACGAGGCACGGTAGACGCCAGCCGTCACGATCGATTCGTACAGTTTAGCAACCGCGTCGAGCGTTGCAGGATTATCGCCAGAGACGACCTTCAAAATCGTGGTCAAGCGGTGCTGCTTGTCGCCCGGATTGATGCGTTCGGGGGAATAGCCGACGTTGAAGTCTTGCAGCCATTTCAGGCCGGAATGCTTTTCCAGCACCGGAATACAGACTTCCTCGGTGGCGCCTGGGTAGACCGTCGATTCATAGACCACGATCGCGCCTTTTTTCATGTGCTTGCCGACGGTGGTCGAGGCGCCGACCAGCGGCCCGAAATCCGGCGCGTGGGCATTGTCGACCGGCGTCGGCACGGCCACCACGATGTAGTCGGCTTCGGCCAGTGCGGCCGGGTCGTAGGTGACGTGCAGCTGGGTCGCTTCGCGCAATTCCGCTTCCGACACTTCCCCGGTCGGGTCGCAGAAATTGCGGTAATTCTCGATCTTGGCTTGCGACAGGTCGAAGCCGATGGTCTTGCGCTTTTTGCCAAATTCGACTGCCAGGGGCAGGCCCACATAGCCCAAACCTACGACTGCTACAACCTTATTGTCATCCATATCAGGTTCCCGTGAGAATTACGTATTTCTTTTGTGATAACTGTATACTAGATGCCGCCACAGTTCAATGCAGAGTTTTACAATTGATCCTTCAAGCGCAGGGGGAATACCCTTGGCCGCCATAAAATAATTTCCAGCATGTAACAATCATTGGCCTGCGGACGTTGGATCCCTGCCACAGCAACTCGTAATCTTTTGATAATAGTATTGACTGTTTTGCACGGGTTGTCAATTTTACACCTGGACGCCCAAGCTGTCACAGCCTTTCTTGGCCGCGGAGTGAAAAGCAACAGCGCTTCGTTACTTTCACCGTGCAAGTTTCAACACGCGGGCCAGCAAGCGCCAGTGCGAACCGAGCTGGAGCGGTGGCGGCTGCTGGGTCACGGCTTCGCGCAGCGCGCCCAGCCAGCGGCGGGCGACCGTATCGAGGTCGTAGCGGTCGCCGATGTCCTGGCGCGCCTGGCGTCCCAGCCGCTCGCGCAAGGCCTGGTCGCGCAATGCCAGCAGGCGCGCCGCGATGTCTTCGTCCGAGGCCAGGAACAGGCCGTTCTCGCCGTCGCGCGCCAGCGCCTGGTAGGCCGGGATCAGGGTCGCCACGGTCGGCATGCCGAGCCGCATCAGCATGGCCAGGCGGTTGGACGACTTGGCCTGGAACCATTCGCCGCGCGGCATCGAGATCAGCGCGATGTCGCAGGACAGGATGTCGGGCACGACCGTTTCTTCGGCCCACTGGCGCGTGGCGAAGGCCCCCTTGGAAATCAGTTCGAAATCGAAGCCGGCGGCGATTTCCGGCACCTGGCGCAGGCGCGCCACCAGGCCGGTAATGTAATCGGCATAGCCTTGGTGCCCGACCCAGACCACGCGCAAGCGTTGGCCGGCGCTGTAATCGGTCTTGATGGCACCGGGTGGGATTTGCACGCAATCGTCGATGATGCGGGCGCGCCGGATCTGCAACTGGCGCTGGATTTCCGCGGTCGGCACGATGGTGAGGTCGTAGGTGTCGTCGTAGGCACCGGCAAACGGCACGCAGCGCACGCCGACGGCGCGCTTGCCGATCGCGCGCCACAGCTTGGCCAGTTGCATCATGGTCCACTCGCCGCCTTCGAACACGATCACGTCGCAATCGCTGCGCAGCAGCCGCACGGCGGTGCGCCAGAAGGCCAGGCTGCGGGCCGAGCGGATGTTGTTGAAGCGCTCGGCCAGCACGGTGGAGGCGATACCCTGCCCCTGCAGCCATTCGTGGATCAGGAAGCCCTGCAGGCGGCTGGCGGCCCAGGTCCGGTCGTTCGAAATCACCCAGCCTACCTTCAAGCCCTTCTCGCCATCCATCCCCTGACTCCGTCGCCATTGCCTGGAGGAAGTATAGCTGATATTAACCGAACGATAACAAAACCCTTGCCGACTTCATGCTGCCTGCAACAGCTGACCGGCCGGCTGGCGCGGCGCCGCGGTTGCCCCCTCCAGCTTGAAGACCGCGAACGCCTGGGCCACGCACTCCGCCTGGCGCGCCAGGCTGCTGGCAGCGGCGGCGGCTTGTTCGACCAACGCGGCGTTCTGCTGGGTGATGCCGTCGATCTGGACCACCGCCTGGTTGACCTGGCCGATGCCACGGCTTTGCTCCCTGGTCGCATGGTGGATTTCATCCATCACGCGGGTGACCCGGCCGACCGACGCGATCACTTCATTCATGGTGGCGCCGGCATTGCTGGTGAGCCTGGCCCCGGCATCGACTTTGGCGATCGAGCTGTCGATCAGCGTCTTCACTTCCTTGGCGGCGGCGGCCGAGCGCTGGGCCAGGCTGCGCACTTCGGTGGCCACCACGGCAAAGCCCCTGCCATGGTCGCCGGCGCGCGCCGCTTCCACCGCCGCATTCAGCGCCAGGATATTGGTCTGGAAGGCGATGCCGTCGATCATGCCGATGATGTCGAGGATGCGGCGCGACGATTGGCTGATGTCGTCCATGGTCTGCACCACCTGCGCCACGATGGTGCCGCCCGCCGCGGCCACATCGGATGCCTGGCCCGCCAGCTCGTTGGCGCTGTGGACGCTGGCCGCGCTTTGCTGCACATTGCTGGTCAACTGCTCCATGCTGGCGGCCGTCTGCTGCAGGCTGGACGCTTGCGATTCGGTGCGTCCCGAGAGGTCGAGGTTGCCGCTGGCGATCTCGCCGGTGGCGGTCTGGATCTGGTCGAAATTGCTGCGCACGTCGCCAATGATGCTGTGCAGGTTGACATTGGTCTGGCGCAGCGCCGCCAGCAACTGGCCCATTTCATTGTCCGCGCCTACGTCTAGGACGCCGGTCAGGTCGCCGCCCGCCATCTTGCGCGCAAAGCCGGTTGCCTGGCGCAGCGGCACCACGATGGCGCGGTGCAGGGAGGCCCAGAAGCAGAGCGCCAACGCCACGAAGACCGCGTTGGTGACGGTCAGCCACAGCGGCGCGCCTTGCATGGCGCCGGAGATGGCCAGCAGGGCCAGCAAGCTGGTCAGGCTCCCCATGCCGATGCCGATGTGGCGCGCCAGCGACATGTCGCGCACCTGGCCGGCCCAGTTGCGCCAGCCGCGCTGACGCAGCCGGCCGCGTTCCAGGCGCAGCCGGCGCGGGTTGCCTTCGCGGATTTCACGGTACAGCTGGTCGGCTTGCGCCACCTGCGCCCGGCTTGGCTTGGTGCGTACCGACATATAGCCCACCGGACGCCCGGCCTCGATCACCGGCGTGACGTTCGCGTACACCCAATAGAAGTCGCCATTCTTGCAGCGGTTCTTCACCATCCCGCTCCACGGCATACCGGCCCGGATCGTCGCCCACAGGTCGGCGAAGGCTTCCACCGGCATGTCGGGGTGGCGCAGGATATTCTGCGGCGCGCCGATCAGTTCATCTTCAGTGAAGCCGCTCACTTCGACGAAATAAGGGTTGGCGTAAGTGATCTTGCCCTTCAAATCCGTGGTCGACACGATGGTCTTGCCATCTTCCAGGATGTATTCCTGGCTGGTGACAGGGGTGTTCAGGCGCATGGCGGTACTCCTTCTCGGCGGTTGGGGAAAGGAACTCGCACGAACCGGGCGTTGGGGTCCGCATTGGCTGATCGGGGACGCGAGCTGGCGTCCCCTGCCATGTCTTCGCACAAGTATAGGAAGTTGCTGCGCTTAAGAAACTCACAAATAGTTGCAATAGAAAAATTAAATCGACCAAGCGGTAGCAGATATTTCTCAAAACCCTGCCCGGATTCTTGTGTCATCTTGGCTGCGCCGGCATCTCACGTGGAGGTCACATGCGCCAGTTGTTACAGTCGATCAAGGATCAGCTGACACTGCAAGTGCCGCTGCCGCCGGGCGCTTTGGCCGAGCGCCAAGCCGACCGGCGCGGTTTGCCGGCCCGCGATCCGGGCAGCGATGCGGTGGTGGCGGCGTGCACGGACTGGCTGGGCGCGGCCCAGGACCGTTCGGCGTCCGCCGATGGCGGCGTGGCGCGCGACTTCAGCTTGCTCAAGGGCTGGGCCACCTCCTACCCCGAAACCACCGGCTATATCGTGCCGACCATGATCGAGCTGGCGCGCCGCCAAGGCAGCGAAGCCTTGCACCAGCGGGCGCGGCGCATGCTGGACTGGCTGGTCGCCATCCAATTCCCCGAAGGCGGCTTCCAGGGCGGCCGCATCGATTCCATGCCGCGCGTGCCGGTCACCTTCAATACGGGCCAAATCCTGATCGGCCTGGCCGCCGGCGCGCAGGCGTATGGCGACGGCCGCTACCTCGCTGCCATGCACCGCGCCGCCGCCTGGCTGCGCGACTCGCTCGATGCCGATGGCTGCTGGCGCAAGCACCCTACCCCGTTCGCCGCGGCGGGCGAGAAGGCCTACGAGACCCATGTGGCCTGGGGCCTGTTCGCCGCCGAGCGGGCCGCGCCGGGCCATGGCTATGGCGACGCGGGGCTGTGTCAGGTGGCCTGGGCGCTGACCAAACAACAGCCCAATGGCTGGTTCGCGTCGAATTGCCTGGACGATCCGGAGCGCCCGCTCAGCCACACCATCGGCTACGTGCTGCGTGGCGTGCTGGAGGGCTATATCCTGTCCCGCCAGCATGGATTGCTGGCCGCCGCCGTGCTTACCGGGAGCGCCGTGTGCGCGGCAGTCGGCGCCGACGGCTTTCTGCCGGCCCGGCTGGACCAGCAATGGCGCCCCGCCGCCGCATTTGCCTGCCTCACCGGTTCCGCGCAGATTGCACACTGCCTGTTCCTGCTCTACCGCCTGACCGGCGAGCCGCGCTATTTCGAAACCGGCCAGCGGTTGAACCAGTACGTGCGGCGCAGCGTGAAGGTCGAAGGCCCACCAGAAACACGCGGCGGCGTGAAGGGTGCCTTTCCAGTCGATGGCGATTACGGCCGCTTCGAGTTCCTCAACTGGGCGGCCAAGTTCTGCATCGACGCCAACCTGCTTGAACTGGACATCCTCCAGGCGCGCCGCACGGCACTTGCCGCCGACTTGGCCCGGCTTGGGATTGCCAAGGGCGATACCGTATTCCTCCACTCCTCGTTGAGAAGCCTGGGCTACGTGGAAGGCGGGGCCGCCACTGTGATACAGGCGCTGCAGGAAGCCGTCGGCCCGGACGGCACGCTGGTGCTGCCGGCTTACTACATGCCGGGCGGCAGCGTTCGGGCCAGCTGCGAGTTGAAAGGCTATGTGTTTGATGTGCGCCACCTTGGCACCCATACCGGCCGCCTGCCGGAAGCCTTCCTCGCTGGCGCGGACGTCCGGCGCAGCCTGCACCCGACGCATTCCGTCTCAGCCTGGGGGCGCCACGCTGCTTACCTGACCGAAGCCCACCACCGCGCCCCGTCGATCTTCGGCGAAGGGTCGCCATGGCAGCGGCTGATCGGTCTGGCGAATGCCAAAGTACTGGGCCTGGGGGTATCGATGGGGCCGGTCACCTTTTATCACGCGCTGGAAGATGCGATGGGCGAGGCTTTCCCCGTGCCGGTGTGGGGTGAGCGCGCTTACCGGCTGCCGTGCATCGACCACCACGGTCAACGCCACAAGGTACCGGTTCGGCCATTCGAACCCCAGCTTGCGCAACGCCGCATTGACCATCCGTCGCGCAGCGACTTGCGCGCCTATTTCATGGCCGAATTCCAGCGCGCCGGCCTGCTGCACGCGGGTCGGGTTGGCGCGGCAGCGTGCTGGTGGATTCCGGCACGCGGCTTTTACGACCACCTGCGCCGCCTGGCCAAGGAGGGGGTGACCATCTACGCCACACCGGAGCAATTGGCAGCACGCCCGCTGGCTTAAGCCACCGGCGCCGCGGCCTTGACCCCCGTCTTGCGCCCGCTCAAGCGCGCGCCCAGCTGGATCATCGGCTGTTCGATCAAGTGGTAGCCCAGGTAAGGCAGCGCCACCACCAGCGACAGGAAGGTCGTCCATTGCAGCAGCGGATGGCTCGCTTCCAACGTACGGAACGACAGCCACAATATCGGAGGATGGAACAGGTAGATGCCATAACTGTAGCGAGCGATGATGTGACATGCCCGGTTCAACGCCGGCGCGGTCAATTGACGCAGCCAGGGGATGGCCACGCCCACCGCCAGGCACACCGCCCAGCGCCCGTAGTTATCGCTGCGAGGCTGCGCGTACGCGACAAAGGCGAGGCAAGCGATTGCCAGCAGCAGCGGCCATAGCCAGCCAGGCAAGCGCTCCCGCCCTTGCATCCGCCAGGCGATGACGCCCGCAAGGAAGCATGGCGCAAACTCGATGACGTTCAGACGCGCGCTGACGAGCGGTTGCAGCAAGGCGAATGGAATCGACAATGCCCACAGCGCCAACAGCCAACCCAGCGGCCGCCGCCGAAAGAACAGGAACAGGCATGGCAAGACGAGGTACATCTGCACTTCCAGGCAGAGCGACCACAACACGGTCGACATATAACGGACATATACGAGGTTTTGCACCAACAGCAGGTTGGCGACCAACTCGACGCCCGTCCATGCATCATCCATCAGGAAGTAGATCCCCAGCAGCATGACGATGGCCAGCGGGTAAATACGGAACGCCCGCTGCAGGTAGAACTTGCGGAACAGGGCGGCACCGGCCAGCTGCTGGCGCTCCAGCGATTGCATCAGCACCAGGCTGGTGTGCACGAAGAACAGCATGACGCCCAACTGGCCCATCGCGTAGGAGGCGCGGCTGGTCTGGATGGTGTAGCCGGCGATATGGGCAAGCAGCACCAGCAACACGGCGACCGCGCGCAGGAAGTCAAGGTTCGGCTTTGGCATTGCCCCATTCTGCGGGACGATTGCGCCTCAAGCCTTGCGGCGTGTCATGGTGTCGTTAGATCCATAACTTTGCCGCAGCCGGGACCATAACCTTGCCCATCCAACTCAATTCGCTAAAAACTATCCCAGAAACGAATCGGCCGATTTACCCAGGGGCCCAGGTTTTGGAACCATATTTTTGCCACGTTCCAGCTACGGAATCATAAACTTGCCACAGAAAAAAGATGATAAATAACAATGGGTTAGATTCTTTTCAGAAGCAGGGCAAACTTCACCCGGGCTCTTAACCGATTCCAAGGCGGAAATTACTCGACCTGCATTCCTGGCTCGATCAGGGTTGTACCCAATTGCTTGTTGCCTCGTTGCATCAAGTATTTGTCTGGGCCTTGGGCTGCATGAATCCCAGCACCTGTTCAACACTGTTAGGGCCTCCTAGATCTTCCAAGAACCTATCGCTTAAAGGCACCTGAGCACCACTAAGTGCCCAAGCAACCCCGGCATGATTTGGAGGCAACATATCAGCGATCTCACTCGCAATTGCTGGGAGGCGTTTGTGAGCCCCCCAAATGGCGAGGAGTACGAGTACGCGGCGCTTATTGTTCGTTGCTAGTACTTTTGCTGCCGACAGGAGGTGCTCCGCGGGAGCAGCGAACGACAGTAGCAAAAGCAGCCTTGACGCAACACCTACCTCACAGTCCGAAAGGAAAGCGGGGGTAATTTTGGCGAGCAGTTCTTGTGGCACATTGGCGTGGCAAGTCAACAAGGCGAGAGCCGCCAAAATACGATGTTGGCGGCGGCCTGGAGTCAAAATTAACTCTAATAGATGTGATGAATAACCTTCCGCGCAACACACCAGCAATCGAAAGATCTCGTAGCGCAAATTCTGATCACCGGTATCAATCGCCACATGGTAGAGCTCGACGGCAGCAGTATCGTCAAGCGAACCAACCTTGAAGATTGCAGCCACTGCAGCTTTTGCTATTGGGTAATCCTCGGCCTCTCCATATCGCGAGAAGTTTCTAGACCAAGTATCCTGCGCCAAGCGCAATAGTGTCGGCAAGTGCTCAGCATGCGGCCTTGCTTCGAGCAGTTCGACTAATGCGCGCCGAACCGGATTACCCTTGACATGCACCAGATCGAGAAGTGCCGGCGGCAATGGCGCCTCCTGTGACGAACCTATTGCAGTTAATGCAAGCCCGGCGACGTTTGAGAACCTATGAAACAAGGCTGCCTCAATGTCATCATTTAGTTGATGTCGAATTGCAGCCTTGATCGCCACTTCCGCGTTATCGTGCTCCTCAGTATTAGCAAGAATCCAGCGCACGTCATCCACAACAAAAACTGGCAAGTAGTAAGCCAATTGCAGTCGGAACAGCCGCACCGCTTCGCTAACGTGCGTGAGTGCTTTGATGAATTCGATACTCTCTACAGAAAGTATCGGCATTGTTTCCTTCGATAGCGCATCTACAGCAACAACGACTTCTCTAAACAATGTCGGCGCTTTGTCAGCCAATTGGAAAATGTCGATACTGTCTTCGGCAGCGGCTAGCGAAAAACTTGAACGTGACTGCCGCTGCCCGAAGTCAATGGCGAGCTCGCAGAGCCGCTCCATCTTTCCGACCGATACGAGGATCTCTGCGGCGTGCACGATTTCTGTCGGTATATGCTTCCCCATACAGAATAATGCCGCCAAACGAATGGAGGTGGTTTCATGGCCATCGACGACACGCTCCAGCAGCTTTTGCGCAAAGCGACTATCCCATGCCTTCGCAATCACGTGCCATAGACTGTCTTCTTCCACAGTTCCAAATGCGGAGTGGAATGCACCATCTACCTCATCCGCAGATAGTGAAGAAGCATTCATCATTGCACGGAGCCAGTAAGAGCGCATTGACCCGATATGTCGATGCATCGCAATTTTCTGCCAGCCCAAAGCACGTCGAACGTGCAAAACATACGAATCGATAAATTCAGAGGCAGTCCACCCCTCGTCGTTTTCGCTAAGGTATTCAGCGTATTCCTCGTTGTATTCCCCGTTCAATATGGCAAGATGAGTCTTCGCATAATCAGCAAGCTCAGCAGCACTAGGAGTCCTAACTTCAACTGCGGTATCGATAATTCTTTCGAAGGTATTGATATCTCGCAAAGCCCCTGCTGCGATGACATCGCAGGTGCTCGTAACTCCGTAATTGACCGCCTTTTCCGCAGCCTCAATAAAAGCAAACGTCAGCCCGGGCGCGATACGCTCGACCTCTGATACAAATTCGTCCGCAAAGGAAACACGGCTGCCTGGCAACACATCTCGAATAAATGTCAACAGAATCGCCCTAACATCAGGATTCGCCTGCATCCGTGAATACCATTCGTCAACGTGGTCGGGCGGCAGCCACATGTCCATGTGCCCGAAAGTTTGGTCTGGTCGATGATTCAAAAACCGCGCAATTTCCGAGACGTCGCTACGAGGCGATCCCGCTAATGCCGCCAACTCCAGATTAGATTCAAACTCGCCTCCGCCTTTCGCCAACTCTGATGCAAGCCAGATGTCAATTCGGTCTTGACTTGCTGAGCTTGGTCTTGGCTTGAACTGGTGATTCCTATTAGCACCCATGAGCAATCTCGCAGATGCTCCAACACCCCAGTGAGCATCTGCGTCGTCAAGCGCAACTAGGATATCGATAAGGTTGCGCAAAACTCGCTGAGCAGCGAGATAACCGCGGCGTAAAGCTTCTTCAATTCCCGATTCAACGCGAGGATGGTAATACGTCACCGTCGATTCAACCTGGCGTAGATTGCGTGCCGCGATGAAGAAATTGAGGAGCGGCGAGATTCCTTTGTCGTACTCAGGCCCCAGATTGGAAAACTCCTGCTCAATGTGTCTCAACAAATCAATCGACAACTTGTCGCTCACCTTCAACAATGCCCAGATCACCGCCGCCGCAGACAAGTCGTTACGTGCTTCAATCTGGTCAATTACTGT
>CAMLRG010000174.1 GCA_946482335.1 uncultured Duganella sp. | reverse complement strand
AGCCGCGGCCGCCCCGAATACCCGAACGCCGTCCTCGCCGCCTGGAATAAGTGGAAGCTCTGAAGCCGTTGGAAGTCGGTGTCGAAGTCGGTGTCAGAAGTCGGTGTCAAGAAGTCGGTGTCAGGTCTGTCATTCGGACAGTCGACGCGCACCTCGAAGTCGGTGTCACGAAGTCGGTGTCAGGTCTGTCATTCGGACAGTCGACGCGCACCTCTGATTCATATCAATACATGCTGAATTTGCAAATGTGGCTGAAATGGCTTGTGCGCTGAACCGGAGCGTCTTGATATATCTCAATCGTGCTGTCCGCGTGTCCGAATGACAGACCTGACCCCGACTTTGGGGAGCAGCAGGGCGCTGGCGCTGACCATGGCGAACAGCAGCACGCCCAGTGGCAGCAAACCGTGCTGCAGGAAGGGCGCCACTAGTTGCGTGGCGGCGGCAACACTGCCGAAGGATAGGAACATCAGCAGGCCAGCCCCTTTGCCGGCATCGTCCCCGGCTGCCTGCAGGGCGCCGCCCATCGTGGCGGGGCCGCGCAGCCCAAGGCCGGCGCAGAACAGGGCGGCCAGAACGGCGAGCGTGGCTAGGCCGCGTGTGCCGGTCAGACCTGCCAGGGCCATTGCCATCAAGCCGGCGCCTGCGGCAAATTGCAGCAGCGTGCCGGTGCGCACAAGCCTATGCTGGCCAAGCCGCTTGACCATCCGCACGGCGGCCGATGCACCGGCCATGAAGGCCAGCACGCCGCAGATTTGCAGAAGGGCGAAGGCTTCGATTCCTAAGCCAAGGGCGTGCGTGACCAGCACCGGTGCGCTTGCCACATACATCAGCAGCGCGCCGAACATGACGGCGTAGCTAAAGGCGTAGCGCAGGTACAGGCGGTTGCGCAGCAGGGGCGCATAACCGCGCTGGCCGGGCGGCGTGGCCGATGCGGCGGCGGGTGCGCGGCCAACGATGCGCGCGACCAGCGGCAGCAGCAACAGCGACATGGCCGCAATCAGCCAGAACGTGGTGCGCCAGTCCGCATACAGCACGATGGCGGCGCCGGCCACAGGGCCGAGTGCCGGGATGGTGGATTCCGCCATGGCCACCATGGCCAGCGCCTTCACCGCATCGGCCTCGTTAAAACGCCGCCTGATCAGCGCCGGCACGGCCACCGTCGCGGCGCCCGCCCCCAGGCCCTGCAGCAGCCGCCCCGCCAGCATCCAGTCGATGCCCGGCGCCAGCGCGCATGCCAGGCTGCCGCCGCCGAGCAGGGCGGTGCCGGCCATGATGGTGCGGCGGTCGCCGAAATGGTCCGCCGCCCAGCCCCATGCCAGCTGCGACAAGGCCAGTGCCGCCATGAACAGCGCCATGGTCGCTTGCGCGGAAGGGATGGATGCGCCCAGCTCCGCCGCCATCACCGGGATGGCTGGCAGGTACAAGTCGGACGCCAGCAGACCCAATGCGGTCAGGCTGGCCAGCGGGATGGCGAGGCGGTGTGGCGAAGGCATAAATAAAAAGCCCCGAGCGCTTGGCATCGGGGCTCCTCGAATGGCTGCAACAGCCGGCAGCAGCTTATTTCAGATGGTCGGAAATCAGCTTGGTCATTTCAAACATGGACACCTGGGATTTGCCGCCGAAGACAGCCTTCAGCTTGTCGTCCGCATTGATCATGCGGCGGTTTGCGGCATCCTGCAGGTTCAGTTTCTTGATGTAGTCCCAGACTTTTTTGGTCACTTCGGTACGCGGCAGCGGGGTGGACCCGACTACGGCGGACAGTGCGCTCGATGGCGTCATCGCCTTCATGAAGGCTGCGTTAGGCTTACGTGCGGCTGGTGCTGCGGCTTTCTTTGCTGCTGGCTTGGCTGCTGCCTTGGCCGGAGCAGCTTTTTTTGCTGCTGGCTTGGCGGCGGCTTTCTTTGCTGCTGGTGCTGCTTTCTTGGCTGTTGCCATATTCGAGCCTCCTTAACAAACACATAGAAAATTGCGGAATACAATCGCACGGCTAATATTGGTGGGGATTTGCAGCTTATGCAAGTGTTTTGTGGTGTTTTTTGGGGGAAACAAGACTTAAAAAGCAAAAAAGCCTCCCGAGGGAGGCTTTCGGCGGGTTCCGCCTAGGGCGGCAGCACCAATTTGACGATGGCTTCGCCGGAAATCACGGCCAGGCTGCGTGGCCCGATTGGCGTGATCGCGAACGGCCCGTGGAAACTGCCGGTGCCGGTCAGTATGGTCTTGGTGCTGCCTTCGGTGCCGGCGACGACCGTTTCCTTGCCGTCCGGCGTACGCCGGACGACCAAGCGGTCGCGAATGACATAGGTGTTGCCATCGGGGGCGGCGCCCACGCCG
The DNA here is from genome assembly GCA_946482335.1 of uncultured Duganella sp. The sequence continues at coordinate 8,962 of CAMLRG010000174.1, read as the reverse complement.
GCCGGCAGGGCGGAGATGGTGGTCGTGCTGCCGTCCGGTGCCACCTTGCGGATGACCGGCGCCGTGTAGTTGTCGGTGACGTAGAGATTGTCCGCCGCATCCATCCCGATCAGGCTGGCGGCGGCAAAGGTGGCGTTGGCACCGGTGCCATCGACGATGCCGCGCGGGCATGCGCGGCTCGGCGGGCAGCCCGCCAGCACGGTCACTTTGCCGTCCGGTGTGGCTTTGTAGACGGCACTGCCGGACAGCGCACCATGGCTTCCAAATTGCTGCAGGTCGCTGAAGTAGATGGTGCCGTCGCGACCGACAGCCATGCCGCTCACCTTGCCGGTATCGGCGGTGCTGAACAACGAACTCACTTGTCCCCCAGGCGTGATCTTGCGCAGGGTGAAGCCGCGTGTGCCGGGTTCGCCGGGGAGGTAAGCCATTTTCCCAGGGTGGTCGCTCACGTACAGGTTGCCGGCCAGGTCGGCGGCGATGGCGTCGGGTTTGGAAAAACGCGCCTCGGCCGCCGGGCCATCGAGGACGAAGCCGAAGAAGTCCTGCGCTCCGGCGAAATTGCGGGTCAACGCCGCGCCGTCCGTCTGGCGCAACTCGGAACGTTGGGCCAGCAGCAGTTGGTTGCCGCTGCCAAGGGCGATGTAGGAGGGGAGCAGCACGCTCGGCCCAGTTTCCTGGAAAACCAGGCTCACATCATTGGACGGCGTTACCTTATGTACGCGCGCAGGCGCCTGGTCCGCCAGCAGGCGGAAGCTGCCATCGCGCGCGCCGGCAATCTGCGCTGTCCGGATATCGGCCAGCCCCGGCAGCGTCGCGCTAGTCACCATCCCCGCCGCGGACACGCGCCGGAACAATTCGCCGTCGCGCAGCAGCACATTGCCTTCGGTGTCGCTGCCGATAGCGGAGATAAAGCTGAAGCGGGCCGTGGCGCCGCTGCCATCCTGCGCCACGACGCCGGCGTCGAAGTCAGCGTCCGGATCGCCGGCAAACACCGAGCGCGCGCCGTCGGCAGTCAGCCTGGTCAAGCCGCGCGGGGCAACCAGGTAAATGGCTCCGCCGCCGGCGCGGACGATTGCATGGACCTTGTCCAGCGGAGCCCCCGACAGCACGACGCTGGCCGCGGCGTTTGCGCCGAAGCGCAACAGCCGCTTGCCTGAGCTACTCTGCTCCAGCACGTACAGCGCGCCGTCGCTGGCCAGGGCCAGGCGTTCGCTGCGGTTGAACCATGGGTCGCTGTAGCCATAACTGCCGCTGCTGCTGTAGAGGGTGCTGACCTCGCCGCCGGCGCTGACTTTGCGGATCGCCAGCTTTTCGGTGTTCGCGTCGAGGACGAAGTAGCCGTCGGCGCCGTCGGCGATGATGGATTGGATGGCGTGGAAGGCCGCCGTCGTGCCCTTGCCATCGATGAAGTCGCGCTGGCCGATAATGCCCGTGATCAGGCTCAGGCCGGGGCTGCCCGGCGGTGGATAAAGGGTGAATTCGTACTGGGCGCTGGCGCCGCCGGCGCTGGCCATGATGGTGACTTGGGTATTGGCGCTCACGCCGACAGCCGGCGGTTCGTAGAGAATGCTGTTGCCGTCGCTGCCGGGCGTCAGCTTACCCGGCGCGCCGGCGCCCAAGGTCCAGGTGGGCGCGGCGCCATTGGACACCGAGGCAGTCAGCCGCAACGGTGGGCCGCCCTGTAGAACCGGGCTGGTTGGCACATTGATGTGGATGGTGGGAGCCGCTTGCGGTGGCGGTGTGCTGCCGCCGCCATCGGCTCCGCCGCCGCCGCAAGCGGCGAGCAGGGCGGCCAGGGACAGTGCGTAAAATTTTTTCATGCGGCGAATCATACTGCGACCCGGTCGCAGCAATCCTCACCCATTGTCACCCTGGTAGTGCTTAGCGCATGCCCGGCATCATGCCCTTCATCGAGCGCATCATCTTCATCAAGCCGCCGCCGGACAGCTTTTTCATCATGGTTTGCATTTGCTCGAACTGGTTCAGCATGCGGTTCACTTCCTGCACCTGGACCCCGGCGCCGGCCGCGATGCGGCGCTTGCGGGCCGCCTTGATCAGTTCCGGTTTGGCGCGTTCCTGCGGCGTCATCGAATCGATGATGCCGACCATGCGGCGCACCTGCTTTTCCGCCTGGTCCATATTGGCGCCGGCGGCCGCTTGCTGGAACTGGGCCGGCAGCTTGTCCACCAGGCCGGCCATGCCGCCCATCTTTTTCATCTGGGTCAGCTGGGACTTGAAGTCGTTCATGTCGAATTTGCCGCCCGACTTGACCTTGGCGGCCAGTTCGGCCGCCGCCTTTTCGTCCACGCCCTTGCGCGCTTCCTCCACCAGGGCCAGGATGTCGCCCATGCCCAGGATACGGTTGGCCATGCGCTGCGGGTCGAAGGCTTCCAGGCCGTCCAGCTTTTCGGACACGCCGGCAAACTTGATCGGCTTGCCGGTGATGTGGCGCACGGAGAGCGCCGCGCCGCCGCGCGAGTCGCCATCGAGCTTGGTCAGCACCACGCCGGTCAGCGGCAGGGCATCGTTGAACGCCTTGGCGGTATTGATCGCGTCCTGGCCCAGCATGGCGTCGACCACGAACAGGGTCTCAACCGGCTTGACCGCGCCGTGCACGGCGGCGATCTCTTTCATCATCTCTTCATCGATGCCGAGGCGGCCGGCGGTGTCGATGATCAGCACGTCGTGGTAGTGCTTCCTGGCCCAGTCCAGCGCGGACAGGGCGATATCGACCGGCTTGTCCTGCGCGGTCGATGGGAAAAAGTCGGCGCCGACTTGCTGCGTCACCGATTGCAGCTGGGCGATCGCGGCGGGACGGTAGACGTCGGCCGATACCGTCAGCACTTTCTTTTTCTTCTGTTCTTTCAAATACTTGGCCAGCTTGCCGACGGTGGTGGTCTTACCCACGCCCTGCAGGCCGGCCATCAGGATGATCGCTGGCGGCTGTTGCGCAAACGACAGCTGCGAGGCATCCGGGCCCAGGTCGGCACCCATCAGGGCGCCCAGTTCGCGCTGCACCACGCCGACCAGGGCCTGGCCCGGGGTCAGCGAGGAAATCACTTCTTCGCCGAGCGCCTTTTCCTTGACCTTGGCGATGAATTCGCGCACGGCCGGCAGGGCGACGTCGGCCTCCAGCAGCGCCATGCGCACTTCGCGCAGCATCTCGGCGGTGTTGGATTCGGTCAGGCGGGCCTCGCCGCGCATCGTCTTGACGACTTTGGCAAGGCGCGTGGTCAGGTTGTCTAGCATGGGTAGCCTACTAATCAAAGAAGCGGAAATCCTGCCATTTTACCTTACGTGCCCCGGCCGGCGGCGGCAGGCGCGGATGACTAGCGGTATCTCACGCATTGTCACACTTGTGCACAAATTTATGAAATAAGCAAAGTTTCTGATTGACAAGATATACGATCTCCGGGCATCTTGCTTATAAGCTAATTATCAGGACGAATTTGTGCAATCGCTGGCCCTTCCGGAACTGATCGACGCCCGCGCGCCCGGCCGGCGGCGCGGCTTGCGCCAATGGCGCGTTGCCACGCTGGCGGTGCTGGCCTGCGCCGCCGCGTATGCGGGCTGGCAGCTGGCGCGGCCCCTGGCCGCCGAGCAGCTGGCCGCCGCCATGCCGCCGGCGCTGCAGGCGCAGCTGGGGCAGGGGCTCCTGCATGCGCTCGAGCGCGGCGCGCTGGCACCCAGCACGCTCTCGGTCTGGCACCAGCAACGCATCAGCGACGCCTTCGCCAGCCTGCAAGCCCCGCACGAAGGGGCGCCGCGCCATCGCTTGCTGTTCCGCTCCGGCCAGGTGGGCGCGGCCGCGTTTGCACTGCCATCGGGCGACATCATCGTGACCGATGCCCTGGTGCTGGCGCTGCCCGACGATGGCGCCGTGCTGGCGGTGCTGGCGCATGAACTGGGTCACCTGCAGCGCCGCCATATGCTGCCGCGCCTGGCCCAGGAAGCGCTGTTGCCGACGGCGGCCGGCATCGTATCGGGCGATACGGGCTGGCTGGTATCGCGCGTGGCGCCGCGCGTGCCGCAGCTGGCCTGGACGCAGCAGGCCGAGATCGACGCCGACAAATACGCGGCCGACCTGCTGGAACATAACGGACTGCCGCTGCGCAGTTTGCAGGAAGCGTATGAAGCCCTCGCCGCGGCCGGGAGCGGCCCGCGCGCCTATCTGGCCATCCATCCGCCGGCCGCGGAGCGGATGGCGTTGCAGCGCGAGCGCAGCGCTCCTTAAGCCTGGGGGGGCGCGGCCGGATAAGCCAACAATTCACTAAGGAGACCTGTATGAAACTGAAAAGTATCGGCAAGTCGGTGGCGCTGGCAGTGCTGGCGGGATTGGTGGCGGCGGGTGGCGCGCAGGCGCAGGAGGTGGTGCGTTTGGGGAACCTGAAGTTCGCCCATTACGGCGCTGTGTCATATATTAAGGAGATCGCGCCGAAGTGCGGCATCAAGGTCGAAGAGCGGATGTTCGCCAAGGGCCTGGACGTGATGTCGGCCATCATTTCCGGCGAACTCGATGTCGGTGCGACGGCGTCCGAAGCGGCGATTTCCGGGCGCGCCGGCGGGGCGCCGGTCTATGTGGTGGCCGGCTTTGCCAAAGGCGGTGCGCGCCTGGTGGGGCGCAGCGACCTGAATATGAAATCGATCAAGGATTTGAAGGGCAAGAAGGTCGGGGTGACGCGCGGCGCCATCCAGGAAGTGCTGCTGCTGGCCGCATTGCAGCAAGCAGGAATGAGCGCCTCCGAACAGCCGGGCAAGGATGTGCAACTGGTGCTCTTGGCCTACGCCGACTTGAACCAGGCCCTGCTCGGCAAGCATATCGACGCCATGATGCAGTCGGAGCCGCAATCCTCGCAGGCGATCAACAAGGGCTGGGGCACCGAAATCCTCAAGCCCTACGGCACGCCGATCGGTGAGCCGGTGCGCACCATGGTGATGACCGAAAAATTCTTCAAGGAGCGGCGGCCGGTGGCGGACAAGTTCATGCGCTGCTTCGTGCAAGCGACCAGGACTTTCATCGACCAGCCGGCCGTGGCGGAGCAATACGTGCGCGAGTCGGTGTTCAAGGGCCAGATCAGCAGCGACGATTACCGGGATGCGATCGGCAACTCGCCGTATACCTATGACGTGACACCCGAACATATCCAGGTCACCACCGACACCATGGTCAAGACTGGCGTGGGCAGGATGAGCAAGCCGCCGCTGGCCAGGGACTGGGTCAGGACTGACCTGCTGGAGCAAGCCAAGAAGTCGCTGGGCGTCCAATGAAGCTGTCCTGGCGTGACGTCGGCGTCGGGCTGGTGGTGCCGGTGGCGCTGTTGCTGCTCTGGCATGTGGTGTCCGACCATGGCTGGGTCAACCCGCAGGCGCTGCCGTCGCCCCAGGCGGTGGCGCGCAAGTGGCTCGAATACCTGCTGCCGCTGCAGCCCTATGCCGGCGCGGGCGGTTGGCTGGACTGGCTGGCCTGGGCCTTTTCCGGCGAGTTGATCCACGATGCGCTGGGCAGCATGCTGCGCGTGCTGCTCGGTTTTGCCATCGGCGCCGGCCTGGCACTGCCGCTTGGGCTGGCCATGGGCGCCAGCGCGCACGCCTACCGGCTGTTCAATGTGCTGGTGCAGATCCTGCGGCCGGTGCCGCCGATCGCCTATATCCCGCTGTCCATGCTGTGGTTCGGCCTGGGCAATCCGCCGGCGGTCTTCCTGATTGCGCTGGGCGCCTTCTTCCCTGTGCTGATCAACACCATTGCCGGCGTGCGCCAGGTCGACGGCATCTACCTGCGGGCCGCGCGCAACCTGGGCGCTTCCGGCGCCACCCTGTTCCTGCGCGTGATCCTACCGGCCGCCGTGCCTTCCATCCTGGCCGGGGTGCGGATCGGCATCGGCACCGCCTTCATCGTGGTGATCGTCGCCGAGATGGTGGCGGTGAACAATGGCCTCGGCTTCCGCATCAGCGAGGCGCGCGAGTACTTCTGGTCGGACAAGATCATGGCCGGCATGATCACCATCGGCATCCTGGGCCTGGCCATCGACGTCGCCATGGAACGTTTGAACAACCATTTGCTGCGCTGGCACCGCGGCCTGGAGCACTGAATGGGCGCGGCGCATATCCAAGTCCAGGGCGTGGGCAAGGTATTCGGCAGTTCGGTGGTGGCGCTGCAAGGGATCAGCCTGGAGATCCCGCGCGGTCAATTGGTCTGCCTGCTGGGGCCATCGGGCTGCGGCAAGTCGACGCTGCTGAACGCCATCGCCGGCTTTGCGCCGCCGACCTCCGGCAGCATCGTCGCCGATGGCAAGCCGGTGACCGGGCCGGGGCCTGAGCGCGGCATGGTATTCCAGGAATATGCGCTGTTCCCATGGATGACGGTGGCCGACAACGTGGCGTTCGGGCTGGAAATCAAGGACATGCCGAAGGCGCAGGCCGCCGCCACCGTCGACCGCCTGCTCCAGACCCTGTCGCTGCAGGATTTCCGCCACCGCTTCCCGAAAGACCTGTCGGGCGGCATGCGCCAGCGGGTGGCCATCGCGCGCGTGCTGGCGCTCGATTCGCCGATCATGCTGATGGACGAGCCGTTCGGGGCGCTCGATGCGCTGACCCGCCGCAACCTGCAGGATGAATTGCTGCGCATCTGGGCCGAGTTGAAAAAGACCATCATCTTCGTCACCCACAGCATCGAGGAAGCGATCTACCTGGCCGACCGCATCGTGGTCATGACTTACCGGCCGGGTACCGTCAAGCGCGACCTCCTGGTCGACCTGCCGCGCCTGCGCGATCCGGCGGCGCCCGAATTCAACGCCCTGAAGCGCGAGCTCGCGCAACTGGTGATGGAAGAACAACTACGCCACCAGCATGACGAGTTGCGCGCGGCGGCTGTCGACTAGTCTATCGGCGCCGGCTCCGGACACGCGCAGCGTGTTCTGACCTGGCGCCGCTGACTGAGTTAAACTTACCGGATGCAAACTTACTTTCTGATCGCAGCAACGCTGCTGTACCTGGTCTGTGGCTTCCTCCCCTCGCGCAAGGCCGTGCCGATCGCCGCACTGACGGCCGGCGCCTGGCTGCTGCACGGCGTGGCCCTGTGGATCGATGTCATGGTGCCCGGTTCGCTGCGCATCGGCTTTGCCACCATGCTGTCGTCGGCGCTGTGGATTTCGGTCGGCGCCTACTGGCTGGAGAACCAGAACTTCCCGCTGGACGGCTTGCGCCGCATCGTGATGCCGGTGGCGGCGCTGGCCGTGGCGCTGCAGGCCGGTTTTCCCGGCGCCGTGATCCCGACCGCCGGCCGCTCCACCATGCTGGGCTGGCATATCGCCATCGCCACCCTGGCCTACAGCACCCTGACCATTGCCGCCTTCCACGCCGTGCTGATGGCGCTGCAGGAATCGCGGCTGCATACGCGCAGCGACCGCCCCGGCATGTTCGCCACCGCGCTGGACCAGTTGCCGGCGCTGCTGACGATGGAAAAGCTGCTGTTCCGCCTGATCGCCTTCGGTTTTGTGCTGCTCAGCCTGACCGTGTTGTCGGGCATCGTGTTTACCGAAGAATTGTTTGGCCGGGCGCTGAAATGGGACCATAAATCGGTCTTCACCCTGCTGTCCTGGGTCTTGTTCGCCGCCCTGCTGGCGGGCCGCCACTTCCGCGGCTGGCGCGGCAAGACTGCCCTCAGCTTCACGCTGGCGGGCTTTGCGACCCTGCTGCTGGCCTATGTCGGCAGCCGTTTTGTGATGGAAGTGGTTTTACACCGAGGTTTTGCATGACACGTATCCTGTTCTGGCTGGCGCTGGCTTTCCTGGTGATCGCCGCCATCCGCAGCAAATTGCGCAAGATGAGCGGGCCGCCCCCGGGCGGCCAGCAGCCGGCGCCGCGCCAGCAGCGGCCGGTGCAGCCAGCGCCCACTGAAAAGATGCTGCAATGCGCGCATTGCGGCGTGCATTTCCCCTCGTCCGAGAACGTCCCGGCCAACGGCCGCGATTACTGCTGCGCGGCGCACGCCCCGCACTAAGGCTTACACAGCGTGTTTGCCCGCCTCCATTCCCTGTCGGCCGCATCGCGCGATACCTTCTGGCGCTCGCTGAAAGCGCTGGGCGCCACGCGCATCGTGATCGCGCTCGTGCTGCTGGCGTACTTCAGTGCCGGCAACCTGTTGTCGCCCGCGCTGACAGTGCAGGTGTGCATCAGCTACCTGGTGGCGGCGATCGGGCTGCAAGTGCTGGCCACCCGCTGGCGGCGCCATTTCATGCTGCAGCTGATGTCCCAGGTGGCGTGCGACCTGACCTGCATTTCCCTGCTGTACATGGCCTCCGGCGGCTTGCGTTCCGGCCTCGCCATCCTCTACCTGTTCCCCCTGGCCGGCTGCGCCATCCTGGCGCCGCTGATGCTGGCGCTGTTCAGCGCCTCGCTGGCAACGCTGTTCATGCTGGCCCACAGTACTTACTATGCCGTTGCCAAGGGCGAGTCGCTGGTACTGCAGGCCGGCCTGTACGGCATCGCCTGGTTCTCCGCCGTGCTGCTGGTCAACCGCATGGCGGCGCGCCTGATCGGCCAGGAAGAACTGGCGGCCCAGCGCGGCATCGAAGTCGCGGTGCAGCAGGCGGTCAACCGCCTGGTGATCGCGCATTCGGCGGACGGCATCCTGGTGGTGGGGGCGGACGGTACGATTTACATGAGCAATCCCGCCGCGCAGCAAATGCTGGGTGGCGCCGTGCAGGTGCTCGATGGCGGGGCGCTGCAGCCGATCACCACCGCCTACGAAGCGTGGCGCGCCGATCCGGGCCAGTCCAGCGCCTTCATCACCATCAAACCGTTCGGCGATCCTGCGCTGGAAGGCTTGACGGCGGCCTGGAGCGCGCGGCGCGACGTGACCTTGCACTTGAAACTGCGCTTTGCCGCTGCCGATACCGGCGGCCTGGACGTGGAGCGCAATGTCATCTTCCTGGAAGACGTGACCAGCATCGAGGAAAAGGCG
>CAMLRG010000173.1 GCA_946482335.1 uncultured Duganella sp. | reverse complement strand
TCAGTTGGTAGAGCGGATCCCTTACAAGGATTAGGTCGGGAGTTCGACCCTCTCAACGCCCACCACTTAAACGTTGTAGTACCTGTGTTGTGAATGCTGGAGCGGTAGTTCAGTTGGTTAGAATACCGGCCTGTCACGCCGGGGGTCGCGGGTTCGAGCCCCGTCCGCTCCGCCAGCAAACGCACACACACTACCTGGAGCGGTAGTTCAGTTGGTTAGAATACCGGCCTGTCACGCCGGGGGTCGCGGGTTCGAGCCCCGTCCGCTCCGCCAGAATCCCGAGAAAGCCCCACCAGTCCAAAAGACGGTGGGGCTTTTTCATTTGCAACATGATCAACTGCCCTGTAAAATCGCGCGAGCAGTTTTCGAGCCTCCTCTATACGGAAAAAATAGCCGACATGTTTGATTTTGTACGCACGCATCAAAAACTGATGCAGATTATCCTGGCGCTCCTGATTGTGCCGTCGTTTGTGCTGGTCGGTGTCAGCGGCGTCACGCTGTTCGGCGAAGACGCGAATACGATCGCCAAAGTGGCCGGCTATCCGCTGACCCAGCAGGAATGGGAAAACGCCCAGCGCAACCAGCTGGACCGCATGCGCCAGCAAATGGGCCAGCAGTTCGACCAGAAACTGTTCGACACCCCTGAATTCAAGCAGAACGTGCTGGACCAGCTGATTGCCCAGCGCGCCGTCAACGCGGAAATCCGTGCTTTGCACATGACGGTGAGCGAAGACAGCATCTCGAATACCATCGCAACCCAATTGCCGCTGTTCAAAGCCGACGGGAAATACGACAGTGAACAGTATGCCCAGCTGCTCGCGGCGCAAGGCATGTCCGTGAACATGCACCGTGACCAGGTCCGGAACGAGATGGTGGTGGGCCAGGTTGCTGCGGGCATCGAGGGCAGCGGTTTTGCCCCGCGCACGGTGGCCAAGGCCATTTCCGACTTCGGTTCGCAGGAACGCGAAGTACAGGAACTGGCGCTGCCGCTTTCCCAGTTCCTGCCGGACGTGAAGGTCACCGACGAGATGGTCAAAGCCTTCTACGACAAGAACGCCAAGCTGTTCGAGATCCCTGAATCGGCCAAGATCGAATACATGGTGCTGAATGCGGACGCGGTGGCATCGCAAGTGGCTGTCAGCGACGAGGAAGTCGCCGCCTACTACAAAGCCAACGAGAAGCGCTTCGGCAGCGAGGAAGCGCGCCGTGCATCGCACATCCTGATCAAGGCCGAAGGCGATAAAGCCGCGGCCAAAGCAAAGGCCGAAGCAGTGCTGGCCGAAGTGCGCAAGAACCCGGGCGACTTCGCCAAGATCGCCAAGGCCAAGTCGGATGACCCTGGCTCGGCGGAGCAGGGTGGCGACCTTGACGTGCTGGTGAAGGGCACCTTCGTCAAGCCGGTGGAAGACGCGATCCTGAAGCTGAAGCAAGGCGAGATCAGTGGCCTGGTCGAATCCGAATTCGGTTACCACATCATCACCGTCACCGACCTGAAACCGGCCCAAGTGAAGCCGCTCGAAGAAGTGAAGGCCGACGTGGCCGCCGAACTGAAGAAGCAGAAAGCCGGCAAGTTGTACTCCGAACTGTCGGAACAGTTCACCGACATCGTGTACTCGCAGTACGACAGCCTGAAGCCGGCTGCCGACAAGCTGAAGCTGAAGGTCGAAACCATCGATGGCGTCAGCCGTCAGCCCAACCCTGTGCTGGGCGCGGCGCCGTTCAACAACGCGAAGTTCCTGGAAAAGCTGTTCTCGGATGAAGTGTTGAAGAACAAGCGCAATACGGAAGCGGTCGAAGTGGCACCGCAAACCCTGGTCGCCGGCCGCATCGTGGAATTCAAGCCGGCCGCCAAGAAGCCACTGGCTGAAGTGGAAGCCGCCATCAAGCAGCGCGTGGCGATGGAAGAAGCCATGAAAGCGGCCAAGAAGGCCGGCGAGGACAAGCTGGCTGCCGCCAGGAAGACTGGCGACGCCGCAGGTTTCGGCGAGACCAAGACCATTTCCCGCGCCAAGCCCGAAGGCATCAACCCGACCGCTTTCGCTGCCGTGATGAAAGCTGATGCGGCCAAACTGCCTGCTTACGTTGGTGTGGAAGTTCCAGGTGCGGGCTACGCCGTGTACCGGATTGCCAAGGTCGGCCAGCCTGCCGAGCAGGACAAGGCGCGCCGCGAGCAGGAGGCCCAGCGCATCGGTCAGGTGGTCGCAACGCAGGAAATGGCGGGTTACATCGAGGCGATCAAGCAGAAAGCCAAGGTCAAGATCCTGCGTCCGGTCGCGACCATCAAGACGCAGACCGAATAAAGGCTTTCAGCCCCAAAGGAGCCGGGTTCCGCTCAAGCGGATCCCGGCTTTTTTTATACGCCGTGCAGCTGGCGCGCAGCGGCGACAAACGCTTCGGGAGAAATATCGGGCAGCGCCAGCTCGATAGCCTTGTCGTACTGGACGAAATTGCGGTGGATGGACTTGAGGTAGGCCGGGTCGTAATGGTCGACCAGCAGTTCATCGACCAGCGCCGGCATCTCGCCCGCGGTCGCCATGGCTTGCCAACGTTCGATGCGCTCGCGGCCATGCAGCTGCGTGAGGAATTCCAGCTGCGCGTTCAGGGCCGGGGCATTGCAGGCAAAGTGCTGGTAATCCTCGATCAGCAGCTTGACGCGGTTTTCGCGCGACACCTGCATGGCAATGCAGGGCGAAGCGCGCATGCGCTCCATCAACGCGCCCGGCACGCGCAGGCTGCCCACCTTGCGGCTCTCCGATTCGACGAACACGGGAAGCGCGGGATCGAAGCGGCGCAAGCGGTCCCAGATCGAGGTCTCGAAAGCTTTTTGCGAAGGCTGCGGCTGGCAGGGGATGTTGCCCAGGACTGAGCCGCGGTGGGCTGCCAGTTGTTCCAGGTCCAGCACTTGCGCGCCGATCGCTTCCAGTGTGTCGAGCAGGCGCGTCTTGCCGCTGCCCGTGGTGCCGCAAATGACGCGGAAATCGAGCTCCGGGGTCTTTTCCAGCTGTGTGTTGATGGCGGCGCGGAAGGCCTTGTAGCCGCCATCGAGCTGCACGACCGGCCAGCCGATCTTGGCCAGCACGGTCGCCATCGAACCGCTGCGGTTGCCGCCGCGCCAGCAATAGACCAGCGGCTTCCAGTCGCGCGGCTTGTCCAGCCACAGCGTCTCGAGGTGGTAGCCGATATTCCTGGATACCATGGCCGCACCAAGCTTTTTCGCTTCGAAGGAACCGACCTGTTTGTACATGGTGCCGACGGCAATGCGCTGCTCATCGTCCAGGACGGGGCAGTTGATGGCGTTCGGCAGATGGTCGAGGGCATACTCCGACGGGCTGCGCGCGTCGATGATGGTGTCGAATTCGTCCAGACGTGCCAGGACGTCCTCGATGGGAAGGATTGCTGGATACTTCATTTGATCTTCAAGATAGGCTGGAGGTGGGGCCAGATATTGCCCAGGATGATCGGGTGGGCTTCCGCCAGCGGATGCAGGCGGTCCGGCTGGAACAGTTCAGGCTTTTGTGCGATGCCGTCGAGCATGAAGGGCGCCAGCGGCACTTTCACTTCCTTGCTCAAGGTGCCGTACATGGCAAAGAATTTGTCGGCGTAATCGCGCCCATAATTGGGCGGCATGCGCATGCCGACCAGCAGCACCTGGGCGCCCGACTTGCGCGAGGCATCGACCATGGCGCGCAGGTTGGCTTCGGCGGCCGCGACCGGCAGGCCGCGCAAGCCGTCGTTGGCGCCCAGCTCGATGATCACCACATGGGGTTTGTACTTGCTGAGCAGCGCCGGCAGGCGGGTGCGGCCGCCGCTGGTGGTCTCGCCGCTGACGCTGGCGTTGACGATGCTGGCATCGAGCTTTTGCTGCTTGAGGCGCTGTTCGAGCAGCGCGACCCAGCCGGCGCCGCGCGTGATGCCATATTCGGCCGACAGGCTATCGCCCACCACCAGCACGGTTTTTGATGCAGAATAGGCGCTTGCAGTCGCGCTGAGCGACAGGATGAGCACCGCGAAACAGCGGACAACAATTTTGAACATGACCATGCGTGATCTTCCTAAAACGTCGAGCCAGTTGGCACAGGCGGCCATCACCGTTGCGGGCCTGGGCAAGCGGGTGGCCGACGCCAGCGGCGAGCTGACCATCCTGCATGGGGTGGATTTTACCGTGCAAAAGGCTGAAACGCTTGCCATTGTTGGGGCGTCCGGCTCAGGCAAATCGACCTTGCTTGGCTTGCTGGCCGGGCTCGATACGCCGACCGAAGGCAAGGTGGTGCTCGATGGCGTCGACATCTTCGCCCTGGATGAGGATGGCCGGGCCGCGCTGCGCAAGGAGAAGCTGGGCTTTGTCTTCCAGTCCTTCCAGTTGCTGCCGCATCTGACGGCAGTGGAGAACGTGATGCTGCCGCTGGAATTGGCGGGCGACGGCGCGGCGCGCGAGAAGGCGCAAGCCATGCTGGGCCGCGTTGGCCTGTCCAGCCGCCTGAAACATTATCCAAAGTTCCTGTCCGGCGGCGAGCAGCAGCGTGTGGCGCTGGCGCGGGCTTTCGTCACCCACCCGCCCTTGCTGTTGGCCGATGAGCCGACCGGCAGCCTGGATGCGGCCACCGGCGAGTCGGTCATCCGGCTGATGTTCGAATTGAACCGCGAGCATGGCTCGACCCTGGTGCTGGTGACCCACGATAGCGAAATCGCCGCGCGCTGCGCACGGGTCATCACGATTGCGGCGGGCAGGATCGTCTAACAGCCGTGGTGGAGCGCAAGACGGTTGGCCGCCGTACGGATGGCAGGAATCAGTTCGCTGGCGGTAATGCCGATTGGCCCGCATCCTTCGGCCACCAGCACGTCGGCGGCCATGCCGTGCAGCCAGACGGCGGCCAGGGCGGCCTCCCATTCGGGCCAGCCCTGGGCAAGCAGGCTGCCGCACAAGCCGGCCAGCACGTCGCCCGTGCCTGCCGTGGCCAGCGCCGGGTTGCCGGTGGTGTTGACGACGATCGCCTGGTCGCGCGACGCGATCACGGTTCCGGAACCTTTCAGCACGACGGTGGCGGCTAGCCGAGCGGCCAGGGCGCGCGCCGCGGCCGGCCGGTCCGATTGCACTTGTGGTGCCGAAATGCCAAGCAGGCGCCCCGCTTCGAGCGGGTGGGGCGTGAGGATGCAGGGCGCCTTGCGCTGCGCCAGCTGGGCGCGCAGGGTGTCGGCGCCGGCCAGCAGGTTCAGGGCGTCGGCGTCAAGGACGGCCGGGCTTTGGCTGTGCAGCGCGCCGGCCAGCATTTCCGCGCTGGTGGACGATGTCCCCATGCCCGGACCGACCACCAGTACCGCGCTGTCGAAATCGAAAGCCTGCGCGCTACGGCACATCAGCTCCGGCTGCGCGGCATCGAAGGCGGGCGGTTCGCCGACGAAGCAGGCATAGACCCGCCCCGCGCCCGCGGACAACGCCGTGCGCGCGGCCAGTATCGGGGCGCCGGCCATCCCCCGTGCGCCGCCCAGCACCGCCACGCTGCCATGGCTGCCCTTGTGCGCACTATGCCTGCGCCGCCGTGCACAATGGGCAAACAGCGCCACATCGTTCAACTGCGCCAGCGCGGCAGGGAACAACGCACTGTCGATCTCGAGGCTGTTGACGATGACGACGCCGGCGTGGTCGCGTCCCTCGGCGGTGTGCAGGCCGGGCTTGTCGCCGATGAAAGTGACGGTGTGGCTCGCCCGCACCGCAGTGCCGGCCTCGCCCCCGACGATGGCGCCGGTGTCCGCATCCAGGCCGCTGGGTACGTCGAGCGCAATGACCGGGCAGGACAGTGCGTTGACGGCGGCGACCAGCGCCGCGAGGCTGCCCGTGATGGGGCGCGCCAGCCCGATGCCGAACAGGCCGTCGACCACCAGCGCCCAATCGGCATTTGCCAGTGCGGCGCAGGCCTGCGCCTCCGGGGTGCCTGCCGCATCCAGGTTCGCGAAGCGGGCAGGGGAGTTGCGCGCCCGCGCCAGGGCCGCGACGCGTTCAGCGGCGGGCGTGGCGGACGGCGGCCAATGCACGATGGTCACTTGCGCACCCGCGTGCCCCAGATGGGCTGCCGTTTCCAGCGCGTCGCCGCCATTGTTTCCGGGGCCCGCCAGCACCAGCACCCGGGCCCGGTCGATCGTGAAAGGCAGCAGGTCCAGCGCCTCGTTGGCGCCGGCCTGGCCGGCGCGCTGCATGAGTGCTCCCGCCGGCAAGCGCAATGCCGCAGCGTGCTCGATCGCACGAATTTCGGCGACGGTAAAGAGGGGCGTCATGCAGGCCATTCTAGCACTACAATAGCGGCTTCACGACTTGAGCGAGGCAGTGCAATGGATTGGCAATTCTGGATCGACCGTGGCGGCACCTTCACCGATATCGTGGCGCGCCGGCCCGACGGCAGCCTGACGACCCACAAGCTATTGTCCGAAAGCCCCGAACACTACCGCGATGCGGCCATCGCCGGCATCCGCCACCTGCTGGGCGTGGCGGCCGGCGCACCGATTCCGGGCGGCCAGGTGGAGGCGGTCAAGATGGGCACCACCGTCGCCACCAACGCCCTGCTCGAACGCAAGGGCGAACCCACCGTGCTGGCCATTACGCGCGGGTTCCGCGATGCACTGCGGATCGCCTACCAGAACCGTCCGCGGTTGTTCGACCGCCATATCGTGCTGCCGGAACTGCTGTACCGGCATGTGGTGGAGATCGATGAACGCATCGGCGCGCACGGCGACGTGGTGCGGCCGCTCGACCTGGAGGCGGCCCGCGCCGGCCTGCAGGCCCACTACGACCAGGGCTTGCGCTCGCTCGCCATCGTCCTGATGCACGGTTACCGCTATAGCGCGCACGAAAGCAGCCTGGCCCAGCTCGCGCGCGCGATCGGCTATACCCAGGTGTCGGTCTCGCACCAGGTCAGTCCGATGATGAAGCTGGTCGCCCGCGGCGACACCACCGTGGTCGATGCCTACCTGTCGCCGATCCTGCGGCGCTACGTCGAGCAGGTGGCCGCCGAGCTGCCAGGGGTGAACCTGCAATTCATGCAGTCCAACGGCGGCCTGACCGATGCCCGCACCTTCCAGGGCAAGGATTCGATCCTCAGCGGTCCGGCCGGCGGCATTGTCGGCATGGTGCGCGCCAGCCGCGCGGCCGGCTTCGAAAGAATCATCGGCTTCGACATGGGCGGCACGTCGACCGACGTATCGCATTTTTCCGGCGAATTCGAGCGCGTGTTCGAAACCCAGGTCGCCGGCGTGCGCATGCGCGCGCCGATGATGAGCATCCATACCGTGGCCGCCGGTGGCGGTTCCATCCTGCATTTCGACGGCAGCCGCTTCCGCGTCGGCCCGGACAGTGCCGGCGCCGATCCCGGCCCCGCCAGCTACCGTCGCGGCGGACCGCTGGCGGTCACCGACTGCAACGTCATGCTGGGCAAGATCCAGCCCGACTACTTCCCGAAACTGTTCGGCAGCGACGGCGCCCAGCCACTCGACGCCGCCACCGTGCGCGCGCAGTTCGCCGCCATGGCGGCCGCGATCGAGGCGGCCACGGGCGCGCCATCGTCCCCCGAGCAGGTCGCCGAAGGCTTCATCGAGATCGCAGTGGGCAATATGGCCAACGCGATCAAGCAGATTTCCGTGCAGCGCGGCCACGACGTGACCGAATATGCCTTGACCAGCTTCGGCGGCGCCGGCGGCCAGCACGCCTGCCTGGTTGCCGATGCGCTGGGCATGAAGACGGTCTTCATCCACTCGCTGGCAGGCGTGTTGTCCGCTTACGGCATGGGCTTGGCCGACCAGACGGCGATGCGCGAGAGCGCCGTCGAAACCCGGCTGGCGGACGATGCGCTGCCGCTGCTCGAGTCGCGCCTGGATGCGCTGGCCGGCGATGCGGTGGCCGACCTGCACGGGCAGGGCGTGGCCGACGCGCGCATCGGCGTCGTGCGCCGCGTCCACCTGCGCTACGAAGGCACCGATTCGGCCCTGATCGTGCTGTTCGACACCATCGACAGCATGAAGTCGCAATTCGAGGCCGCTTACCGCAAGCGCTTCTCCTTCCTGATGCCGGCCAAGGCGCTGGTCGTCGAAGCGGTGTCGGTGGAAGCGATCGGCAAGTCCGACGCCCCGGCCGAGGCGGCGCCAAAGCAGGCGCCGCGCCATGCGCCGCTGGCGCCAACGCAAACGGTGCGCATGTACAGCGCCGGCCAGTGGCACGACACCGGACTGTTCCGGCGCGACACGACCCGCATCGGCGATATCATCAAGGGCCCGGCCATCATTGCCGAAGCCAACGCCACCACCATTGTGGAGCCGGGCTGGCAAGCCGAAGTCACGCCGCAGGACCACCTGGTGCTGACGCGGGTGGAAGCCCTGCCGGTGCGGCGCGCGATCGGCACCACGGCGGATCCGGTGATGCTGGAGATCTTCAACAATCTGTTCATGTCGATTGCCGAGCAGATGGGGCTGCGCCTGCAAAATACCGCCTACTCGGTCAATATCAAGGAGCGCCTGGACTTCAGCTGCGCCATCTTCGATGCCGATGGCAACCTGATCGCCAACGCCCCGCACATGCCGGTGCATCTGGGCTCGATGGGCGAGAGCATCAAGACGGTGATGCGCGAGAATGCCGGCAGGATGCATCCCGGCGACGTCTACATGCTCAACGACCCCTACAACGGCGGCACCCATCTGCCCGACGTGACGGTGATTACGCCGGTATTCGATGAAGCGGGGCGCGACATCCTGTTCTACGTGGGTTCGCGCGGGCACCACGCCGATATCGGCGGCAGCACGCCCGGCTCGATGCCGCCCGATTCGCGCACCATCGAGGAAGAGGGCGTCCTGATCAACAATTTCAAGCTGGTCGACGGCGCTGCGGGCGGCCAGTTGCGCGACGCCGAAGCACGGGCCCTGTTGGCCGGTGCGCGTTATCCCGCGCGCAATCCGGACCAGAACATGGCCGATTTGCGGGCCCAGGTCGCGGCCAACCAGAAAGGCGTCGAGGAATTGCGCAAGATGGTCGCGCACTTCGGCCTCGATGTGGTGCGCGCCTACATGGGGCACGTGCAGGACAATGCCGAGGAAGCCGTGCGCCGCGTGATCAGCGCGCTGCGCAACGGCAGCTTCGAGTTGAAACTCGATAACGGGGCGGTGATCAATGTCGCAGTACGCGTCAACGCCGCCGAACGCAGCGCGGAGATCGACTTCAGCGGCACCTCGGCCCAGCTGGACAACAATTTCAACGCGCCCTCGGCCGTATGCATGGCCGCCGTGCTGTACGTATTCCGCACCCTGGTGGACGATGACATCCCGCTCAACGCCGGTTGCCTGAAGCCTTTGCAGGTGATCATTCCGCCGGGCTCGATGCTGAACCCGCACTATCCGGCTTCCGTGGTGTCGGGCAACGTCGAAACGTCGACTTGCATCACCAATGCGCTGTACGGCGCGCTGGGTGTACAGGGCGCGTCGCAGGGCACGATGAATAATTTCACCTTCGGCAATGCGCGATACCAGTACTACGAAACCATCAGCGGCGGTTCCGGCGCGGGCGAGGGTTTCCACGGCACCGACGTGGTGCAGACCAATATGACCAACTCACGCCTGACCGACCCGGAAATCCTGGAATTCCGCTTCCCCGTGCGGCTTGAAAGCTACGAGATCCGCCAGGGTTCCGGCGGTGCCGGCCGCTGGCACGGCGGCAATGGCGGCGTGCGCAAGGTCCGCTTCCTGGAGCCGATGACGGCTGCCATCCTGTCGAATAACCGCATCCATGCGCCATTCGGCATGGCCGGCGGCGCGCCGGGTGCGCTGGGCCGCAACACGGTGTTGCGTGCCGACGGCAGCAGCGAACAGCTTGGCCATATCGGCAAGACCGATATGCGGCCGGGCGATGTGTTCGTGGTGGAAACGCCGGGCGGCGGCGGCTTCGGACCGGCGGCGTAAGCTAGGCGGTGGTGGAAATACCGTACTTGCGCTGGGTGCCCGTGTATTGCATCAGCAGGGCTTCCAGTTCCGGGCTGCCGGCATCCAGGCGGCGGATGCGGTCCACCAGGGCCGCCGCCTGGTCGCCCAGCGGCGCTTCCCAGCCAAATTCGTCCATTTGCCTGAGGATGGCCTGTACCGCCGCGTACAGCACCTTGAGGTTGCCGGGCGTGCGGCGCAAGGCCTGGTTCAGGGTCGACACCGCCGCGCGGTGATCGCCCTGGCGCGCCATCGCTTCGGCTTCGTTGACCAGTTCCCGCACCTGGCCGTCGATCTTGTCGCCGACACCGCGCGCCAGGTCATGGCGGCCCGCCTTCTCGAAGACGCTGACGGCTTCGTCCATCGTGAGCGGCTTTTCGGCATCGTTCATCATGTGCATGACGACGTCCGCCGCATCCTTGTCCAGCCGGTGCTTGAGGCAGGAATTCACCAGGCCGATGCGCAACTGGTTCGACAAGCCGCGCGCCATGCCTACTGCCGTCACGGCATTGGACAGCTCGGATGCGGCTTCCGTGCCGTGTCCCGTGACGTCCAGGACCAGGGCGGAAGAAATATGCTTGCACACTTCGGTATTGGCATTGGCGCGCAAGGTGCGCTCCATGTCGCGGATCACGCCTGAAGCCTGGTTGACGTCGCCCTTGCGCACCAGCGTGCGCACCAGGTTGACATGGTCTTCAGGATCGCGGAATTCGGAGTAGCGCGCCTTGCTCACGACCTGGCGGAAGGCCTTTTCCGCCACCCGGATATCGCCGGTTTCGTAAGCCACTTCGCCCAGATGGCGCAGCCTTTGCACCAGGTTGGGCGACATGGCCACGGCGTCTTCCAGGATCTTCTTGGCCTGCTGCGACTGCCCGATCGCTTCGTAGGTGCGGGCCAGCAAGTCGTAGCCGGCCATCAGCCGGGGATTGGCGTCGATCAGCCGCTCGAGCGTTGCGAGGGCATCGTCGTAGCGCTCCAGGCCGAACTGGCAGCGCGCCAAGCCCAGTTGGGCCCAGCCGAGCTGGCGGCCGGCGAGCGTGGTCTGGTAGACCAGCTCCGCATCGGCCAGCTCGCCCAGCTCGTACAGCAGCTCGGCGCGCAGCCGGGCGAAGTCGGTCGCATAGCGTGGGTTGCTGCCTTCGGCCGCATGGCAGGCCGCGATCGCTTCGCGTTTCTGGTCTTGCGCGATGAGTTGATAAATCGGCATGAAGACGGCACGCCGGTCCACCGCGCGCGCAATGCGCAGCATCAGGGCGTCCACGGTGAAGGGCTTCAGCACATAATCGGTGGGCGTCAGTTCGGCGGCGCCAATCACCTTGGATTGCACCGCTTCCGAGGTCAGCATGATGAAGATGGCGGAGCGGTCGATCAGCTTGTGGTGGCGCAAGTCTTCCAGCAATTGCTGGCCATCCTGCCCGCTGTCT
>CAMLRG010000172.1 GCA_946482335.1 uncultured Duganella sp. | reverse complement strand
TAGCCCCAGCGCGGCAGCCAGCCGCCTTCTTCACGGATCTTCAGGACCGAGTTGGCGATATCGCGCGCCCGCTGCGGGCGCAGCAAGGCAAGCAGTTGGTTCTGTGCACGGTAGGTATCCCACAACGAGAAGAATTCGTAATAGGTCCAGCCCTTGGCGGTATGGATGGCGTCGTCGTAACCGCGGTAGCGGCCATCCGCATCGCTGCCGGTCAAGGGTTGCAGCAGCGAGTGGTAGAGCGCCGTGTAGAACACGGTGCGGTCATCGGTGCTGCCGCCTTCCACGCGCACGGTGCCCAGTTCGCGCTGCCATGCCCCCTGCGCCTGGGCGCGCATGGCGTCGAAGCTGAGCGGCTGCTCGCCCTTCATCCCTTCGGCACGCAGGTTGATGCGGGCGCCTTCCGCGTCGACGTGGGAGATCGCGCTGACCGCCGTCACGGCAGCCCCGCGCTTGAGGTCGAACGTGAGCCAGACGCCGTGCGGCCGGCTGTCGCCCTGCTGGCTTGGGCCTCTCACGCCGGGCCAGCCGCCGCGGTCGTCCCATATGCCGTGGGCGACGAAGGGCTGGTCGAACACCATGCGGAACCAGGTGGTGTACTGGGCGCCGCCGCAGAAGCTCTTGGTGGTGATCCGGCCTTCGACGCTGCGCTCGTCCAGCACGCGCACCTCGCTGCCGACCACGGAATGGCGCTCATTGGCTTGGCCCAGGTTGAGCAGCAGGTGACCGCTGCCGGTGCCGGCGGCAAACGAATAGCGTTCGGCGGCGGCGCGCGTCAGGGCGGTCGCTTCGGCGGTGATGCCGCCATAGCTGGTGAGCCGGACCTTGTAGTAGCCGGCTTGCCCTACCTCGCCTTCATGGCTGTAGCTGGCGGCATAACGCTTGTAGTCAAAGCTGGCCGCCTTACCGGTGTCGAAGTCGCCGCCGGGGCCGATGCGGCCGGTGACCGGCAGCACCGACAATTGGCCGCCCTGCTCCCAGCAACCTGCGCCGGACAGGAAGGAATGGCCGAACCCACGGATGCGGGCATCGCTGTAACGCCAGCCGGCGTAATGCTCGCCGGTCGGGCTGACCTGGATCATGCCGAAGGGGGCCGAAGCGCCAGGGAAGGTATTGCCCTCGTCCTGGGTGCCGATAAAGGTGTTGACCGGGAAGGCGTCGGCGGCGGCTGCGCACGGCGCGGCCAGCGGCAGCGCGAACGCGGCCAGCACAACGCCCAGGCCGGCCAGACGTGCGGTGGGGAAAACGGTCATCACGAAACCTCTCCTTGAAGCGTGTCGAACAATTGCTGCATGGCCGCCGGGTGTGGCGGCGTGGCGCCGGACTGCAGGCAGGCGGCGGAACCGGCTGCCAGTGCCGCGTGCAAATGGGCTTGCAGCGGGCGGTGCGGTTGGCGGGCCAGGCTGTGCAGCAGGCCGGCAATACTGGCGTCGCCGGCGCCGACCGTGTCCACCACGGCGACGGACGGCGCACGCGCATCGACGCGCTGGCCGGCGAGGAACAGGCTGGCACCCTGCCCGCCGCGCGTCAGCAGGCAATAGGCCGCCGGATTGATGGCGCGCAGTTGCTGCAATGCGTCGTCCAGCGGCACGCCGGGGAACAGGCCGCGCAAGTCGTCGTCGGACACCTTGATCACATCGGCCAGCGCCGCCATGCGCCGCAGCGTGGGCGCATAGCGTTCATCCATCAGGTTGCGGTAATTCGGGTCATAGCTGATCGCCACGCCCTGCGCCTTCAACTGCGCTGCCAGCGCCACCAGGCGCGATGCCAGCGGTTCGCGGGCCAGGCTGATGCCGCCGAAGTGGGCCCAGCGCAGGGCGCCGGACCAGCCTTGCGGCAAGGCGTCCGCATTGAAATGCAGGTCGGCGCTGTCGTCGCCGATGAAGAAGTAGCGCGGCGGCTCGCCCTGTTCGACGATGGCCAGCAGCGGCGAGCGCTCCACGCGCTGCAGCAGGCGCGTATCCAGGCCGACCGCTTCGCTGGCCCGCCACAAGGCGTCGCCAAATCGGTCGCGGCTGATGGCGCCGGCAAAGGCTGTGCGCTCACCCAGCACGGCCAGGGCACGCGCCACATTCCACACCGAGCCGCCGACGCGGCTGGCCCACTGCTCTTCGCCCTGCTGGATCATGTCGGTCAGCGCTTCCCCGGCGCACAGCATTACGGGTGCGTCACGCATGGCCGCCACCTCCCAACGCTGCCACGATGTCGTAGCAAGCACCCATGGTGTGGTAATCGACCTTGCCGGCCGGGCTCTTCTCGTCACCCAGCTTGCGGTTCTGGCGGTCCAGGATGCGGTACCAGGCGCCGTGTTCATGGTCGACGAAATGCGTCCAGCTATAGGCCCACAGGCGGTCGTACCAATCCCAGTACATCTGGTCGCCGGTGCGCTGCGCCAGCATGGCGGCAGCGGCAGCGCTTTCGGCCTGTACCCAGAAATACTTGTGGTGGTCGCACACGGTCAGGTCGGGTGCGAGCGAGTAGCACAGGCCACCATGATCGTCGTCCCAGCCTTTCGTCACCGCCACCTGGAACAGGCGTTCGGCGGTCGGGCGCAGCCAGGACAGGTCCTTGCCAAGCACGCCGCCACGCGCTTCCAGTTGCAGCAGCAGCTTGGCCCACTCGGTGAAATGGCCGGGCTGGTAGCCCCATGGGCGGAACAGGTTTTCGGGATCGTCGATATTGAAGCGCCAATCCGGCTGCCAGGCGGCGTCATAGTGTTCCCAGATCAGCCCACCGCAACGCCTGGCCTGGCGCTGGGTGATGTTGTAAGCGATGGTATAGGCCCGTTCCAGGTAGCGGCGCTCGCCGGTAGCCTGGAAGGCGGCCTGCAAGGCTTCGCAGGCATGCATGTTGGCGTTCTGTCCGCGATAGCCGGACAATGCAGACCAGTCGCGGCTCGCTTCATCGGCATACAGGCCGGCGTCGGCATCCCAGAAGCGTCGCTCCATCAGTTCGAACGTTTCGCCGATCCAGGCGCGCGCCTGTTCCAGCCCGGCCATCGTCGCGTGCGCGTAGGCCAACAAGACGAACGCCAGCCCGTAGGCGTGCTGCGTGCCGTCTTCCACCTTGCCGTTGTCCAGCATCCAGGCGTAACCGCCGCCGACCGGGTCGCGGTGCGCCTCGCGCACGTAACGCAGCGCATGCTGCAACCCATCAAGATGCGCCGGATCGTGGAAGTGACGGTACGCCATGGCATAGGTGAACACAAAGCGCGTGCTGCTGACCAGATGGCGGTGCTGCGTATCGTAGACGGTGCCGTCATCCTTGAAATAGTGATAGAGGCCACCGCTCGGATCGACGGCGCGCGGGTGGTAGAAACGCATGGTGTGCTGCGCGTGGTCGAGCAGGACGGCCGTGCTGCGGAAGTTCGGGAATTGGGTCATGATGGCAAGTGGAAGGCGCTAATCGTCGAAACTGCTTTCGCGCACAATGAGGTTGATCGGCAACAGGGTCTCGCTGGGTTCTTCGTCGGTTTTGTGGAGTAACAGCTCAACCCCGGCGCGGCCAAGGGCTTCCTTGTCCACGTGGATCGTGCTGAGCGGCGGAATGGCGGCGGCGGCGCTGCTGATGTCGTCGAAACCGACGATCGCCAGGTCGTGCGGGATCTTCATGCCCTCGTTCAGGCAATACGTCATGGCGACGAGCGCGGTGCTGTCGTTGTAGCAGAACAGGGCATCGGGCGGCTTGGGAAGGCTCATCAGGCTGCGCACCGCTTCCGCCACGGCTTCGTCGCCCTCGCCCATGGTCGGCACGATGACTTCCAGCGCAGGGTCGGCATGGACCTTGGCGTCGAACAACGCCTGGCGGAAACCCCGGTTGCGCTGCTGGATACTGTAGTGGGCCAGCGATCCGGACAGCATCGCGATGCGCTTGCGCCCGCAGCGCAGCAAGTGCTGGGTGGCCAGGTAACCGCCGCGGACATTGTCCGGGTTGACCGAGGTGAAGCCGCGGCGGTGCATATCGACCAGCACGATCGGCTTGCCAACCTGCTGCAGGACGGTCAACACTTCCGGTTCGAAGAAGCCGGCGCACAGGATGGCATCCGGCTGGTGCACGCGGATCTGCGACAGCACCGGTTCGGCCGGGCCGACCGCGATAAAGGACAAGGCCACGCCCTCCCGCCGGCAGGCGATCTCCGCGCCCTGCAGCACCGGCGAAAAGAAGGGGCTGGACGCCAGCGTGTTGTGCTGGCTGTGCAGCAGGAAGGCGATGCGGCGGATGCGGCCCTTCTTCAGTTGCGCAAAATCGTAGCCAAGGCGCACGGCGGCTTCGCGCACGATGTTGCGTGTGGTTTCGGTCATGCCGACCTGGTTCTTGAGCGCGCGCGACACGGTTCCGATCGACAGGCCTGTGGCCTGTGCAATATCGCGCAGGGTGACCTGACTCACTGCTGCCCCCCGCCGCCAAACGTTTGCAGGCGCAACGCCTTGCGCAGGGTGGCCAGGCCGGCCTTGGAGGCGATCTTCACCACGGCCTTTTCGCCCGGCAGCAGGGTCAGTGCGTTGTCCGATAGCTCGGCGTCGGTGGCACCAAAGTCGATCCACACGCCGCGCGCCAGCCTGGCGGCGGACAGCTCCAGCACGTAAGCCTTGCCATCGCGGCGCAGTTCCGGCCGCAGGCCGGAGCCGGCCCACGCCATGTCCTTGGCTGCCTTGAAATACACGACGCCGCGCGACGCCGGCTCGCCATCGACGCGCAGGTCGAATACCGCGACGGTGGATGCGGGGTCGGCACCGCCGAGCAATTCGGCGTCGGTATAGCTGGCTGCCCGGGACGCCGACAGCGGCGCCAGGTCGACCGGTTTGCGTTCGTCGCGCAAGACCTTGCCCTCCAGGGACATCACCCGCATGCGCAATTCGCCGCGGACGGGCACCGTACGGTCGTTGAGCATGCTGACCGAGGTGCGGCCTTCCGCGTTGCGCAGCGCAGCCACGGCCACCGGCGCGAAGAAGCGGCGCGCATGGAAGTGCAGCGCTTTCCAGCGTCCGAACCAGTCGATGCTCGACCAGGACGCACCCGGCCATACGTCGTTGAGCTGCCAATACAGGGAGCCCATGGTGTAGGGGCGGCTGGCGCGGTGGTGCAGCGCGGCCAGCGCGATGCCCTCCGCCTGGGCGGCCTGGCTCAGGTAGATGAAGTTGGCGAAGTCCTTCGTCTGGCCAAATTCATACTCCACGTATTTCATCAGGCGTTCATTGCCCTTGCCGGCCATGTACTTCTGGTGCGCCTCGATCACCGGCGTGGCGATGCCCTGTTCTGCGCGGCTGGCGAAAGCGTCGACCGTGCGCTGCACCGGCCAACCCTGCAAGCCGTATTCGGACATGAAGCGCGGCGTGATCTCCAGGTATTTCGACGGCGGGTGCGCCTCGTTGCCCCACACGTTCCAGTAGTGCATGTCGCCACTGGCCGGCGTATCCGGCGGCCCGACCAGGTCGTCGCTGGGTGAACTGGACCAGTAAGCGATGCCGCCACCCTCTTCCTCGACGACCTTGCGCAGGTCGGTGCCGAACAGTTGCACGTAGCCGTTCCAGACTTTGTCCGCGAAGGCTGGATCGGCAGCCTTCATCTCCTTGCCCCGCCCCCAGTATTTCCAGGATATTTCTTCCTCGTTGTTGCCGCACCACAGGGCGATGCTGGGGTGGTTGCGCAGGCGGCGTACGTTGTCGCGCGCTTCCGCGATCACGTTGGCACGGAAGGCATCGTCGTATCCAGGCTGCATGCCGCCGCCGAACATGAAGTCCTGCCAGACCAGCAAGCCAAGTTCGTCGGCCAGGTCGAAGAAGTCGTCACTCTCGTAATAGCCGCCGCCCCAGCTGCGCAGGAAGTTCATGTTGGCGTCGCGCGCCGATTGCAGCACGCGGCGCAATTGGGCCTTGTCCACCCGTGGCTGGAACATGTCGAACGGGATGGTGTTCGCGCCTTTGGCGAATACCGGAATGCCGTTGACGACGAAATGGAAGCTCCTGCCCTTGTCGTCGGGTTCGCGCCGCAATTCAATGCTGCGCAAGCCGGTGCGCGTACCGGCCGTGGCGACGCTGGCCTTGCCGTCGGTCGCTTCCAGGTCAAAACGGTAAAGCGCTTGTGCGCCATAGCCGTTCGGGAACCAGCGCTGCGGACCGTCGATCCGCACGGGCAGATCGATGCGGTTGGTGCCGGCCTGCAGCGCGACGCGCTTTTGCGCAGCGAGCGAACGCTTGCCGTCCGGTGCCGTCTGCCAGAGCGCCAGGTCGAATACCCCGTCGCGCACCGCCTCGACCGAGGCAATGGCAGTGATATCGGCGCGCGCTGCGTCGACGCGGTCCTGGCGGATCTGCAGGTCGTCGACGCGCAGCGTGTTCCAGCTTTGCAGGGTGACCGGCTTCCAGATGCCTGCGGTGACGTAGCGCGGCCCCCAGTCCCAGCCGTAGTGGTAACCGGGTTTGCGGACGAAGGTGGTCGTCATCGCGTCCGGCGGTTCGTCGCCAAAGGGTGAAGGGTAATTGCCCGCCAGCTTGAGCGGCATGGCCTGCACCATGGGCAGCAGCTTTGCGATCGGCGAGCGCAAGACGACGCGCAATTCATTGCCCTGCGCGCGCAGCTTGCCCTGTACCGGCAGGCGCCAGGTGCGGAAGGCATTTCCGGCATCGAGCACCTTCTCGCCATTGAGCCAGACTTCGGCAAAGGTATCGAGGCCTGCGAACACCAGGTCGCTGCGGGCGGCCTGGAGCGCGGTGCGGGGGGCGTCGAAGCGCGTGCGGTATTCCCAGTCGGCCAGGCCGATCCATTGCAGCCCGGCTTCCGGAGCGCCGACATAAGGATTGGGGATCAGGCGGTTCGCGAGCAGGTCGGTATGCACCGTACCCGGCACCTTCGCCTTGCGCCAGGAGGCGGCTTCGGGATGCGCAGCCAGTTGCGAATTGCCGGGTGCCAGCCGGAAGGTCCAGCCTTTATCGATGATGAGCTGGCCGGGCGTGCGCAGCGCCGCGGGTGCGGTGGCGGTGGCGGTGGCGGCGGCGGCTGCCGACGCGCTGGCCGGGCCCGGCGCGGCGATGACGGCAAAGCAAAGCCCGGCGAGCAGGCGCGCGAATGGTTGCATGAACGGGTCGATACTCATTGTGCGGTTGCCTTCCAATAGCGGTTAATCCATTCCTGGTGCGTCGGCATGGTGGCGACGGCATTGGCCAAGCCCGCGCGCACGCTTTCGACGTAGTCGATCAGCTTATCATCGGGCATGTCGTCCACGATCGGATGGTAGCTTTGCGGGATGATGCGCTGGCCCAGCATCACCTGGACCCAGCTTGGCAGCGCAAAGAAGTCTTCCCCATTGCGGAAGTAACGGCCATCGGCGCGGAACAGGTCGATCGCCTCGCGCAGGCTGTCGGGGAAGGACATGGTGCGGCAGTAATCCCAGAACGGGGAATCGTCGCGTTGCGTGGCGTTGTAATGCAGGATCAGGAAATCGCGTACCCGCTCGTATTCGAAGGCGGATTCGCGGTTGTAGCGTTCGGCCAGCAGCGGGTTGAAATCGCGCTTTGGGAAAAGCCCCAGCAAGCGGGTGATGCCGGACTGCGCCAGGTAAATGCTGGTGGATTCGAGCGGTTCGAGGAAACCGCCGGCCAATCCCAGCGCCACCACGTTCCTGTTCCAGAACTGCTTGCGCATGCCGGTGGTGAAGCGCAGGGGACGCGGTTCGGCCAACGCCTTGCCGTCCAGGTTCGCCAGCAGGGTGGCGGCGGCTTCGTCGTCGCTGATGTATCGGCTCGAATACACGTAACCGTTGCCGACCCGGTGCTGCAGCGGGATGCGCCATTGCCAGCCGGCCTTGATCGCGGTCGAGCGGGTGTAAGGGGTGATCGGGCCGCTGCCTTCGCACGGTACCGCCATCGCGCGGTCGCACGGCAGCCAGTGCGTCCAGTCCACGTAGCCGGTCTTCAGCGTTTGTTCGATCAGCAGGCCGCGGAACCCGGAGCAATCGATGAACAGTTCGCCGTCGACCGATTGCCCGCTTTCCACCGTCACCGATTCGATGAAACCATCATCGGCTCGTTGGCTGACGCGGACGATCTTGCCTTCGATGCGCTGTACGCCGCGCCGTTCCGCCAGGTCGCGCAGGAAACGGGCATACAGGCTGGCGTCGAAATGGTAGGCGTAGGCAATATCGGCCAAGGGCGAGTGCGGTGCTGCGTTCCTGTCGCCCGGGGCGAATTTTCCGAGCGGCGCCATCACGGTCTGCGGCGAATACTCGCCGATCGGTCCTGCGCGGCCGGACTGGAATAGCTTCAGCCAGAACTGGTGGAACGGCAAAGGTCCCAGCGAGCGGCCGATGGTGCCGAAACCGTGGATGTAGCTGTCGCCGATGCGGCCCCAGTCCTTGAATTCGATGCCGAGTTTGACCGTGCCATGCGTGCGCTTGACGAATTCGGCTTCGTCAATGCCGAGCATCTGGCCGTTGAACTGGCGGATGTGGGGGACGCTGGCTTCACCGACGCCGACGATGCCGATTTCTTCGGACTCGACCAGGCGGATGGAGGCGCCTCGGCCCAGGTAGGTGGCCAGGGCGGCGGCGGCCATCCAGCCGGCGCTGCCGCCGCCGATGATGGTGATGCGGGTGATGTTCATTTCATGGCCTCGGGACCAAAACCGGTTAACCGGGTCCAGGCCCAAAGGGCCTGAACCCACACTTTGCTTAGAACTTGTAGTTCAGGCCAAAGTATGCAACACGTCCGGCGTAGCCGTTCGAGTAGAAGCGGTCTTTCGTGTCGCTGCCGAGGTGGGAGCGCGTTTCTTCCTTGGTCAGGTTCAGCACCGAAGCGGTGAAGCTCAATTGCTTGCTGATGTTGTACGCGACGTTCAGGTCGACCTGGCTGTATGGCTCCTGGTACACGTTCAGGCCGTTGACCAGGCCGTCCACGATTTCGCCGCGACGGTTGTACGAGGCGCGCGCCAGGAATTGGGCGGTTTCGTAGAACACCGTCAGGTTGGCCTGGTAGCGGGCGCTGCCCACCAGCGGCGACTGTCCGATTTCCTTGCCGTTGGCAAGGGTGATGGCAGCCTGGTTGGTCTTGTTGTAGGTGTAGTTGAACTGGGCGCCGAGGCCGGACGCCAGCGTGTGCTGCGCATACAGTTCGACACCTTTCGACACCGCGTCGCGGCCGCCGGCGCTGGTCGAATAGTTTTGCACCGTCACGCCCTGGCCGCCGACGTCCAGGGTTACGTCACGCACCACCGGCACCGCGAAGTTGCTGACGTTCTTGCGGAACAGGTTTGCCCCCAGCACCGAGCCACGCTGGAAGTACCACTCCAGGCCCAGGTCGAACTGCTTGGCCTTGTACGGCTCCAGTTGCTTGTTGCTGCCGGCACCGAACCAGCCTTGCTGGTCGCCGCCACCGATCAGGCGGCGGTCGTTGACGTATTCCTGGCTGTAGTACTGCAAACCGCCCGGGAAGGCTATGTCGTTGTAGCTCGGACGCGAAATCACTTTCGACGCGGCCGCGCGCAACAGCAGGTCCGGCGTCAGTTCATAGGCCAGGTTCAGGCTCGGAAGCACGTCGTTGTACGTGCGGTCGAGCGAACTGACCAGGAACGACGAGGTATGCGCGGTGCTGTCCGGCAGCGTGGTGAAGCCGCTGACGCAGCCGGAACCCGCCGGCGCGCCTGCCGCCGGTTTGCCCCCCGCCTGGCAAGGTGCCGGTTTGCCGTCGGCGCCGTTGAAGAAGTAGTCGTTGTAGTTGTCGACCCGGTCGGTCGAATCGGCATGCTGCCTGGTGCGCACCAGGCGCACGCCGACGTTGCCGCGCAGGCGGTCGGCCTTGATGTTCGCTTGCAGGTAAGTCGAGGCGATCTTCTCGTCGACGTTGTAGACGAAGTTGTCCTCGTTGCGGGTCTGCATCTTGCCGTAGGTCTGGTCCAGGTGGGCGATGTAGGCCGGATAGTTAATGGCCGGGAAGGCACTGGCGCTGATGCCGCCCGCCAGGTTGCCCAGCGACTCGCCATACAGGAATTGCGGCTGGAACTTGTTGGCGGTCGGGTCGCAACCTGCCTGGAAGCGCTTGTCGTAATTGGCCGGGTCGGCGCCCTTGCACACCCAATAGTTGTTGCCGGTGCTGCGGTGGGTGCCGCCATCGCGGTACTTGGCGCCAAACTGCAGCGAATCGAGCCACCTGGTATCGGTGTGCCAGGTGAAGTCGGCCTGTGCGTATTTCTGCTGGGTGCTGTTCTTGGTCCACGACGACGACGTCGAACCGAGGTCGATCTCGCCGATGCCTTTCTGCAGGTTCGCCATCAGTTCGGGTGAGAAGGTCATGGTTGGCGTCCCGACGGTGTTCCAGGCGCTGGCGTAATTGCCGAGGGCCCAGCTGCCATCCGTATTCTGCATGCGCGGCTTGATCGGCATCGCAAATTGCATTTCCGGGCCGCCCCTGGCCCAGGTACGGCCGATCTTGAAGGTGGCGTCCAGCGACTGGCCGCGCCACTCGGCTTCGAAGTCGGCGCTCTGCGACAGCGCCTTCTCGCGGTTATAGCTGCCGGTGATTTGCGGGGTCGGGATGGTGCAATCGTCCGGGCCCCAGCCGCCCGGCTTCTGGCCGGCCGCCGCGGCTTGCGCTTCGCTGCAGTAGTAGGCCTTGCCGGGATGGAAGCTGTACTGCGCGCCGGTGACGATGGTGCGGCTCGGATCGAAGCTCAGGCTGTCGAGCAGGCGGCCGCCAGGCCAGTTGCCGTCGCCGTCGTAACGGGCCAGGTTCCACTCCGGTACCTTCAGGGTATTGGTCTGGGAATTCTGCGACAGGTCGAAGCGGAAATAGTTGGCGGTCAGGGTCAGGTTGCGTACCGGTTTGAATTGCAGCGTCGCCTGGCCCCCCTTGCGCTCACGCTCTTCGCTCTTGACGTTCAGGTTGACCGAAGTCGGCATCATGAAGTTGGTGTAGTAATGGCCGCCCTGGTCGTAGAAACCCGATTGCCCCCACCAGCGCGAAGTCAGGCCGGATGGCTTGCCGTTCACGTCGGTGGCCGGGTGGGCCTTGTAGTCGTCGGCGTACCACTGCCAGTTTTCGGTGCTGGCGCCCATGGTGCGCGTGGTGCGCTTTTGCTGGGTGTAGCCGACCAGGATCCCGAAGCGGTTGTCCTCGTCGTGCCAGGCGTACTGGCCGGAGAATTGGCCGTCGGTCTTCTTGGTGGTGTCGGCCCAGGTGCCTTCGGCGGACACGAAGCCGCTGTTGGACTTCACGTCCAGCGGACGCCGGGTACGCAGGACCACGGTGCCGCCCACGCCGCCTTCATCGATGCGCGCTTCCGGCGTCTTGAACAGTTCCGCGCTGGACAGCATGTTCGACGGCATCAGCATGTAGTTGAACGAGCGCGAAGGATCGCCGTTGGATTCCGCCGTGGCGATGTAGTTGCCGTTCAACTGGGTCAGCGTCAGTTCCGACGACAGGCCGCGCACGCTGACGTTCTTGCCCTCGCCGCCGCTGCGG
>CAMLRG010000171.1 GCA_946482335.1 uncultured Duganella sp. | reverse complement strand
TTTCGCGCTGTTGGCTGCGTTGCGTTGCGAGGGACAGAACTATAGCCGACCGGCGGCCAGCGCGCAAGGGTAAAATGCGAGGTTTCGCACCCCGCTTTGGCTGCTGTCATGACTATCCTGCTTTCCACGCTCAACGCACGCTATACCCATGCATCGCTGGGACTGCGCTACCTGCTTGCCAATATGGGTGAGCTACAGGCCCAGACGCGCATCCAGGAGTTCGTGATCGGGGCGAAGACAACGGAGATGGTGGAACGCATCCTGGCGGCGCAGCCGAAGATCGTCGGTTTCGGTGTCTATATATGGAATGTCGAAGAGACTTGCCGCCTGGTGGCGACGCTGAAGCGGGTGGCGCCACATCTGGTTATCGTTCTTGGTGGACCGGAAGTTTCTTATGAAACCGGCGAACAGGAAATCGCACGGCTGGCCGATTATGTGGTGACCGGCTGGGGCGATGTGACTTTCCCCAAACTGTGCGGCGAGATCCTGAATGGGCCGAAGCCTTTGATGAAGGTTCATGCGGGCGTGCAGCCGCCGATGGCGGAGATCACGCTGCCGTACGCGCTGTATTCGGATGAGGATATCGCGCACCGCACCGTGTACGTGGAGGCTTCGCGCGGGTGTCCGTTCAAGTGCGAGTTCTGCCTGTCGTCGCTCGATAAGACTGCGTGGCCGTTCAATATCGATGGCTTCCTGGCGGAGATGGAGGTGTTGCATGCGCGCGGCGCGCGTACCTTCAAGTTCGTGGACCGCACGTTCAACCTGAATATCAAGACCAGCTTGAAGATCATGCAGTTCTTCCTGGATAAGCTGGAAGCGGCGCCGGACGATCCGGTGTATGCGCACTTTGAACTGGTGCCCGATCATTTGCCGGATGCGCTCAAGGAGGGGATTGCGAAGTTCCCGCCTGGGACGCTGCAGTTTGAGATCGGTATCCAAAGCTTCAATCCGGTGGTGCAGGCGAATATCTCGCGCAAGCAGGATAACGCGAAGGCGGCGGACAATATCCGCTGGCTTTGCGAGCATTCGAACGTGCATATGCATGTGGACTTGATTGCGGGGTTGCCGGGGGAGACCGTTGAGAGCTTTGGCGAGGGCTTCGATAAGCTATGGGCGCTGGGGCCCCATGAGATCCAGTTCGGGATCCTGAAGCGGCTGCGGGGGACGCCGATTATCCGGCACACGCAGGAGTTCGGGATGGTCTATGACCCGTATCCGCCTTATACGATCCTGGCTAACAGGGATATCGATTTTTCGACCATGCAGCGCTTGGTGCGGTTTGCGCGCTATTGGGACCTGGTGGCGAATTCGGGGCGGTTCACGCATACCGTGCCGGTGCTGCTGGGGGAGTCGCCGTTTATATCGTTTATGGCGTTTTCGGATTGGCTTTATGCTAATACGGATGCGACGCACAGGATTGCGCTGGATAGGTTGGCGGTGTTGGTGGGGAGGTGGCTGGCCTTGTCGGGAATGGAGGCGGGGGCTGTTGCGGGGCTATTGGAGCGGGATGGGCACGGGGGGAGGCAGAAGACCGCTCCGTCCGTGTCGGCTGCGCCGGCAAGGCAGGTGCGGCATTTGGCGGCTTAAAACCGGTAAACCGATGTCAGACCCAAGGGTCTGACACCCCTCTCAGTGTGGCGCGCGGGGCGAAACTTCTTTACACTGGCGGCATGCCTATTGCTCAAGAGCCAACGTTATCTGTCAGCCCAGATGGGCGCACGGTATCTGCCGGGGGGACCTGGCAAGTGCATGCACTCGCAAGCAAGCGGGTGATGAAGGCTATTTCGGGGTGCCTCGATCATGTGAAGGACATCCATGCGGTCGAGTGGGATTTGAGCGGCGTCGAGATGCTGGACCACGTCGGCGCGCAGCTGCTGTGGAGCGCATGGGACTATAAGCGTCCGGCCAAGCTCAAACTGGTCAACGGCCAAGAGGAAATCTTCAAGCGTATCGAGACCGCCGGCAAGCTGGAATGCCCGCGCACGCGCAAGGAGCATTTCGGCTGGGTGACGACACTGGGCTTCGGCATCATGAACTTCCTGGAACATATGCAGGGGTTCGTGAAGCTGATCGGCTCCGTGGTGCAGGACCTGGGGCGCTTTGCCGCCAACCCGATGCGCGGGCCGTGGCGCGAGATTTCGGCGAATATTTTCCATGCCGGTTTCCAGGCGCTGGGCATCACGGCGCTGGTGGGGTTCCTGATCGGCGTGGTGCTGTCCTACCTGTCGGCGCAGCAGCTGCGCAACTTTGGCGGCGACATTTACCTGGTCAACCTGCTGGGCATGTCCATCGTGCGTGAACTGGGGCCTTTGATGGCGGCCATCCTGGTGGCGGGCCGTTCGGGTTCTTCGATCACGGCGCAATTGGGCGTGATGCGGGTGACGGAAGAACT
Organism: uncultured Duganella sp.; assembly: GCA_946482335.1. Next base: position 9,113 of record CAMLRG010000171.1, on the reverse strand, counting down.
GGATGCGATGCTGGTGATGGGGATCTCGCATGGCTACCGCCTGATCCTGCCAAAAGTGATAGCGCTCGCGATCTCGATGCCGCTGCTGGTGATCTGGACCGACGCGGCGGCGCTGATCGGCGGCATGATCTCGGCGAAATTCGAGCTGAACCTGTCGATGCGCTACTTCGTGCATAAACTGCCGGAGGTGGTGCCAATCGCGAACTATTACATCGGCCTGTTCAAGGGGGCGGTGTTCGGCATGCTGATCGCGATGGTGTCCTGCCACTTTGGCCTGCGCATCAAGCCGAACACGGAAAGCCTGGGCCGCGGTACCACCACCTCGGTGGTGACGGCGATTACGGTGGTGATCCTGGCGAACGCGGTGTTTGCGATCGTCTTCAATGGAGTAGGCTACTGATGAACGAGCAGCCGGAACAAGCCGAAGAAAGCTGCGCCTGCCCGGAGGGTGAGGGCAAGCTGACGCTGGACGGCAGCGTGCCGGTGGTGGAGATCACCAACCTGCAGACGAAGTTCGGCCGCACCGTCATCCACAATGACCTGAACCTGTCCATCCAGCAAGGCGAAATCCTGTCCATCGTGGGCGGCTCGGGCACCGGCAAGACGGTCCTGCTGCGGCAGATGCTGGGCCTGGAGCGTCCGACCAAGGGTTGCGTGCGCGTATTCGGCGAGGACATCACTGTCGCCTCTTCCGGGCACCTGCAGGAACTGCGCAACCACTGGGGCATGCTGTTCCAGCAGGGTGCGCTGTATTCGGCGCTGACGGTGTTCGAGAACATCGCGCAGCCGATGCTCGAATTGGGGACGCTGCCGCAGCACCTGATCCGCGATGCGGTGCTGCTGAAGATGAATATGGTGGGCCTGGGCCCGGAACATGCGAACAAGATGCCGAGCGACCTGTCGGGCGGCATGATCAAGCGTGTGGCGCTGGCGCGGGCACTGGCGCTGGAACCGAAGCTGCTGTTCCTGGACGAGCCGACGGCCGGCCTGGACCCGGACTTGTCGGAAAGCTTCGTCACGCTGATCAAGTCGCTGCACCGTGAGCTGGGCTTGACCGTGGTGATGGTGACGCACGACCTGGATACGCTGTTTGCGCTGTCGACGCGCATTGCGGTGCTGGCGGAAAAACATGTGCTGGCCATCGGGCCGACACGCGAGGTGATCAAGACGGATCACCCGTTTATCAAGGAATTCTTCCTGGGCGACCGCGGCAAGCGCGCGCTGGAGGCCCTGGAATAAGGAGCAAGGCATGGAAAACAGATCTCACGCTTTGATGACGGGCATATTCACGATCACACTGCTGGTCGCGGCCGTCCTGTTCGGCATCTGGTTCAACCGCGACCGCGTGCAGTACGACCCTTACCTGATTGCGACGACGCAGTCGATCCCTGGCCTGAACCCGCAGGCGGCTGTGCGTTATCGCGGGCTGGAAGTGGGCAAGGTCGACGCCATCGATTTCGACCCGAAGATGGCGGGGCAGATCCTGGTCCACCTGAGCATCGATCCGGCAACGCCGATCACCAAAACAACCTATGCGACGCTGGGCTACCAGGGGGTGACCGGTATCGCCTATATCCAGCTGGATGACGAATCGGTCGGCTCCCCGGCGCTGGGCACCAGCAAGAACAATCCCAGCCGCATCCCTTTGCAGCCTGGCCTGTTCGACCAGCTCGAGAAGCGCGGCACGGCAATCCTGGGTCAGGCGGAGGAAGTGACCAGGAAACTGAACGACCTGCTCAGCCCCGCGAACCGCAAGACGATCCTCGCGGCGTTCAGCGACGTGAGCGAGGCGGCGCAGGGATACAAGGACATTGCGGTGCAACTGGACCCGGCGGTGCAGAAGATCCCGGCGCTGGTGGAACGTACCGACAAGGCGTTACGCTCGGTCGATACCCTGGCCAATGAAGCGAGCAAGGTGGCGCGTTCCCTGCAAGGGCCGGATGGGGCGGTGCAGCGCATCACCGCTTCCGTCGACCGTGCCACCACATCGGTGGAGGCAGTGGCGAGCGGGATCGAACTGGAGACGCTGCCCGGCGTAACGGGGCTGGCGGATGAAACCAAGTCGTCGATGCGCGCCATCCGCCGCACCATGAATAACCTGAGCGACCGCCCGCAGAGCATCCTGTTCGGGGCACCCGGCACGCCGCCTGGACCGGGCGAACCGGGTTTTGACCCTTCCGGCAAATAAGGACCAGCAATGAAGAACAACATCATCCTCATCGCCATCGTTGCCGCTGCTGCGGCGCTGGCCGGCTGCGCCAGCAAGGGGCCGCAACCGACCGCTTACGACTTCGGGCCGCTGGGCGCACCGCTGGCGCCGGCCGGGAGTGCCGGCGGCAGCAATGGCGGCGCGGGCGGGGTGGGCGGTGCGCCGGCCTTGGGCAGCGCGGCAGCCGCGCTGCCGGCCATCGTGGTGGCGGACGTGAGCGGGCCGGCTTCGCTGGATACGCAGCGCATGTTCTACCGCCTGATGTATGCCGATGCGCGCCAGTCCCGACCTTATGCCTACAACACCTGGGCCGTGACGCCACTGCAGCTGATGTCGCAGCGCCTGAAAGCGCGCATCGCGCAAGCCGGCGTGAAGGTGGTGTCGACCACCGACGCGGCAGGCGGCCTGCCCCTGCTGCGCCTGGAAGCCGACGAATTCACCCAGAACTTCGACACGGCCACGCAAAGCAGCGCCAGCATCACCCTGCGCGCCTCCGTGTTCCGCAACCACAAGCTGGTTGACCAGCGTACGTTCACGCGGACGGCGCGGGCGCCAAGCGCGGACGCCGCGGGCGGGGCGAGCGCGCTGGCCGAAGGCACTGACGGCATCGCCGCCGACATCCTTGCCTGGCTGGCGACCATGCCCGTCAAATAAGGCATGAAAGAAGACGCGCCCGCCCCTGCCCCAGCCCCGGTGCCGCCTGCGGCGCCGCGGCCGCCGGTGCGGACCGGTTCGCCGGTGGCGCGCGCGACCCTGCTGGCCTACATGGTACTGATCGTCTACGCCAGCTGGTTCCCGTTTTCCGGCTGGCAGAACCAGGGCCTGTCGCCGCTGATCTTCCTCGAGTGGACGTCCCTGCCGCGCTATTGGACGGGATTCGATGCCGGCATCAACGTGATCGGCTACATCCCCTTCGGCATGCTGCTGGTCTATGCCATGCGGCCCAGGATCACGGGTTTCTGGGCCTTCCTGCTGGCCAGCATCGCCGGGATGCTGGTTTCCGGCACGATGGAGGCGGTGCAAACCTATTTGCCGACGCGCGTATCCTCCAACCTGGACTTTTACACCAATGCTGCCGGTACCATGGTTGGCGCCTTCATCGGCGCCATGACGGCGCATAAGCTGATGGATACCAGCGCGGCCTACAAGCTGCGCCAGCGCTGGTTCGCGCAGCATGCGAGCCAGGGCCTGGTACTGGTGGCACTGTGGCCGCTGGCGCAAATCTATCCGCAGGGTTTCCTGTTCGGCCTCGGACAGCTGCTGCCCATCCTGTCCGAGTGGCTGAGCGAGCTGCTGGACATGGAGATCGACCTGGCCGCCATGATCCGGCCGGACGTGTCGCTGACGGTGGAGCAGTACTGGCTGTCGGAAACCATCGTCACCGCCTGCGGCATGGTCGGCGCAGCCCTGACGCTGCTATGCATCCTGCGCAAGCCCTCGCCGCGCGCGCCGCTGGTGGCCCTGCTGGTCATCGCTGCCGTGCTGGTGAAAACCTTGTCGAGCGCCCTGCAATTCGGGCCGGACGATGCCTTCGCCTGGGTCACGCCCGGCGCACAGGGCGGCCTCCTGATCGGCGTCATCATGCTGGGCGGGCTGATTTTCGCGCCCCATGTGGCGCAGCGGCGGCTGGCGGTGGCCACGCTGCTGCTCAGCCTTCTGATCGTCAACACCACCCCCATCAACCCCTATTTCAGCGAAACGCTGCAGAACTGGGTGCAGGGCAAGTTCCTGAATTTCTACGGCGCGGCCCAGTTCCTGTCCCTGGCGTGGCCGTTGGCCGCACTTTGGTACCTTTGGCTGCCTTCACACAAGCTGAACAAGGAAACCCGCGAAACCCCGGTAAAATAAGCGCCTGCATTGGACAAGAGGCACCAGATGAGCGACAACCAGTATTACAAGCATCACGTGTTCTTCTGCATGAACCACCGTGATGACGGCCGCGAAAGCTGCGGTCCCCGGGGCGCGGAAGCCGCCCAGAAGCACGCCAAAAAGCGCTGCAAGGAATTGAACCTGAATGGCGCCGGCAAGGTGCGCATCAACCAGGCCGGCTGCCTGGACCGCTGCGAACACGGCCCGGTCGCCGTGGTCTACCCTGAAGGCACCTGGTATACCTACGTTGACACCAGCGACATCGATGAAATCATCGACAGCCACCTGGTCAACGGCAAAGAAGTAGAGCGACTCAAGATCAAATGATGAACAAGCATTCCGAGAAGTTTACGCTGCAGGGCGGCGCCGGCCTGATGGAAGGCCTGCTCGACATGCCGGCCGGCACGCCGAAAGGCATCGCCCTGGTGGCCCACCCGCACCCGCTGTACGGAGGCACGATGGAAAACAAGGTGGCGCAGACGCTGGCGCGCACCTTCGTGGCGCTGGGCTATGTGGCCGCGCGCATCAACTTCCGCGGCGTCGGCGCGTCCGAAGGCGAGCATGACCATGGCCATGGCGAGACCGACGACATGATGATCCTGCACCAGCATATGGTGCAGCGCTTCCCGGGGCTGCCGGTGTCGCTGTCGGGCTTTTCCTTCGGCACCTTCGTGCAATCGCACCTGGCGCAACGCCTGGCCGCCGCCGGCACGCCGGCCGAGCGCCTGGTGCTGGTGGGTACCGCAGCGGCGAAATGGCAGATCGCCGACGTGCCGGCCGACACCATCCTGATCCACGGCGAGAACGATGAAACGATCCCGCTTTCCGACGTGCTGGATTATGCGCGGCCACAGGACATCCCTGTGATCGTGATTCCCGGCGCCGACCATTTCTTCCACCGCAAGCTCGGTCACATCAAGAATTGGGTGATCGCCTTGTGGAACCACCACCGTAATCCTTACTGAATTTCTATGAAAAAAATCATCGCTGCACTGGCAACCAGTGTGCTGCTCATGACTTCCGCGGTGGCGCAGACGCTGCCGCCGCCAACCGTCGCCGCCAAATCCTGGCTGCTGCTGGATTCCACCAGCGGGCAAGTGATTGCCGCCCAGGACCCTGATTCGCGCGTCGAGCCGGCCTCCCTGACCAAGATCATGACCGCCTACCTGACCTTCCAGGCGATCAAGGACAAGAAACTGGCCCTGGACCAGAAAGTGAACGTGTCGGTCAAGGCATGGAAAGTGGACTCCAGCTCGTCCAAGATGTTCATCGACCCGGCCACGCCTGTATCCATCAACGACCTGCTGCACGGCCTGATGGTCCAATCCGGAAATGATGCCGCCGTAGCCCTGGCGGAAGCCGTGGCGGGCGACGAAGCGGCCTTCGTGGTCTTGATGAACCGCGAAGCCCAGCGCATGGGCATGAGCAATTCGCGCTTCGCCAACCCGCACGGCCTGCCGCACCCCGAGAACTACACCACGGCGCGCGACCTGTCGATCCTGGCGCGCCACGTGATCCAGGATTATCCGGAGTTCTACAAGATCGATTCGGTGAAGAGCTTCACCTACAACAAGATCACCCAGCAGAACCGCAACCGCCTGCTGTGGCTGGACCCGACCGTGGATGGCATGAAGACCGGCCACACGGAGTCGGCCGGCTATTGCATGGTGGCGTCGGCCAAGCGCCCGGCCGGCAATATCGAGCGCCGCCTGATTTCCGTGGTGATGGGCACCAATTCGGACGGTACCCGTACCGCCGAAAGCCAGAAGCTGCTGAACTGGGGCTTCCAGAACTTCGACACGGTGAAGCTGTATTCCAAGGGCCAGGCGATCGATACGCCGGAGGTCTGGAAGGGTTCGCAGTCCAACGTGAAGATCGGGTTCACCAGCGACGTGCTGGTGACCGTGCCGAAAGGCGTGGCGGCGAAGATGAAGCCGGTGCTGGAGCGCAAGGATCCGCTGGTGGCGCCGATCGCGGCAAATACCAAGGTCGGCACCCTGAAGATGATGGTGGACGGCAAACCGCTGCTGGAGCTGCCGGTGGTGGCGCTGCAGCAGGTTGACCAGGCGTCGATCTTTGGCCGCGCATGGGATTCCGTGCGCCTGTGGCTGAAGTAATGGCGCAGCTGAACCTTTCCCGCATCGTGGCGGGCATGTGGCGCATGGCCGAATGGGACATGACGCCGCAGCAGCGGCTGGCTTTCATCGAGCAGTGCATTGCGCTGGGTGTGACTTCTTTCGACCATGCCGACATCTATGGCGGCTATGGCGTGGAAGGCTTGTTCGGCGAGGCGCTGGCCCTGAAGCCTTCGCTGCGGGCGCAAATGCAGATCGTGAGCAAGTGCGGGATCAAGCTGATCTCGGGACGCCGTCCGTCGCATACCATCCAGCATTACGACACCAGCGCGGCGCATATCGTGGCGTCGGTGGAGAATTCGCTGAAGGAGCTGCGCACGGATTATCTGGATCTGCTGCTGATTCACCGTCCCGATCCTTTGATGGATTTCGATGAGGTGGCGGGGGCGTTCGAGCGCTTGCGGTCGGAGGGGAAAGTGCGGGAGTTTGGGGTGTCGAACTTCTCGCGGCACCAGTTCGAGGTGCTGAACCGGCGGGTGGCACTGGTGACCAACCAGGTGGAGTTTTCCCCGCTGCACCTGGATCCGCTGTTCGATGAGACCTTCGATGGCTTGCAGGACCTGGGCGTGCAGCCGATGATCTGGTCGCCACTGGGCGGCGGGCGTTTGTTCACCGCCGGCGATGAACAGGGCGAGCGGCTGCGCTTGAAGATCAAGGAAGTGGCGGACGAATTGAACCGTCCGTTTGCGAGCGTGGTGTTTGCGTGGATTATGCAGCTGCCTTGCAGGCCGCTGCCTTTGACGGGCTCGGGCAGGATCGAGTCGATTGAGGTGGCGGTGGAGGGGACGCGGTTTGCGCTCAGCAAACCGCAGTGGTTTGAGATACTGCGGGCGGCGCGGGGGCATGAGGTTGCCTGAAAACCGGTAAAGCGGGGTCAGACCCGAAGGGTCAGACCCCGGTATGTCGGAGCCGCTGGCCGTCGAGTAGAGAGGGGTCTGACCCTTGGGTCTGACCCCGGTCTGCCGGTTTACCGGTTTGGCTTAGTCGTCCGCAAACACCTGCGGTGGCGCGATACCACGCCACCCGCTTCGCCAAGCCAGGTTCAGCGCCACGGTAAACGCGATATACACCACAAAGAACAACACGAAGTAATAAGCCCGCAGCCACACCAGCAGCCCGATATTCACCGCCAGCACCACCAGCGCCGCCGCACTCTTCTTCTGCTTCGAGCTCGGGAAACGTATGGTCGACACCATCAGGCTGCCCACGACAAACAGCAGCGCCACCACCAGGTAGCCCTCCATCTTCGTATCCGGAAACGCCGGCCATGCCACCACCACCGATGCCACGCATGCGGCGCCGGCCGTGATCGGCATCCCCACGAAATACTTCGGATCGGTGCGGCCGACGTTCACGTTGAAGCGCGCCAGGCGCAGCGCGCCACAAGCCACAAAGAAGAAGGCCGCAATCCCGCCCAGCCGCAGCAGCGACGGATCGGCCGGCCCGATTTGCACAAAGCCCCAGCAATACAGCAGCACCGCCGGCGCGCAACCGAAGTTCATCACGTCGGCGATCGAATCGAGCTGCACGCCGAAATCGGAACTGGTGCCGGTGGCGCGCGCCACGAAGCCATCCAGCGCGTCGAAGATCCCGGCCAGCACCAGCAGGAAGGCCGCCAGGCGGTAATCCTGCGCGAAACCGTAGTGCGCGTTGTCGACCGAAATGACGATGCTGGCGAAACCGCAGGCGATCGACAGCAGCGTCACCGAACTGGGTAACGCAAATTTGGCACGCTGGAGCCGCTGTTGACGTGGAGTATTCAAGTTAAGGCAATGATGAAGAGATGATATGGCTATTTTACCCCGCGCCAAAAGAAACGCATCCTGCTGGAAATTGGCATAGAATCGGCCCATGGAGGAGCTCATCATGCGCCCGCTCGATCTATGGCACCGGAAGTTCCCTGCCCTGCTGGTGGCCGCGCTGCTCGCAGCTTGCGGCGGCGGCGGGGGCGGCGGCAGCTCCACGACGGTGACGCCGCCGCCGGTCACTCCTCCTGCCACGCCGCCCGGCGCGCCTGCCGCGACCGGCGATACCGCGACGGATGGCTACAACTGGATCAACTACCGCCGCGCGGGCATCGGCTTGTCCGCCCTGTCGCGCAATGCGCAGCTCGATGCCGCCGCTGCGGGCCATTCGAATTACCTGCGCCTCAATAACACGGTGTCGCATGACCAGGTCGTCGGCAATCCCGGCTACACCGGCGCCACGTTGCAGCAACGCCTGTCGGCGGCAGGCTATACCTTGTCCAACCCGTATGCCTTTGGCGAAGTGATTTCCGCCGCCGGCGACCGTTCGGGCTTCTATCACGCGGAGGAATTGATCACGGCGATCTACCACCGTTTCGTGATCCTCGAACCGGTGTTCAAGGAAGCCGGGACCGGCGCTTCGTCGAGCAGCAATTACACCTACTTCACGGCGGACTTCGCGGCCAGCGGCGGCTACGGCCCCGGCCTGGGACGTGGCCGCATCGCCACCTATCCATCCGATGGCCAGGTGATGGTGCCCACCATCTTCATGAGCGACACGGAGTCGCCCGACCCGGTGCCGAACCAGAATGCGGTCGGCTATCCGGTCAGCGTGCATTCGGACATCACCGGCAATATCACGGTGACAAGCTTCACCATCCGCCCGCGCAACGGCGCACAGTTGTCGGCACGCCTGCTGTCGAACGCGACCGATTCGCATACCAGCTCGCACGTCGCCGCCATTGTCCCGCTGACAACGCTCACCACCAACACGACATACGACGTGAGCTTTTCCGGCACGGTCGATGGCGTGGCGGTCAACCGGAATTGGGCTTTTACGACAAAATAGAATCCTTGCACTAGCCCGCATCAGGCCAGAGTGCTAAATTCTGAACTGATGAGCAACCTTATTTCCAGCGCACCAACACGCCAGCG
>CAMLRG010000170.1 GCA_946482335.1 uncultured Duganella sp. | reverse complement strand
AATCAATGATGTGAAACACCAGGGTTCTGCTATTGCGGTTCTTCTTGGCCAGGAAGCCGGTGAACTCGTACAAGCCTCCCAGGGGCGCCTGACTGAATCGTTTTGACAACTCGCCCGCCGCCACGGCAGGGACTTCAAACTCGGTCAGTCGGGCGATGCCTGCCTCGATCTGCTGCGAACTGTGGGCCAGGGTGGCATTCACAATCGGCAGGCCGGCCGGGGTATAACGTATGTCTTCCCGTTCGGCGATCAGGGCGGTGACCCGGAGCTGGTTGTTCAGACCGTCTCCTGTTCAGGAATCAGGCCGCTGCAGGCGCTGCTGGGGCTTCGGCGCGATGGCTCTTGGCCGCGTCTTCACGCTGGACCGACTTCATCATCGGGGAAGGAGCGGTTTCCGCTTTCTTCATCTTGACGGTCAGGTGACGCAGCACGGCATCATTGAATTTGAATGCGGTTTCCAGTTCGACCAGGGTCTCGTTGTCGCACTCGATGTTCATGCAGATGTAGTGTGCCTTGGCCAGTTTCTGGATCGAGTACGCCATTTGACGGCGGCCCCAATCTTCTACGCGGTGCACGTTACCGCCGCGCGAGGTCACGCTGGTCTTGTAACGTTCGATCATCGCGGGCACTTGCTCGCTTTGGTCCGGATGGACGATAAATACGATTTCGTAGTGACGCATTAATAACTCCCTTAAGGACTGTGAATATAGCCCACCCCGGCGTCAAGACGGGTGTGGGAAGAGGTAAGCCCGCAAGCATAGCAGACTTTGGCCGCCGGCTCAAGCTTTAGTGCTCTTAGTCCTTTGGGCCCGGACTACCCGACTGGCTTGCCATATTGTCATGTTGCAGCAGGAAGTCGCGCAGCAGGCGGGCGCTGGGACCGACCCGCTGCGCGTGCACCAGGTAGATGTCGAGCGGGGCCACCGCCACTTGCGGCAGCACCTGCACCAGTTCGCCCGAGGCCAGCAAGGCCGCCGCGTCATAGGCCGGCAGCCGCGCCATGCCCTCGCCCGCCAGCACGAAGGCCAGGCGCGCGGCCGCGCTGTCGGTCACTACGTCGCCCTGCACCGGCACCTGCACTTCCCGCCCATCGACCCGCAGCGCCAGGCTGCGCTGGCTGGCCGGGTACACCACCCAGCGCTGCTGCGCCAAGTCTTCCACCGAGGCCGGCATGCGGTGGCGCCGCAGGTAGGCTGGCGCGGCGCACAGCAACGTCGGCTCGCGCACCAGGCGGCGCGCCACCAGCGACGAATCGGCCAGCGGCCCGGCCCGCACCGCCAGCTCAATGCCCTGCTGCACCAGGTCGACATTGGCGTCGTTCATGGCCACGTGCAGCCGGATCGCCGGGTAGCGGCGGCGAAATTCCAGCAGGGCCGGCAGGATGCGCTTGTTGCCGAAATGGTGGGAACAGGTGATGCGCACCTCACCGCGCGGTTCGGCCCGCAGCAATTCCATGCCCCGGATGCCGTCATTGGCCTCGTCCAGCAGGCGCTCGCAGTGCACGCGGAACGCCTCGCCCGCCGGCGTCAGGCTGAAGCTGCGGGTGCTGCGCTGGGCCAGCGGCACGCCCAGCTTGCCCTCCAGACTGCGCACATGGTGGCTGACCACGGCCCGCGTCAGGCCCAGCGCGCGGGCGGCGGCGGCAAAGCTGCCGCAGCGCACCACCGTGGCAAAGATCGCCATGGCGCGCAATTCGTCGAGGATGGGGGATGGAGTGCTCATGGATTGTATTAAATCCTTTTACATTGCGTCGCGCCAGCGAAATCTACCGCAAGCGGTCCTGCGCGCCTATCTTGGCTACATACCGCAGCGCGGCTGCGGAGCAACCAAACCAAGGAGAGCATCATGAGCGTAAAACACGTGTTGTTTGTTTTGACAAATGCAGCGGAAATTGGCCCACAGAAGCGTGCCACCGGCTATTTCTTCCCTGAAGTAGCCCATCCATTCGAAGTGTTCGACCAAGCCGGCGTGGCGGTGGAATTCGCCTCCCTGCAGGGCGGCACCCCGCCAGAAGACGGTTATGACGCCGCCGACCCGGCCCAACTGGCCTTCCGCCGCAGCGCGGCGATCCGCCGCATGGCGCACAGCCGCAAACTGTCCGAAATCGATGTGCAGGATTACGACGCCATCTTCTTCCCCGGCGGCCTGGGCCCGATGGTCGATATCGCCAACAATCCCGAGATCCAGCGCGCCGTGGCACGCGCCTGGGATGCCGGCAAGATCGTGGCCGCCGTCTGCCACGGCCCGGCCGCGCTGCTGGGCGTGCAACTGGCGGACGGCACGCCACTGCTGCAAGGGCGCAAGCTGACTTCGTTCTCGAATGCCGAGGAAGCTGTCTACGCCCAGGCCGACGTGCCCTTCCTGCTGGAAGACGCACTGCGCGCCCAGGGCGCCGAGCACGCATCGGCCGCGCCATGGCAGGAAAAGGTGGTGCTCGATGGCCGCCTGATGACCGGCCAGAATCCGGCCTCCGGCGCAGCGCTGGCGCGCGCCATGGTGGCGGCGCTGAAGGCATGACCGAGGCGGCGCAGATCCATCAGGGCATATTTGCCAGCCCTGCCAGGTAACGGTGGATCTGCGCCACCACCGCCGCTCCCTCGCCGACCGCGGCCGCCACGCGCTTGGTGGAACCGGAACGCACATCACCAATCGCGAACACGCCCGCCACGCTGGTTTCGAGCACGGCGCGGCCCGGCTGGTGGCCGGTCAGGATAAAGCCATGCCGGTCCACCTCGACGCCCGAGCCATCCAGCCAACCGGTGTTTGGCTCGGCGCCAATAAACAGGAACACATGGCGCACCATGTAATCGGCCTCCTCGCCGTTGCGCAACTTCTGCACGGTGACCCGCTGCAAGCCCTCCTCGTCGCCATCCAGGCCCACGATTTCCGAATACGGGTGCAATTCAATGGCCGGGTTGGCCTGGATGCGCTCGACCAGGTAGCTCGACATCGTTTCTTCCAGCCCGCCCTTGCGGATCAGGATATGCACCTTGCGCGCATGGGACGCCAGGAATACCGCCGCCTGGCCGGCCGAATTGCCGCCGCCCACCAGCAGCACTTCCTCATCGCGGCACAATTGCGCCTCCACCCGCGAGGCCCAGTAATACACGCCCTTGCCCTCGAACTGCCTCAGGTTGGCCAGCGACAGGCGGCGGTAGCGCGCGCCGCAGGACAGCACCACGCTGCGCGCCTTCAGGCGGGTCAGGCTGCCGCACATTTCCACCTGCAGCGGGGTCTCGCCGCACAGCAGGCGCCCGGCCGGCGCCGGCAGCTCGATCTGCACGCCGAAGCGCTCCGCCTGCACATAGGCGCGGCCGGTCAGCGCCAGGCCGGAGATCCCGGTCGGGAAGCCAAGGTAATTCTCGATACGCGCGCTGGCCCCGGCCTGGCCGCCGTAGGCGCGGGTTTCCAGCACCAGCACGCTCAACCCTTCGGAACCCGCGTAGACCGCAGCCGCCAGCCCCGCCGGGCCGCCGCCGACCACGATCACATCCCACAGCTTGTCTTCGCTCAAGGGGCGCAGCATGCCGATGCAGCGCCCCAGTTCCGGCAGGCTGGGATTGCGCTTGATGCCGATGCCGGGGCACACCACCAGCGGCAATTCGTCCGGGGCTGGCGCCTCGCGCAGCATTACTTCAGCCGCGCGCGCATCGCCGGCCGGATCGAGCACCGTATGCGGGTGCGCGTTCGCCACCAGGAAGCTGTGCAGCGCGTGCACGCGCCCATTGCTGCGCGGGCCGATGATCACCGGGCCGCCTGAATTGTGCTCGAACAGGCATACGCTGCGCAGGATCAGCGCGCGCACCATACGCTCGCCCAGCTCCGGGAAAGCCAGCACCATGGCGCGCAGCCCATCCGGATTGACCGCCAGGACCGTGACCGCGCCCTGTGCCACGCCGTCGCTCATCGCCAGCCGCTCCGACAGCAGGCCCACGTCCCCAGTGAACTGGCCGGGCTGGAATACCATGATCAGTGAATCGTTGGCAAAGCCGTCATGGCGGTATTCGCGGATCGCCCCTTTCAGCACCACCAGCAGCCCCGGCGTCGGCCGGCCGGCGGCGAACAGCTGCGCGCCGTCGGCAAACACCTGCTCCGTGGCGAAGCGCCGCACGTGGCGCAAATCGGCCTCGGATAGCACAGGATAAATCTGGTGCCGGCGCCTTTCCAGGTCCGGCGTTGGTAACTTGGGCAGTTCTACCATGGCGGCTCCTTGCTGAACCGCCTAATGATACGTCCGAACGATGCGCTGCGCTCAGCCTCTCAGCCAGGACTGCAACTTGCCCTCGTTATCGCGCAGCCACAGGCGGGCCGCCTCGCGCGGGGCCAGCTTGCCGACGTTGACCAGGTAATCCATTTCAGTCACACCCTCGATCCCCAGCTCGACCCGCGCCAGCACCGCGCGCGTGGCCGCCGGCAAGGCTTGCCAGCGTTCGCGCGGGGCCACCAGGACGGCCTGGTTGACGCCGCCCAGCACGCCGCTCGGATCGGCCAGCGGCCGCAGGCGGCCGTCGCGGTTCAGGAACTGCGGCGCCCAGGTCGGGAACACCATCCAGCGCCCTTCCTTGCGCGCCGCCTCGTAGGCGGCAATCCACTCGGCCGCCGTGCCGGGGCGCAGCGTGTAGCCGGCAGCGTCCAGCCCGTACGCGCCCAGCGCTTTCTGCGACAGCGCGGTGATGGCGGCGCCGGCGCCGATGCCCTGGATCTGGCGCGTCATGCGCGCCGCCACTGCCGGCTTGGCCAGGTCGGCCATCGACGCGACTTCATCGGCCGGCACATAGTCCGGCACGGCCCAGAAGAAGCGCGCGCCGTCGTACAGGCGTGCCACCTGCTCGGCGCCGGCGCCGTAGCGCTGCCAATAGCTGGCATGGCCCTCCGGCAGCCAGGCGGCCGCCATCAGGTCCACCGCGCCCTTGCCCAGCAAGGGGAAGATTTCCTCGTGCGGGCCGAGCCGCACCTGCACCGTATGCCCGAGCCGTTCCAGCACTTCCTGGATCACGGCGCCGGTCACGGCGTAAAAGCTGAGCGACACCTGGCCCAGCACCACCGGACGCTGCGCCGGAGCGGCGACCGGCGCCGGGCCCTGTGCCAGTGCCCGGCTGCCCAGCAGCGTTCCGGCCGCTGCCGCCAGCAGCAGCGTGCGGCGGCGTGGCGCCGCGATGGCGCCTTGGTTGGCGTGCGCGTCAGACATCGCTGCCCTCTACCAGCAACAGGCGGTAGTCGGCGCCTTTCAGTCGATGCTGGCGCGCCTCCTGGTAGGCCGGGCTGTTGTACCAGGCCCTGGCCGCCGCCATATCGGGAAAGCGCAGGATCGCCACGCCCTCGGCCGGCGCGCCTTCCAGCACGTCGAGCTGCCCGTAAAAGGCGACGCGGCTGATGTCGTGGCCGGCGCGCGCCAGCGGCGCCAGTTCGGCATAGCGCTGCATTTCGGCCGGATCGTTGGTTTTATCGCGGATGAAAACGACGTAAGCGGACATGGGAGGCTCCCTTCTCAGAGTGGCAGTGGGGCGTCGGCCGCCACCAGCTTCTGCTCGCGCATTTCGCGCCAGAAGGCAGCCGGGATCACCTCGTTCAGCGCAGCGATATCCTCGGCGATGCGCTCCGGACGGCTGGCGCCGGGTATCACTGCCGCCACCGCCGGATTGGCCAGCGAGAACTGCAACGCGGCCGCCTTGACGCTGACGCCATGCTTGTTGGCGATGGCCTTGATGCGCTCGACGCGGGCAATGATCTCGGGCGGCGCCTTCTGGTACTCGAAATGGCTGCCGCCAGCCAGGATGCCCGAGCTATACGGGCCGCCGACCACGATGTCCACGCCGCGCTGCTGCGCGGCCGGTATCAGGCGCTGCAGCGCGCGGCCGTGGTCCAGCAGGGTGTAACGGCCGGCCAGCAGGAAGGTATCCGGCTTTGGCTCGTCCAGGTCCAGCGTCAGCTCCAGCGCCTCGACGCGGTTCACGCCCAGGCCCCAGCCCTTGATCACGCCCTCGTCGCGCAGGCGGTTCAGCACGCGGAAGGCGCCGGTGCGCGCGATCTCGAACTGCGCCAGCCACTCGTCGCCGTAAAAGTCCTGCGCCACGTCGTGCACGAAGACGATGTCCAGGTGGTCGGTCTTCAGGCGCTTCAGGCTGTCCTCGATCGAACGCAGTGTGGCGTCTGCGCTGTAGTCATTCACAACCTTGTTCGGCAAGCCATGCTCGAACACGCCGCCCTTCTCGCCCATGTCGCGCTTCGACGGGTCTTCGGTTTCGTCCAGGATCACGCGGCCGACCTTGGTGCTCAGAACGTATTCGTCGCGCGGGCGGCCGCCCAGGATGTCGCCCAGGCGCGCTTCGGCCAGCCCGGCGCCATACAGCGGCGCGGTGTCGAAGTAGCGGATGCCCTGTTCCCAGGCCGCATCCACCGTGGCGCGCGCCTCGTTCTCGGGGATGTTGCGGAACATATTGCCCAGCGGCGCGGTACCGAAGCCCAGCTCGCCTTTCAGGATGTTGCGGATGCTCATGTTTTTCTCCTAAGGTGGATGAGATATTGATCCCAGTGTAGGTTGACTGGTTCAGCTAGTCCAAGACATAATTTGCAGCACTTGAGTCTCCGGAGGTCTTAACATGCTCGAGATCCGCCAATTGCAGTACTTCGTCGCGGTCGCCGAAGAGGAGCACGTCGGCCGCGCGGCCGAACGCTTGCACATTTCGCAATCCCCGCTCAGCCGCCAGATCGTGCAGCTGGAGGAAAAGCTGGGCCTGACGCTGTTCGAGCGCAGCCAGCAGCGCATCCGCCTGACGCGCGACGGCCGCACCTTCCTGGCCGAGACGCAGGCCTTCCTGACCCACGCCAAGCGCCTGGAAGCGCTCGCCAAACGCCTGGGGCGCGGCGACGAGGGCGGCCTGTGCATCGGCTATATCGAAAACGCCATGCACGCCGGTTTCCTGCCGGCCGGCCTGCGCGCGCTGCGCGAGGAACGCCCGTCGGTGCACGTGGCCCTGTATAGCCTGCGTTCGCCCGAACAGCTGGAAGGCGTGCGCCAGCGCAGCCTGGACATCGCCCTGGTCTGCGACCCGCCGGCGGAAGACGATCCCGACCTGATGCGCGCGAAAGTCGCCAGCGACCCGATGATCCTGGCGCTGCCGGAAGGCCATGCACTGGCCGGCGTTGCCGAACTGGCCCCTTCCGACTTGAACGACCAGGACTGGATCGTGGTGCGGCACGGCGACGAAACCAGTATGCACAAGGACAGCTTCATCGCCGCCTGCGTGCGCGCCGGCTTCGTGCCGAAAGTGAAGATGGAAGCCAGCGAGCCGATGACAGCGCTCGGTCTGGTGGGCGCCGGACTGGGCATCGCCGTGGTGCAGCAAGGCATGCGGCACCACGCGCCGCCCGGCGTGGTGCTGCGCGAACTGCCGTGGTTCAGCTTCTGCTCACCGCTGTGGGTGGCCTGGCACCGCGTTAATTTGCGGCCGCTGGTGGCTGATTTTCGGGAAATCCTGCTGGCGCAGTCGAAGCTGCGCTGACCGCGCGCAAGATGCCGACCAGGAAGCCCAGCCCGGCCGCCAGCCAGATCACCGAGGCCACCACGTCGAAGGTCCAGACGCGGTCGGGGAATTTGTACAGGTAAGGCAGGACCAGCAAGCCGCGCAGCAGGCACACCGCCGCAATCGTGCCCTGCGCCATCTGCGCGAACGGCAGCCAGCGCAGGTAGCCGGCGCCGGCCAGCGCGTACAGCGCGCACACGAACATCAGGGCGCCGATCGCCAGCGCACCGGTGGGCGCAAACCAGGTGCCGGCGCGGGCCGAATCGACCACGCTCGGGGGCGCCTGCAGGAAGGCGTACCAGTCAGGACCCAGCAAAGGCGCGACCCAGTGGATCAACGCACCGAACATCGAAATCCCCGCCGCCAGCAAGAAAGCGTACCGTCCCATCCTGCCCTCCAATGGTTGTCGAATCGACATTAAGCCGAAAATTTTCTGGAGATGCAACAAATTTGCTTGCAATTCCTTTCATACTGTACAAAAATACAGACTGTCTATATTCACAGTCCACACCAGCGCCATGATCAAGCTCACTGCACGACAAGAAGAGATCCTCAACCTGATCAAGGAAGCGATCGACAATACCGGTTTCCCGCCCACCCGCGCAGAAATCGCGGCGGAGCTTGGGTTCAAATCCGCCAACGCGGCGGAAGAGCACCTGAAGGCCCTGCAACGCAAAGGCGCCATTGAAATCACCGCCGGCACCTCGCGCGGCATCCGCCTGACTGGCAATTTCGGCGGCACCGCCACCGGCACCGGCGCCGCTACCAACGCCGGCGTGCCGGCTTCGCGCGGCGCGCCACGCGCCAAGGTCGAATTTGACGACATGCCGGCGGTACCGGCCGGCATGCTGGTCTCCCTGCCCCTGATCGGCCGCGTCGCCGCCGGCTCGCCCATCCTGGCACAGGAAAACCTGGAAACCACCTACAGCGTCGACCCCAACCTGTTCTCCGCCAAACCGGATTTCCTGCTGAAGGTGCGCGGTGAATCGATGCGCGACATCGGCATCATGGACGGCGACCTGCTGGCAGTGAAAAAGACCGACACCGCCCGCAACGGCCAGGTGGTGGTGGCCCGCATCGGCAACGATGTCACCGTCAAGACTTACCGCAAGACCGGCAGCAAGATCGAGCTGCTGCCGGAGAACCCGGACTTCAAAGTCATTACCGTCACACCGGAAGACGATTTCGCCCTCGAAGGCCTGGCGGTCGGCCTGATGCGGACCTGGCACTGATATCCAAGCTGTACGGCAGCCTGATCCCGGATTTCTGCAGCCTGTCGCAATCGGATGCCATACCGAGGGGCGCGCGCGTTACTCTTCTTGCATCAAATCAATAAGGAGAAAACATGCTCGCCCGCCGCCTCAGCGCCTTCGCCTGCGCCATCGCATTCGCCTCGCCCGCCGCTTTCGCCGCAGCCCCGCAACAACAGTTTGCCCACTTGGGCGACCTGCAGCTTGAAAACAAGGCCACCATCAAGGATTGTTCGATCGGCTACCGCACCATCGGCACGCTGAATGCGGACAAGTCAAACGCCATCCTGTTCACCACCTGGCACACCGGCACCAGCCGCGACGCCATCGGCATGCTGCAAAGCGGCGCCCTGTTCGATCCGGCGCCGTGGTACGTCATCGTGGTGGACGCGCTGGGCAATGGCGTTTCCTGCTCGCCCTCCAACAGCAAGACCCAGCCCGGCCCCGCCTTCCCCCAATTTTCCGTGCGCGACATGGTCGACAGCCAGCACAAGCTGCTGACCGAAAAACTCGGCATCCAGCACGTGCGCGCCGTGATGGGCTATTCGATGGGCGGCATGCAGACTTTCCAGTGGGCGGTAAGCCACCCTGGCTTCATGGACGTCGCCATCCCGATCGCCGGCACGCCGCGCCTGACTTCCTCCGACATGCTGTTCCTGCGCATCGTTGAAAAAGCCGTCGTCGACGAACCCTCCTACGCAGGCGGACGCTATGCCAGCAACCCTCGCCTGCCGATGTACAACCTGTTGTTCGCCATGAACTTCGACAGCCCGGCGCACCGCAGCGCACGTACCGCGCCGAAGGATTTCGAGAAGTTCTTCCGCGAGAGCCAGGCCGGCGATCCGGACAGCACCGACGCCAACAACTCGCTGTGGCAGATCCGCGCAGTGCTTGGCCACGATGTGGCCCAGGGCGGCAAACTGGAGGAGGCGGCAGCGCGCGTCAAGGCGCAACTCTACCCGATCAATGCCGCCCAGGACCACGTGGTCAACCCCGCCCCGCCGCTCGCCTTTGCCAAGCTGCGCAAGCAGGAAGCCACGGTGCTCGACACCGATTGCGGCCACGCCGCCCTGCGCTGCGCCATGCCGGCGATGAAGGCGGTCGTGGAAAAGGCGCTACGCTAAGCCTGCGGCCTGTCCCGCCAATCCTGCAGTTCGTCGCAGCCGCGCTCTCCGGGTGGCTGCGATCGCTTAGAGTGGCGCAAAACCACACAACACCGGGGAGATCTGATGTTCAAGCCTTTATGCGTCGCAGCCGCGATGCTGGCGGCGCAATCTGCGTTCGCTTTCGATAATCAGCAAAACCACTACCGCCTGAGCATCGACAAGGACGCCAGGCGCGCCCATGTCGAAGCCGACGTCTGGGTCGAAGGGCGCGAACTGGCGCTGTTCAACTGCATGCCGATTCCGCAACTGAAGAACGGCCAGGCCGACCTGGTCGAGAAGCTGGCCGTGCGCGACATGGCGGGCAATGCCGTCGCGTTCAAGGACAAGGGCGAAGGCGAATACGAGGTTGACGGCGACCGCCGCCTGCGCCTGTCCTACGACGTGCGCCTCGATCATGACAAGTACCTGTGGCCGGGCGGGAATGAGGAAGTGTCCTACCACACGGAAGAAGGCCTGATGTCGGTTGGCTACCCGCTGTTCATCGTGCCCGGCGTGAAGATGCCGGGCCAGACTGAAGTCAGCTTCGACCTGCCCGCCGGCTGGAAAGCCAACACAGCGCTGCGCACTGCGGGCAAGCCGGGCGTCTTCCTGGCGGAATCGCGCCGCGAGCTGGTCAACAACGCCTATTTCTTCGGCACCGCCCGCGCCGAGACCTTCACTGCCGGCGGCGTCGAGATGACGCTGGTGATGGGCAAGCAGTACTGGAAACGCCGCGACGCCTTCATCTCGATGATCGACAAACAGATGAACGCGTACCAGAAACTGTACGGCCGCGGCCCGGTGGCCAAGCGCTTCCTGATCGTGATCAACCAGGGCGACACGGGCGATGGCGGCGCATTCTCCGGCTCATTCAGCCAGTACCTGAAGGACGATGGCAGCGAAGTCGCGCGCCCGATCTGGGGCAAGGTGATGGCGCACGAACTGGCCCACTTCTGGGACGGCCATTCGCTGCTCCCGAAGAACGAGAGTGAGGAATGGTTCAAGGAAGGCGTAAACGATTACGTCACCGTAGTCACCATGGCGCGCAACAAGCTGATCGACCGCGCCATGCTGATCCAGCAGCTGGAAAACCTGGCGCGCGGCCAGAACGTGGCGCGCAATGTGCAGGGGCTGACGGTCACCGTGCGCGAAGCCGTCAAGGACAAACACCGCAACTGGCTGCTGGTCTACGGCGGCGGCACGATTGCCGGGCTGGCGATGGATGTCGAACTGCGCAAGGCCAGCAAGGGCAAGGCCAGCCTCGATACGTTGCTGAAGGAGATGTACAAGGAGTTCGGCCACCAGGGCAAGACCTACGACCAGGCCGACATTGTCCGTATCGGCAAGGCCGTCGGCGGCGTCGACCTCAACCCACTGCTGGACACCATCGTCGCCAGCAGCAAGGCACCCGACCTCGCGCCGCTGTTCAAGGACATCGGCCTGCGCCTCGAACAATTCGGCATGCTGGAGACCTACCTGCTGCGCGACCCCGCCGCGACAGCAGAACAGAAAGCCCGCTTCAGCGCCATCTTCGGCGTGCCTTATTGATGAAAAGTCGGGGTCAGCTCTGGCAACCGGACATTTTGCGCTGCGCGCAGCGCAAAAT
>CAMLRG010000169.1 GCA_946482335.1 uncultured Duganella sp. | reverse complement strand
AGCTGGCGGTGGACCAGGGCACCGAGCATGTCAGCACGCTGGCGCTGAAGGATTACGTGCAGGGCGTGGTGTCGGCGCACAGCCCGGAACTGCGCAAGGCCGGCATCCAGGTGGAAGTGGACATCGACCACCTGTTGCGGCCGCGCTTGCCGCCCGGCAAATTCTCGCAAGTGCTGTCCAACCTGTTGATGAATGCGGCGCGCCACGCTTATCCGGCAGGTACGGGCGGCAAGGTGGCAGTGCGCGCCAGCGTCGAGGGCGGCTGGCTGGACATGGATTTCATCGACTACGGCGTCGGCTTGGCGCCGGGCGTGCGCGAGCGGATTTTCGAGCCCTTCTTCACCACCAAGCGCGGGCAGGGCGGTTCGGGGCTCGGCATGCACATCGTGTATACGATCATGCAGCAAATGGGCGGCACGGTGGACGTGCACAGCGAGCCCGGGGCGGGCTGCCGCTTCCACTTGCATATGCCGTTTGAAGTCAAGGGGCCGGCGCCCGGCCAGGGCGCGGCCTGAGGGGCGGCAGCGCTTAGCGCTGCGCCGCCTGCATGGACAGGGCCACCGCTTCCGCCACCTTGATGCCATCCACCCCGGCCGACAGGATGCCGCCCGCATAACCCGCGCCTTCGCCCGCCGGGAACAGGCCGCGCGTGTTCAGGCTTTGCAGGTCGTCGTTGTTGCGCTTGATGCGGATCGGCGAGGAGGTGCGCGTCTCGAGGCCGGTCAGCACGGCATCGTGCTTGAAGTAACCCTTGACCTGCTTGTCGAAGGCCGGGAAGGCTTCGCGCAAGGCCACGACCGCGTAATCGGGCAGGATGGTGGCCAGGTCGGTCAGTGTGACGCCCGGTTTGAACGAAGGGGTCACACCGCCCAGTTCGGTGGACGGACGGCCCGCCACGAAGTCGCCCATCAACTGGCCCGGCGCATTGTAGTTGGCGCCGCCCAGCTGGTAAGCCTTTTCTTCCAGTTCGCGCTGCAGGGCGATGCCTGCCAGCGGATGGCCAGGGTAATCCTGTTCCGGGCTGATCGACACCACGATGGCGCTATTGGCATTGCGTTCGGCGCGCGAGTATTGCGACATGCCGTTGGTCACCACGCGACCCGGTTCCGAGGCCGCCGCCACCACCGTGCCGCCCGGGCACATGCAGAAGCTGTACACCGCGCGGCCATTGCTGGCATGGTGCACCAGCTTGTAGTCGGCCGCGCCCAGGATCGGGTGGCCGGCATTCGGGCCAAAGCGGCACTGGTCGATCAGCGATTGCGGGTGCTCGACCCGGAAACCGATCGAGAACGGCTTCGCCTCCACATAAACGCCGCGCTCATACAGTTTTTCGAACGTGTCGCGCGAGCTGTGGCCGATGGCCAGCACCACGTGGGTGGCTTCGAGATATTCGCCGCTGGCCAGGTGCAGGCCGCGCATCTGGCGCACGCCGTTTTCTTCGCGGATATCGAAATCGGTCACGCGCTGTTCGAAGCGGATCTCACCGCCCAGGGCCTGGATTTCCTCGCGCATGTTCTCCACCATCTTCACCAGGCGGAAGGTGCCGATGTGCGGCTTGCTGACGTAAATGATTTCTTCCGGCGCGCCGGACTTGACGAACTCGGTCAGCACCTTGCGCCCATAGTGCTTGGGATCGCTGATCTGGCTGTACAGCTTGCCGTCCGAGAAGGTACCGGCGCCGCCTTCACCGAATTGCACGTTCGATTCCGGGTTGAGCTGGCGCTTGCGCCAGAAGCCGAAGGTATCCTTGGTGCGCTCGCGCACGGTCTTGCCGCGCTCCAGGACGATGGGCTTCAGCCCCATCTGTGCCAGGATCAGGGCGGCGAACAGGCCGCAAGGCCCCATGCCGATGACCACCGGCCGCGGCTGCTTGCCGTCGGCATTCACGCCATGGGCCACGAATTTGTAGGCCATGTCCGGCGCCGGCATCAGATGCTTGTCGTCGGCGCGGCGCGCCAGGATGCCGGCATCGTCAGTGGTTTCCACGTCGACCGAATAGATCAGGAAGATGTTGGCTTTTTTGCGCGCATCGTAGCTGCGCTTGTAGACGGTAAAGGCCAGCATTTGCTCCGGCGAAATCTGCAGGCGGGCCAGGATGGCCTTGGCCAGTTCCGGTTCCTCATGGTTGAGCGGGAGCTTGATTTCGTTCAGTCGCAACATGGTGGTCTTTCTCGTCAGGATGGGGCGCGCAACGGGCCCAAAGGAGACATTCTACCCGCTTTCCTTGGTTGTATAAACGCAACGCTTGCATCTGCGCCAGCCAAGCGGCGGGGCCCTATTGCTGTACTTTTAATTCGAGGGGTGCGATAGTTGCACGCAGGACATGCGCCAACATGGTGCGCAAGTTATTTTTAAATTAATTCCGCCCGCGCGGAAAACTTAATTCAGAATTTGCATGAATTAATGCGCTTAATTCTGCATCGCCGGCAAAGTTAAACCTCGCCAAATTCCTGTCGGCCCCAATTGATTCTCATCAATTGTCACTAAAATCTCCCATCTGCAGCGATCTTAATTTAACACTCAGCTTCTTAGTGTTGTGTTTTAATAATATTTGACGCTTATTCATTGACTAAATTGTATTGGGCGTGATTCCATACAGTGCCGGATTAATTTACCTTTAAATGATCCAGCGCTCGCAATACTGCGAGGGAACACCTTGGTAGTAGTCGGGACAAAACAATAATCAATGCTGACAACGGCAGCGGCTGGTGCGATCCATCGGGCGCGTGTCGAAAACCTGCTTACTTTAGGAACTGAAAATGTTGAGAAAAACTGTGATCGCGCGAGCCCTCGCGCTGGCGTTTAGCACTGCCGCACTGACGGTTGCCATGGTCGAACCAGCCATGGCGCAGTCGAATGTCTCCGGTAATATTTATGGTCAAGTGGATTCGCCGGCCGGCGCCTCGGTCGTCGTTTCGAACAAGGAAACTGGCCTGAAGCGTACCGTAACGCCGGAAGCGAATGGCCGTTACCAACTCAGCGCACTGCCGGTGGGCGTGTACAAGGTTGACCTGGTACGCGACGGCAAAGTCGTCAACTCCACCGAAATCCAGGTGAACGTTGGCCAGGGTACCGACGCTTCCTTCACCAGCAGCGCAATTGCCAAGGTGCAAATTACCGGCACCCGCAGCCGTATCGACGTCTCCAACACCAATAGCGGCGCCACCTTCACCGCGCGCGAACTGGCCAAGCTGCCAGTGACCCCGACCGTGGCATCGATCATCCAGCTGGCACCGAACACCACCCGCGGCGACTCCCGTTACGGCGACGCCAATGCGCCTTCCTTCGGCGGTTCGGCAGCATCCGAGAACGCGTTCTACATCAACGGTTTCCCGATCACTAACGTGCTGTTCCAGGTGGGCGCGTCCGAACTGCCATTTGGCGCCATCGCCCAGGCCCAGGTCCTGACCGGCGGCTTCGGCGCAGAATTCGGCCGTTCCACCGGTGGTGTGGTCAATATCTCGACCAAGCGCGGTTCCAACAACTGGGAAGTCGGCGGCAGCATGAGCTGGGAACCGGATTCGCTGCGTTCGACTCCGAAAAACCTGTACTACCCGAAGACTGGCGCAGCTGAAAACGCCGGGACCGACGGCCAGATTTACCAGTACAACGCCAGCGACAAGATGGACCGCAAGATCGGCAACCTGTACGTAAGCGGCCCGCTGATCAAGGACACCCTGTTCCTGTACGCGAACGTCGAGCGCACCCGCCGCGACTGGGAAGGTACCCGCGTCTTCGCCGACAGCGCCGCGGCATCGACCACCGGCTGGCAGGATGTGCAAGACCGCATCGGCCGCTCCCTGGTGAAGATCGACTGGAACATCAACGATAACCACCGCCTCGAAGCGACCTATATCGACGACAAGCCGAAGCAGGACCGCAAGTATTACGCGTTCAACTATGGCAGCACCACCAACGCCGAAGGCCTGGCCCCGCTGACCCACGGCACCACCGTGAACGGCGGCGCCTACTACGAAAGCTACGGTCCGACCCCGATCGCAGCCCGCGTCGGTGCTGAACTGAAGATCCTGAACTATACCGGCAACCTGTCCGACGACGTCACGCTGACCGCGATGATCGGCAACAGCATGACCGAGCACGTGTTCACCCCGCTGAACTACAACCCGAACATCCCTCAGGTGACGGCAGCGGCCAACACCCGTGTGCCAGGCTTTAACTACGTCAACTCCCAGCAGCGCACCACCGGCAACATCCTGACCCCGGGCGCGTTCGACGAGCAGGACGTGATGGCCGTCAACCTGCAGTGGAAGGCGGGCGACCACACCATCCGCGTAGGTGCCGACAAGAACGACATCAAGTCGAAAGCCGGTACCAGCCGCGCGGGTGGTTTCACCTGGCAGTATGGCCGTACCACCACGCCAACCGTTTCGCTGGGCGCCGGCATTGCCGCGCCAGCTTCCAACGGCGGCCTGGGCGCACAAGGCTACTATGTGCAGCGCGTCGTGTTCTCCGGCGTATCGACCCCGTCCGTGGAGCAGGCAGCGCAATACATCGAAGATGCGTGGCAAGTCACCAAGAACGTGCTGATCAAGGCAGGCCTGCGTAACGAGCAGTTCACCAACTATAACGGCGACAAGCTGGCCTATGTTTCGCAGCGCCACCAGCTGGCACCACGCCTGGGTGCGACCTGGGATATGTATGGCGACAACTCGATGAAGGTGTTCGGTAACCTGGGCCGCTACCACCTGCAGATGCCGACCAACGTCGCCGTGCGCGCCGCGGGTTCGTCGCTGTTCACCCGCGAGTACTTCACCTACACCGGTACCGATCCAAACAATGCATCGCCAACCGGCCTGGTACCGCTGAGCGGCGTGACCTCCACCAACAACGAGTTCGGCCAAGCCAAGGATCCGCGCACCGTTGCCGCGCAAAACATGAAGGCCCTGTACCAGGACGAACTGATTGCCGGTTTCGAGCGTGCCCACTCGCCTGACCTGAACTTCGGCGCCAAGCTGACCTACCGTAAGCTGCGTTCGACCATCGACGATACTTGCGACCAGCGTCCATTCGACGCCTGGGCTGCCCGCAACGGTGTGGACGCTTCGCACTACGCCTTCCCATGCGCGCTGTTCAACCCAGGCGAAGACAACGAGTTCATGATCGACTTCGCCGGCGACGGCCGCCTGACCAAGGTGAACCTGACTGCCGCGGAACTGGGCTTCCCGAAAGTGAAGCGTACCTACACCGCACTGGACCTGTATGCTGAGCATCCACTGCGCAACGGCTGGTACGGCCGCATCAACTACACCCTGTCGCGCAACGCCGGTAACACCGAAGGCCAGACCCGTTCCGATTCGGGCCAGGCTGACGTGGCAACCACCGCCGTGTTCGATCATCCGGAACTGTCGCTGTACTCCGACGGCCTGCTGCCGAACGATCGCAAGCATCAGATCAAGGCTTACGGCTTCTATCAGCTGACTCCGGAAATCAATATCGGCGCCAACTTCCTGCTGTCCTCCGGCCGTCCGAAGAACTGCATCGGTAACCTGCCGGACAGCTACGGTGTCGACAACCCGGCAGCCGGCTACAACTCCTCGTTCTTCTTCTGCGATGGCAAGCCGGCACCACGTGGCTCCCGCGGCCGTATGCCTTGGGATAACCGCCTGGACCTGAACTTCGGCTATAGCCCAGCGTACGTGAAGGGCCTGAGCCTGAAGGTTGACGTGTTCAACGTGTTCAACCGCCAGATCGCGCAGAACATGACCGAACAGTACAACACCGACTCGGCAACCACCGTGAACGCCAACTACGGTGGCGTGCTCAGCTACACCGCGCCGCGCTCGGTGAAACTGACCGCGGAATACAACTACCGCTTCTAATCAAAGCCTGGTTGTCCGAAAAACCCGCTGCGCAAGCAGCGGGTTTTTTTTTGAAGTGGGGGGCTGACCTGTTTTCCCGGGGCTTGTTTTACCGCCACATCGAGTCGCTGGGCGTGCGCAACCTCTCGATCGAGAGCCGGCGAAAGCCGGTGCGCTCGCCCACTTTCGTTCGTCGCAAGCGCGCCATATGGGCTGGGCAAATCCTAGGTACTTTCCTGTCGACTTCTGCACAACTGAACAATTGCAATTGTCATTACCAAATTGACATGTTTTGATTGATTGCCGCATCCGCGGTTAGTACAAAAAACAGAGAGTCAAAGAGGAAATGATGATGAGAGAAACCATCCTGTCGCGTTCAGTGCGGCTGATGTTTATTGCTGGCCTGGGCATCGCTGCCCAACCGGCCTGGGCTGAGGAGAATATCCAGCGTGTAGAAATCACCGGTTCGGCCATCAAGCGCGTTGCCATCGAAGGCGCGCTGCCGGTGCAAACCCTGTCGAAGCAGCAGATCGAGCAGACCGGCGCCAATACCGTGGCCGACCTGGTCGCCACGCTGCCTTCGATGCAGGGCTTCGTGACCGCCTCGACGTCGATCAACGGCGGCGGCGGCGGTGTGCAGACCGCGTCGGTGCACGCGATCGGCTCCGGCTATACCCTGGTGCTGCTGAATGGCCGCCGCATCGCGCCATATAGCTCCGGCTCCGCCGTCAACCTGGCGTCGATCCCGCTGGCGGCGGTCGAGCGCGTGGAAATCCTGACCGACGGCGCGTCCGCGCTGTATGGCTCCGATGCGATTGCCGGTGTCGTCAACTTCATCCTGAAGAAGAACCAGACCGACGCCAATATCGAGCTGACCTACAACCGCCCGACCAAGGGCAGTGCCGGCGCCAGCAGCAACGTTGCCTTCTCCAAGGGCTTCGGCGACCTCGAACAGGATGGCTTCAACGTGTTGCTGGCGTATAGCCACGACACGCAGAAAGAGCTGAATGCCAGCGACCGCCGCTTCGCGGCGCCGGGCGGCGTGCACGACTTCGAAGAAAACGGCAAGCGCTACTCCTTGTACCAGTTGTCCGGCAATTCGATTCCAGGCAACGTCACCGTGCGCACCGCCAACGGTAACCCGTCCTTCAACCCAAGCCTGCTCACCACTGGCAAGTGCGGCGCGGCCAACACCTTCCAGGTCGGCAACCGCTGCCTGTACAACTATGGCGCCGTGGTCGAACTGCTGCCGGAAATGAAGCGCGACGGCCTGTTCGGTTCCACCAACATCAAGCTGGGCGGCGACTGGACCTTCTTCGCCGAAGGCCTGTACTCCAAGTTCACCAGCACCGCGCGCTACGCGCCGCCGGCACAGCCGCTGTCGCTGAACATCAACTCTCCGCTCTACCAGGCGCACGTGGTGCCGGCCCTCGGCAAGCTGGGCATCGATCCGGCGTCGGTCAACTCCGCCACGCTGGCCCTGCGCCTGGTCGATGCGGGCGGGCGTACTGACGACTGGAAGACCGACGCCAAGCACCTGGCCTTCGGCGTGCGCGGCACGCAATGGGGCTGGGACATGGAAGCGGCTTATACCCATTCCGAAAGCACCGCTGCCGACCATGCTGTCGCGGGCTATACCTCCAGCGACAAACTGGATGCGTTGATGGCGGCCGGCACCTACAACCCCTTCATCGTGCCGACTGCCGAAACCCGCGCAGCGCTGGCCTCCGCCGTGCTGCACCAGCAGCTCGACGAAACGCGTTCCAGCATCAATGTGCTGAACCTGCGCGGCTCGCGCGAAGTGTTCAATGCGCCGGGCGGCGCGGCCATGCTGGCGCTGGGCGGCGACCTCATGCGCCAGAAGTACGTCTACGATCCGAGCGCCATCACCATGGGGCCCAACAGCCTGCAGCCCAACTTCACCGACAGTCCGATCGGCGGCATCCAGGGGTCGTTCCCTACTGACGCCTCGCGCAAGAACTGGGGCGCATTTGCCGAGCTGGTGGTGCCGGTGGTGAAGGGCCTGGAGCTGACCGGCGACGTGCGCTACGACAGCTACGACGCGGTGAAGGACAAGATGAACTTCGACTCCGCCGGCAACCTGGTGGCGCCAGCCATCAAGGGGAATGAAGCAAGCAAGACGACCTACAAGCTGGCGGCGGCATGGCGCCCGGCCGACAGCACGCTGGTGCGCGCTTCCTACGGCACTGGTTTCAAGGCGCCGGTCCTGACCGACATCACCAACCCTTTGCAGGGCGGCGGCGTGGCCAATGCCCATCCTTGCCCGATCACCTCCGGGCCGCTGTTGCCGCTGTGCGATGGCATCAAGGAATACAACCTGCTGGGCGGCGGCAACCCGTATAGCGGAGCTGCCGGTCTGAAGCCGGAAACGTCGAAGCAGGCTTCGATCGGCTTGCGCATCGAGCCGAGCAAGAACCTGTCGCTGGGCCTGGATCTGTGGGACGTGAAGATCAAGGACCAGATTTCCGAATTGCCTGAGAATGAAGTGTTCACCAATCCGGCGAAGTACATGGGCCTGTTCGTGTCGTACTACGACCCGATCCAGAAGGAAAACGTGCTGGCCGCTTCGCTGACGCCGTTCAACCTGGCCAAGTCGCACTACCGCGGTATCGACTGGGACCACACCTACCGGATGGGCAAACTGAACTTCCACTGGACCGGCACCTATATGATGAAGGCGGACTTCCAGACACTGCCGACCGATCCGGTGGAAAACAGCGTGGGGCGCTTCGATTCGTATAACTCGGTGACCTTCCGCTGGATCAGCAAGCTGCAGATGGGCTGGAAGCAGTCGGACCGCCTGTCGCACTCGCTGACCGGGGTGTACAAGTCGGGGTACCAGGATATGCCGATTGCGGCCAGCAACTTCGCGGTGCGCGATGAGGCGGGCAACTTCGTGGCGCTGGAGCGCAAGGTGAAGGATTACCTGGTGTGGGATTGGCAGACGCGCTTCAAGGTCAATGCCAACCTGACTTTGACCGGTGGCATCAAGAACCTGTTCGACCGTGAGCCGCCGTTCTCGCAGCGCATCGCCGGTGGCGGCAACCAGCTGGGGTATGACGGGCGTTATACCGATCCGTTGGGGCGCCAGTTGTATGTGGTGGCGGGGTATAAGTTTTAAAACCGGTAGGGCGGGGTCAGACCCAAGGGTCTGACCCCGGTGTGCAGGTTTGCCGGTTTTAAATGCCGCCCCAGGCGGCGGAAAGAATCGACACTGCCGCCAGCGCCGCCGTCTCCGTGCGCAGCACCCGGGGGCCGATCGACAGAGGCAAGGCCCCATGCCGCAGCGCCTCAGCCTCCTCCTCATCGGAAAAGCCGCCTTCCGGCCCGACCATGATGCTGAGTGCCTGCGGCGGCTGGTGCCTTGCCCAATCGGCCAGCGATTCGGAAGCGCGCGGCGTCAGGATCACGCGCCGATGCAAATCCTGCTGCCCGATCCACTCGCGGAACTCGACCGGCATGGCCACCGATGCCAGCCGGTTGCGCCCGCACTGCTCGGAAGCCGACACCACGATCCCGTTCCAATGTTCCAGCTTTTTCTCCGCCCGCTCCGCCGACAGCCGCACCACGCAGCGCCGCGCGGCCAAGGGCTGGATGGCCACCACCCCGAGTTCCACCGCTTTTTCGATGATCCAGTCCATCTTGCTGCCCTCGGGCAGGGCCTGGGCCAGCGTGAGGGCGAATGGCGACTCGGCTTCGCGTGGGTCGAAGGCTTTGACTTCGGCCCACGCCTTTTTCTTTTGCACTTCTGTTAACACTGCCATATACTCGCCGCCATCGCCATTGAACAGGGTCAGCGTGTCGCCCGGCGCCATGCGCACCACGTTGACATGGTGGGCAACATCGGCGGGCAGCTCCAGTTGCTGGCCTGCAGCAAGGGCCTGTGGCACGTGGAAACGGGGCATATGGTCACTTCGGAAAGATTGAAATGCACCAATTTTAAGCGTTGGTGTCACGCTCTGGTAAAATATCGGGTTCCTAAGGCGGCGCCTGCCGCAGTGCACCAGATTCCAACCTTCCTCGATATACGATGAAAACTTCGCTCCCCTTTACCAAAATGGCCAACGCGATCCGTGCGCTGGCGATGGACGCTGTTCAGAAGGCCAATTCCGGCCACCCAGGCATGCCGATGGGCATGGCTGAGATCGCCGTAGCACTGTGGAGCGGCCACCACCGCCACAACCCGACCAACCCAGCCTGGGTCAACCGCGACCGCTTCCTGCTGTCCAACGGCCACGGCTCGATGCTGCACTACGCGCTGCTGCACCTGTCGGGTTACGACCTGACCATGGAAGAGATCAAGAACTTCCGCCAGCTCCATTCCAAGACCCCGGGCCACCCTGAAGTCGACATCACCCCAGGCGTGGAGACCACCACCGGCCCGCTGGGCCAGGGCATCGCCAACGCGGTCGGCATGGCGCTGGCTGAATGGCTGCTGGCTTCCGAATTCAACAAGCCTGGCTTCGACGTGGTCGACCACTACACCTACGCCTTCATCGGCGACGGCTGCCTGATGGAAGGCATCTCGCACGAAGTGTGCTCGCTGGCCGGCACCCTGGGCCTGAAAAAGCTGATCGCCCTGTACGACGACAACGGCATCTCCATCGACGGCAAGGTCGAAGGCTGGTTCACCGACGACACCCCGAAGCGTTTCGAAGCCTACGGCTGGAACGTGATCCGCAGCGTGGACGGCCACGACGTGGCAGCCGTCTCCGCCGCCATCGAGCAAGCCAAGAAATCCGACAA
This sequence comes from uncultured Duganella sp., assembly GCA_946482335.1. The sequence goes on along the minus strand of CAMLRG010000169.1, from coordinate 1,004 downwards.
GCCGACCCTGATCTGCTGCAAGACCATCATCGGCAAGGGTTCGCCTAACCTGCAGGGCGGCGACAAGGTGCACGGCGCACCGCTGGGCGACAAGGAAATCGCCGCAGTGCGCGAATATATTTCCTGGGGCGCCGAGCCGTTCGACGTGCCGCACGACGTCAAGGAAGCATGGGACTTCAAGGCGCAGGGCGAGAAATTCGAAGGCGAATGGAACGAAATGTTCGCCAAGTACGCCGCTGCCTACCCGGCCGAAGCGTCCGAACTGACCCGCCGCATGAAGGGCGAACTGCCAGGCAACTTCGACGCGACCCTGCAGGCTGCCATCGCCGCCACCGTCGAGAAGAAGGAAACCATCGCCACCCGCAAGGCATCGCAGAACGCGATCCAGGCGCTGGCACCGGTGCTGCCGGAATTCCTGGGCGGCTCGGCCGACCTGACCGGCTCCAACCTGACCAACTGGAAGGAATGCATCGCCGTGCGTTCCGGCGTGCCGGGCAACCATATCAATTATGGCGTGCGCGAATTCGGCATGTCCGCCATCATGAACGGTGTCGCCCTGCACGGCGGCTACATCCCGTTCGGCGCCACCTTCCTGACCTTTGCCGACTACAGCCGCAACGCCATCCGCATGGCCGCGCTGATGAAGCAGCGTTCCCTGTTCGTGTTCACCCACGACTCGATCGGCCTGGGCGAAGACGGCCCGACCCACCAGTCGGTGGAGCACGTTTCCTCGCTGCGCCTGATCCCCAACCTGGACAACTGGCGTCCGGCCGACACCGTCGAATCGATGGTGGCGTGGGGCGAATCCGTGAAGCGCGCCGACGGCCCATCGACCCTGATCTTCTCGCGCCAGAACCTGCCGTTCATCGAGCGCTCCGCCGACAAGATCGCCAATATCGCCAAAGGCGGCTACGTGCTGTCCGACGAAGCCGGCGCCAAGGCCATCATTATCGCCACCGGTTCCGAAGTGGAACTGGCCATGAAAGCCGCCGCCGAACTGAAGG
>CAMLRG010000168.1 GCA_946482335.1 uncultured Duganella sp. | reverse complement strand
CTGAACCTGCGCTGGTTCCAGTTCGGCGCCTTCTCGCCGCTGTTCCGCTCGCACGGCGAAGTCGTCAAGCGCGAGATCTACAACATCGCCCCCGAAGGTTCGGAAACACGCGAGTCGATGGTGTCGTACCTGAAGCTGCGCTACCGCCTGATGCCGTATATCTATGCGACCGCCTCGGACACGCATTACAAGTCCGGCACCATCATGCGCGGCATGGTCATGGACTTCCCGCATGACGACCGCGTGAAGAACATCAAGGACCAATACCTGTTCGGCCACGACTTCCTGGTCGCACCGGTGACCAGCTATGGCGCCCGCGAGCGCACTGTCTACCTGCCGAAAGGTGCTACCTGGTACGACTTCGACAGCGGCAAAGTGCACAAGGGCGGCTCGACCATCACCGCTGCGGCACCGGCGGTGCGCATTCCGGTATTCGTGAAGGCCGGCGCCATCGTGCCGACCGGGCCGGTGCAGCAGTACGTGGACGAGCATCCGGATGCGCCGGTCACGCTCAAGGTCTACACCGGCGCCAATGGTGAATTCTCCTTGTACGAGGATGATGGCGTCAGCAACGGCTATACGCGCGGCGAATACAGCCGTATCCCGTTGCGTTACGACGACAAGACCGGTGTCGTGACCATCGGCCAGCGCGAAGGGCAGTACAAGGGCATGGTGGACAAGCGCAAGTTCAGGGTCCACTTCATCAAGCCCGGCGTATCGACCTCCGCCACCATGGATAGCGCCGACAAGGAAGTCACTTACGAAGGCAAGGAAATCTCGGTCAAGCTCTGACCGTGCACGAGAAACAACGCCATTTTTTTGCTGGCGTGTGAGAATTCGTGACTATGTGTTCTGATCTTTCTGATAAGTTATTCTCCCTGGAAGCTTGCGATTTCGCAAACTCGCTAGGGAGAATCCATGCTAAAGCACAGGACACTCGTATGTCTGTTGCCGCTGCTCTTGACCGCGTGCGCGCTGCATAGCGAAACGCGGGAAAAGCAGTCCATCGCCGCCAAGGACGCCTGGAAAAAGGTCGACCTGGAAAGCCAGCTCGCTACTGCCCGCAAGGCCGAAGCGCAAATCCTGTTCGAGCAGCTGCGGACCGAAGACGATATCCAGCGCGCCCGGCGCGATGCCCTCGCACGCGGCATGGCGTATGGCGGCACGGTGGGCGGCAAGCTGCTGGCGCCGATCGATAAAGAACTCATGCGCCTGTTCATCCCGAACGACGCCAGCCGCTCCTTGGCCGAGGCGGAGAAGTGGCTGTTGGCGCGGGAAGACCAGGCCGATGCCCGTCGGGCCTTCGACAAGTTCAACCTCGAGTTCAGACGTATTGGCCTGGAACCGCCGACCTGCGAGAACGTGAAAAGCGGCACGCCGCAAGAACCGGTGGCCGCGTGGGATGGCATCGTCAAGGCTTGCCGAAACGAGAAGTTGAATGCCGCGGACAGCTACCCCTTGCCGGAATCCGGTGCCCTGAAAAAACAGCATGACTTGATCGTCGCCGCCGCCGGCGAACTGGCGAAAGCCAAGTCGGCCAGCCTGGAGCAACGGAACGTCTACCGTGCGGCAGTCAAAGCCTACGACGAAGAATCCGCAAAGCTCGAGCGCAATCCATCTTCCGGCATGGACCGGCTGAATGAAGCCCGTGACAAAGTCGGCAAGGCCATGAAGGCGCTGGAAGCGATTGAAAAAGCCGGTGGCGACGCCTTTGCCTCAAAGGTCATGGCCGAAGCCCGGCTTGATATGTTGAACAAGCAGCTCGCGTCCCCACACCTCGCGGCTGGCGTCGAAGTGGTGGACGGCGCACGCGTCGCGCTAGCCGATGCGAAGAAGCCCAGGCTTGCCCCGCTGGTTGTCGCGAAAAATCTGGAGACGGTCAAGGCCGACGCGGCAAAGCGCGATGCCGATATCCAGTTGCGCAAGGAGCAGTTGTTGCGTGACCAGCTCAAGTGGATGACGGCCAAGGTGAGGGCGCTGGTGGATGCGCGCACCTTTGCCGCCAAGGCCGATGCCAATGCCGACCTCGCGTCGATGCTGCGCCCCCAGGACCCGGCGCAGCTGAAGGAAAAGGAGCGCAAACCAGTCCTGCAGACAAAAGCCAATGTCTGGAAAGCCGCGGCCATATACCTCGATTCGGAAGGCCGGATGACAGCGGAGATCAACAAGATCGACTACCAGCTGCGCGCGCTCGAGCATGAAAAGGCCCTGTCCTACGCCGAGAGCAGTATCGGCCAATGGAATACCTTGATCGTTTCAGTGATCGAGCAGCAGGTTGAATACGGGGCGGCCGGCATCCGCCAGGCCGATATCACGGCCTTGATCAATTCCCTGGCCTTGCTCTGGATTGGCGTGGGGGTGAACTGATGAAGCGTATCTTGACTATCGCCGCAATGAGCCTGCTGAGCTCGGCGTGCTCCACACCCCAGCCCGCGCTCGACCAGGCGCAGCACGGCGTCTCGCTGATTGCCGAACTGGAGACCAACCTTGCCGAATACCGCCGCCTGCAAGGCGTATCGCAATCCGCCCGCCATGCCGCCATCCGCATGCAACGCGACGCGATAGGGCAGACCGAAATCCTCGCTCGCCGCGACGCCCGCGCCAGGGCGGCGGCAGGGGACAAGCAGACAGTGGACTTGGCCGAAGGCTTGATCGCCCACGCCGACGCCATTGCCGCCGACGATGCCGCCTACGTCGCCAGCCAGGCAGCCGACCAGGCAGCGCTGGCAACCTTGCTAGAGCCCATCCCCAGCACGCGCAATGCCACGACTGACGCACAGACCGCGCTCGCAGTGATGGGCGACCAGTTGACGGCCGAGCAGCGTCGCGACGAGCTGAAAGCATGGATCAAGGAGATCAAGAAGAACGTCTCCGAAAACAAGGAAAAGATTGAACAAGCCGAAGCGGCAGCCAAGGCGAAAGGAGCGATGTGATGGAAGAGCTGATGACCAAGCACCAATACCTGCTGAATTATTTCGATTCCCTGCAGATCCTGGAAACGGCGCAAAACTCCTTGCGCCGCGCCGCCACCAGCCCCAAGCTGGACGACGAAGAACGCGCAGAAGCCGCCGCCGCCTTCCTCGACATCACCAACCAGATCGCCCACTTCAACAACGTGCACGAAGCCGTGATGCGCAAGTTCACCGGCATGGGCGTAAAACCCCCCAGCAAGGACGTGGTCGACAAGACGCAAGACCTGGAAACAAAGCTCGGCAAGCAAATCGCCAAAGCCGAAACGCACCAAGCCTTACTCCAAGCGGTCACCGGCTTCGTCAGCAAATGGGCCACCCTGGCCGCCCCCGAAGGAGGTGGCGCCCCTCCAGCCGACGCCCCCAAAGCCAACGCCCCCGACACGCACCTGGCCTTCCTCGGCAAGTGATTGGATCGGGTGTCAGACCCTTCGGGTCTGACACCGCCTTACCGGTTTCCCCTCCGCATCCCGCTGCCTCGGCGCTTGCCCTGACACGCGAACTTGACAAACAACAATGTGCCGGCTTCCTTTGGGGATGAAAATCTTCATTCCTTCCTGGATTTGCGTGTATCCTATTTTATACAGCCGCCATGTATGTCATCCACACTACACAGATCTTTGATAACTGGTTTGCTTGATTACGCGACAAGCGGGCAATTGCGCGTATTAGAGCTCGCGTCGACCGAGCTGAAGACGGTAATTTCGGTGACTGTGAACCAGTTGGTGGAGGTGTGTCGGAGATGCGAATCCACTGTGGCCCAGGATATCGAGTTTATTTCACGAGGCGCGGAACGGAGATCGTAATCTTGCTCGCAGGAGGCGAAAAGTCCACGCAAAAATGACATTAAGTATGCACGCATACTAGCGCGGGAAATTTCGGAGGGATTATGAAACCAATCAAACTTCATAAATGGGATAGTGCCGAGCAGTTGAAGACGGCGGAAGATATGGCAATGTACTTGGAAGCCTGCATGGAAGAGGCCGGTGACGACGCCGCGTTCATCGCCAAGGCCTTGGGCAACATTGCCCGCGCAAAGGGCATGACGGAAGTCGCCCAGGATTCCGGCCTGGGACGCGAAAGCCTCTACAAGGCGCTATCCGGCGAAGGCAACCCTAGCTTTGCCACCATCCTCAAGGTTGTGCGCGCGCTTGGGCTAAAGTTCCAGGTTCAGGTCGCTGTGACGAATTGGTCCCCGAAATAATTGAGAAAATAGCGTAGATCGCCGCTTCCGCACGGGCGCTCGGGGCCTATCTCAAGTGACATCAGCTTTCGATGCCAATGCGCTCATCGGACGTCTTAAAACGAAAAACCCGCGTAATCACTGAGAGATTCGCGGGTTTTGGGACGTCTTGGTGCTGCTTGAAAATTATTCTGTGGCGGAAGCGGTGAGATTCGAACTCACGAACGGGATTAACCGTCGGCAGTTTTCAAGACTGCTGCCTTCAACCACTCGGCCACGCTTCCGGAGTGCAGCATTATACAGAAATCACGTCATCCATGCGAAAAGCTAACGGATGCGGCGGGTGGTCTCGCGCACCACCAGCTCCACGGGCGGGATGGTGCCTTCAACTTCCTCGCCATTGATCAGGCCCAGCATCGATTGCACCGCCGTCTGGCCGATCACGTACAGCGGCTGGCGGACAGTGGTCAGGGGCGGGGTGGTGTAGGAAGAGCCGGGCAGGTCGTCAAAGCCGACCAGCGAAATATCGTCCGGCACGCGGATGCCTTTGCGGTACAGGAACAAGCGCGCGCCATACGCGGTCTGGTCATTCACGGCGAATACCGCGCTGAAGGCATGCTGGCTGTCGAATAAGTGACTCATGGCCATCAGGCCGCCAGCTTCCTGCAGGTCGCCTTCCACCACCAAGGCTGGATCGAAGGGGATGTCGGCTTCCTTCAGCGCGCGCTGATAGCCGGCCAGGCGTTCGACGGAGTCGCGGTGGTCCACCGGACCTGCGAGGTGGGCAATGCGGCGGTGGCCCATTTCGATCAGGTGGCGCACGGCCAGCCAGGCGCCATGTTCGTTGTCCAGCGCGAAACCGATGGCGCGCTTGGTGCGCAGCACGCGGCCCAGCGAGACGATCGGCCGTTGCGCCGCGAAGCCCAGAACGGTGGCGTCGGTCATGCGGCCCGTCAGCAGGATGATGCCGTCAACTTTGCGCGCCAGCAGCAGGCGGATACGTTCGGCTTCCTCGTCGGCATTCCAGTGGCCACTGACGATCACCGACGCATAACCGGTGCCTTTCAGCCCATCGTCTACGCCGTGCAGGATTTCGTCGAAGAAGGGCGAGGCAATATCCTGCACCACGATGCCGATCGTCTTGGTGCGCCCATGCTTGAGGCTTTGCGCCATCTGGTTGGGGGCGAAATTCAAGTCCTTGATGGCGGCCAGCACTGCCTGGCGTTTTTCGTCCGCCACTTTGGCGGTGCCGTTCAGGATGCGCGATACGGTGCTGGGGGAAACGCCGGCGCGGCGCGCGACGTCGGTCAGTGTGGCGGGCAGTGGGGCGATGGCGTGGTCGTTCAAGGATTTCCCAATTTTTGAAAAGCTTTTCACTTGGAGGTTACCATAGAACTCTGCTAACTGATGCGGTCGATGTGGGGCCCACATGTGTTGGGTGCGCTACCATTTAACGCCGCCCCACCAGAATTGTGTTGACTTTCTATTTTTTTAAAATGTACTATGAAAACGTTTTCAGAGCGTGGGAAAACGTTTTCAAAAGCGCCCTTAACGACGTGTCTGCCCCGACTGGGGGCTGGACATCCTTTTGTGTACCTAAAACGAATAGAGAATGAAAGATAACCGCCTGCCGCCCGACTTTCTTTGGGGCGTAGCCACCAGTGCCTTCCAGGTCGAGGGCGCCAACCAGGAAGATGGCAAGGGCCTCTCGATCTGGGACGTCTTCTGCAGCACTCCCGGCAAGATCAAGGACGGCAGCGACGGCAGTGTCGCCTGCGACCATTACCACCGTTATCGCGAGGATGTCGAGATCATCGATTCCCTTGGCGTGGATGCTTACCGCTTTTCCATCGCCTGGTCGCGCGTCCAGCCCGACGGCAAAGGTGCGTGGAACGAGGCCGGCTTTGACTTCTACGACCGCCTGATCGGCGCGCTGGAGGAAAAAGGCAAACAAGCCTACGTCACCCTTTACCACTGGGATTTGCCGCAAGCCTTGCAGGAAGAGGGCGGCTGGCTCAATCGCGAAACTTGCCACCACTTCGCCGCCTACGCCGCCGAAGTGGCGCGCCGCTTCGGCAACCGGGTGGCCAGCATCGCCACCCATAACGAACCCTGGTGCACCGCCAACCTCGGTTACGGCAACGGCCAATTCGCGCCGGGCGTGCGCGATGCCGCCGCCGCCATCCAGGTTTCGCACCATTTGCTGCTGTCGCACGGCTTGGCCATGAGCGCCATGCGCGCGGTCGGCGCAAAGGCAAAACTTGGCATCGTCCTGAACCAGTGGACCGCCGACCCGGCCACCGACAGCGCGGCGGACCGCGCCCTGGCCGAATTCGAGTACGCGCGTTCGGTACAATGGTTCATGGACCCGATTTTCAAAGGCCGCTATCCCGAGCTGGCCCTGCGCCAGCACGGTGCCAACGCGCCGGATGTGGAGCCGGGCGACATGGCCGCCATCCACCAGCCGATCGATTTCCTCGGCGTGAACTACTACTTCCGCGCCTATTGCAGCGCCGAAGATCCGCCGCGCACCCCGCCGCTGGAAAATGGCCGCACCGACATGGGCTGGGAAATCTACCCGCAAGGCTTGACCGAATTGCTGCTCAAGCTGAAGGGCGAGTACGAGCTGCCACCGATCTACATCACTGAAAACGGCATGGCCAGCAGCACGCCGCTGCATGACGAAGAGCGTATCTCCTTCGTGGCACGCCACCTCGATGCACTGGCCGCCGCGATGGAGCAGGGCGTGGACGTGCGCGGCTACTTCATGTGGAGCCTGCTGGACAACTTCGAATGGGATTCCGGCTACGTCAAACGTTTCGGCATCGTCCACGTCGATTACGCCACGCAAAAGCGCACGCTGAAGGATAGCGCGCATTGGTACCGTAACCTGATCAAGGCCCAACGCACATGAAACGTTCGCCGCTGCTATGGGTGCCCACCGGCTATTTCGCCATGGCGATGGGCTACATCATGCTGACCAGCGTGACCGCCATCATGTTCAAGAACCTGGGCATGGACAATGGCCGCGCCGCCCAGTACTCGAGCATGCTGATCCTGGCCTATACCATCAAGCCGCTGTTCGCGCCATTGGTGGAAATGTACCGCACCAAGAAATTCTTCGTGCTGTGCATGCAGGTGCTGCTTGGCCTCGGCTTCGGCGCGGTGGCCCTCGTCATGGGGATGCCGGGGGCGATGGCGTTGATGATGGGACTGTTCCTGATCATGTCCTTTATCGGCGCCACCATGGATATCGCCAGCGACGGCGTGTACGTGACGTCGCTCGATTCGCGCAGCCAGTCGCTGTACTGCGGCGTGCAAAGCTTGAGCTGGAATATCGGCCCGGTGGTGGCTTCCGGCGTGCTGGTGTACCTGAGCGGCCGGCTGCATACGGACTATGGCATGGATTGGCTGGGCGCCTGGCGCGTGGTCTTCCTTGCCGTGGCGGCGATGCTGCTGGTGCTGGCCGCCTGGCATGTGCGCGTGATGCCGGATGGCGCACGGGCTGCCGATACGCCGGAGAGCCTGGGGCAGGCTGCCTTCATCCTGCGCGACGCCTTCAAGACTTTCTTCGAGAAGCGCGGCGTGTGGACCATGGTGGCGTTTGCGCTGCTGTACCGCGTGTCCATCGGCCTGCTGGAAAAGATCGGTCCCTTCTTCATGGTTGACCCGGTCGAGAAGGGCGGCCTGGGCATGTCGAACGAGCTGCTGGGCATCGTGTACGGCACCTACGGCTTGCTGGCCGTGCTGGCGGGCTCCCTGGTCGGCGGCTGGTACGTGGCCAAGCGCGGCCTCAAGCCGGTGCTGTTCACTTTGTGCTGCGTGCTGAACATCCCTATCGCCACCTTCCTCCTGATGGCGATCTACCAGCCTTCGGACCTGTGGCTGATCGGCGCCGGCGTGGTGATCGAGAAATTCACCTTCGGTTTCGGCTCGGTGGGCTTCATGATCTACCTGATGCAGCAGCTGGCGCCGGGCAAGTACACCACCACCCATTACGCCTTCGGCACCGGCCTGATGGGGATGTGCGCCATGTTGACCGGCATGGTCAGCGGCCACCTGCAGGAAGCCATGGGTTATGTCAGCTACTTCTGGCTGGTGATGGCCGCCACCATACCTTCCTTCATCGTGACCTGGTTTGCGCCATTCCATCACGCTGAAGAGCGCCCGGCGGCGGAGGTCGACGAGACCGCCCGTCCTTACGGCAAAGCGGAAAGCAAATCGGTGCCGTAAGAATTGTCGATGACGCATAGCCATCCATAGCAGGCTTTTCGCCATGCGGCAACAAAGAGGTAGAATAAAAAGTCACTACCTCTGGAGAGCCCGATATGACGCCAATCCTGTTCGCCTTGCCCGGCAATGAAGCAATGACAGCCCAGCTGTCCACATTGTTAGGTTGGGAGCAGGGGAGCCTGCAGGTGCGGCGTTTTCCGGATGGCGAGTCGTATGTGCGCTATCACTCGGACGTCAAGGGACGCCAGGTGGTACTCGTATGCACCCTGGATCGCCCGGACGACCGCTTCATGCCGATGTACTTCGCGGCCAGCATTGCGCGCGACCTAGGCGCGGCCAGCGTCGGCCTGGTGACGCCTTACCTGGCCTACATGCGCCACGACGCCATCTTCAACCCGGGCGAAGGCATCACCTCGGCGCATTTCGCCCGCCTGGTGTCGGGTGTGTTCCACTGGATGGTGACCATCGACCCCCACCTGCACCGCCATCACGACCTGGCCGAAATCTATACCATCCCGACCCGCGTGGTGCGCGCCGCGCCCGCCATTTCGCAATGGATCGCGGCCAACGTGCCGCAGCCGCTGGTGATCGGGCCGGACGCGGAAAGCGAGCAGTGGGCTGCCGAAGTGGCGCGCGGCGCCGGCAGTCCCTGCATCGTGCTGGAGAAAGTGCGGCGCGGCGACCACGACGTCGAAGTGTCGGTGCCGGACACCGAACGCTGGTTGCGGCATACGCCCGTGATCGTTGACGATATTGCATCGACCGCCCGCACCATGATTGCGGCCGTCGGCCACGTGCGCCGGGCCGGCCTGCCGGCGCCAGTCTGCGTCGCCGTCCATCCCCTGTTCGCCGGCAATGCCTACGAAGACTTGATGGCCGCCGGCGTGGCGCGCACCGCCAGTTGCGACACCGTACCGCACAGCAGCAACGCCATCGCTGTCGCATCCTTGCTCGCGCCGGCGCTGGCAGACATGACACGCGCCGCCGCCTAAGCTATATTCCTGCCTATGTGGAACAGGATTCGTCAGTGGTATCGCAAGCTGCGCATGCCCGCAGCATACCGCGCCTACGAGCGCAAGCTGCGCGCCGCCCATGAGGAAGAGGCGCGCAAGAAGTTTTCGACCGTGCGCTACGAAGCGCGTCTGCTGGCTGCCAACAAGGCGCTGGAAGAGCGCGCCCAGCGCCGCTTCGATATGCCGGTCGCCAAGCTCCAGCTCGAAGTGGTGGCGCTGGAAAAGCAGATCGATTCCTTGCGCGCGCAACTGGGCAATTTCCAGCGTCCTTTCCGCGACGAGTACGAAGAGCTGGAAGCGGAAATGGCCCTGCTGGGTGAACGTCGCCGCAACGCCTACGCGGAGAAGGATGCCGCCGCCATCGAGGCCGTCAATGCGGACATCGCCGAATTGCAGAAGCGCATCAACGCCGTGCGCGGCGACCTGGTGGTGCAAACCGATTTGCGCGGCCAAGGGTTGACCCCGGAAAAGCTGCGCCGCAGCCTGCAGCGCTGCGAGGCGCGCCTGCAAACCTTGGAGGACGAACAAGAGAAAATCCGCCGCGAACGCGCCAATTACATGAACCATTCGCCCGACCGCGCCGAGATTGACGCCATCGAACGCGACATGCTGGCGCTGGAACGCAAACATATCCAGTACTTGCGCGATTTCGATGCGCCGGCCGAACGGCGCCGCCGTGAGCGCGAACACGAGCAAGCCTGGCTCAACCGCGCCTAATCGTTCCTCCTTTAATCTGCGTCAAGCTGGCGCATGCTCGCGGCAGTCCGCCGCTGCCTATACTTGGCTTGTCGCGCCGCGCCTTTGCGCGGCGCATTGTCGGGAGGACGGGCCATGCGCAACCATTCCCTTGGCGGCAATATCGGTGCCTTGCTACACCGGTGCAAAAAGTTCGAAATGGCCGTGCGGCGGGCCGGCCTTCCTGGCTTCCTCGCCTGTCTGCCGCTGGCGCTGTTGGCGCTGGAGTACGCGTTGATGCTGCGCAAGAAGAACGCCAGTATCAGCCGCATCAGCGGCCGCATCCGGCGCTGGCAAGTCACGGTGCACGAATTGTCGGCGCATGAACGGGGCCGTGCCGAATTCATCGACCTGGACCGCAAGATGCGCGGTGACATCCAGGGCGCCTGCGATTCCATGTGTACATTGCGCGACTTGTGCCTGGATATTTGCGACATGTTCAGTGCGGTGGGCTATGAATCGGCCGTGTTGCAGCGCAGCCGCCAGCGTTTCAGCGCTACCGTGCAAGAGGCGTGCAGCCTGTCGCAATCGCTGATCGATTCGGTCGATGCGCACGACCGCCGCGCGCTGGACATCCGCCAGCAGGAGCACGCCATCCAGCAGGCCGGCGTGGCCAGCGCGGCGGCCCAGGCTGCGCGCGCCGCCGCCGCCGAGGCTTAAAAGCCTTCCAGCACGATCTTGCCGCGCGCGCGATTGCTCTCGAGCAGGGCATGCGCGCGCTTCAGGTTGGCCGCGTTGATCGCGCCGAAACGCTCGCCCAGTGTGGTCTTCAGTACGCCGCTGTCGACCAGGCGCGCCACGTCGTTCAGCAGCGCATGCTGTTGTGCCATGTCGTCGGTCTCGAACATGGACCGCGTGAACATGAATTCCCAGTGCAGCGATACGCTTTTGCGCTTCAGCAAACGCACGTCGAGCTGCGCCGGGTCGTCGATCAAGGCCAGCTTGCCCTGGGGTGCCACCAGTTCGGCCAGCGCGGCAAAGTGGTGTTCGCTCTGGTTCAGGCTGGCGATATAGTTGACCGGCGGCAGTCCAAGGCGGCGGATTTCCTCATCGAGCGGCTTACTGTGGTCAATCACGTGATGGGCGCCCAGCGAGCTGACCCAGTCGGCGGTCTCGGGACGGGATGCCGTGCCGATCACGGTCAGCCCGGTCAACTGGCGCGCCAGCTGCACCAGGATCGAGCCAACCCCTCCGGCCGCCCCCGTGACCAGCAATGATTTGCCGGCTTCGCGCGCCGTGTCGCGGCTGACCTGCAAGCGGTCGAACAGCAATTCCCAGGCGGTGATGGCAGTCAAGGGCAGGGCGGCGGCCTCGGCGAAGCTGAGCTTGGCCGGTTTGTGGCCGACGATGCGTTCATCCACCAGGTGCAGTTCGGCATTGGTGCCGGCGCGGCCCAGGGCGCCCGCGTACCAGACGTGGTCGCCCGGCTTGAACAAACTGGCCTCGGGGCCGACGGCGCGC
>CAMLRG010000167.1 GCA_946482335.1 uncultured Duganella sp. | reverse complement strand
CATTCTGGACGTTCCGGGCCATACGCGCGGCCATATCGCTTATGTGCGCGATGGCGCGGAGCCCTGGGTGTTCTGTGGCGATACCCTGTTTGCCGGCGGCTGCGGGCGCCTGTTCGAAGGCACGCCGGGGCAGATGGCCGATTCGCTCGGCAAGCTGGCGGCCCTGCCGGATGCCACCAAGGTGTTTTGCGCCCACGAATATACCTTGTCCAACCTGCGTTTCGCCTGTGCTGTGGAACCGGGCAATGCGGCCTTGCAAGCGCGCGTCAGGTCGGACACGGCAAGCCGCGAGCGCGGCCAGCCTACCGTCCCAAGTACGATCGGCATGGAGCGTGCCACCAATCCATTTTTGCGTTATCGTGAGCCTGAAATTGCTGCCCAGCTGCGCGCAGCCGGCAAGCTGCATGGCGGCGAGCCGCCCGTGGCCGTCTTCGCCGCGCTGAGGGAGTGGAAGAACAACTTCTGACCTTGAGGAGATCTATGCAGACCGTCCGCATGTATGTTGACCCGATCAGCCCTTTCGTCTGGCTGGCCACCAAACAGATTGACCGCATCGAGGCGGCGGGGGTGCAGGTGGAGATGGTGCCGGTGTTGTTTGCTGCGATGCTGAACAAGCATGGGCTGGTAGGGCCGGCGGAGGTACCGGCCAAACGCGTGTTGACGTTCCGCGACGTCATGCGGCAGGCGGCGGCGCAGGGGCTGGCATTTGTGGGGCCGCCGGGCCATCCCTTCAATCCTTTGCCGATGCTGCGGATGGCGACCGCAGTGGCCGGGCGCAGGGAAAGGATTGCTTTCGTAACCGCGGTGATGGCGGCGACCTGGGAACAGGGATTGGATGCGCAGGATTTTGCGGTGCTGGCGCGCGTGGCGCGCGACTGCGGGCTGGATGGGGATGGGCTTGTGGCGGCGGCGGGCACGCCGGAGGTGAAGGCGGCACTGGCGCTGGCGACGGAACAGGCCATCGGGGATGGGGTGTTTGGGGTGCCGAGCTTTGTTTTTGATGGGGAGTTGTTTTGGGGGGCGGATCGGGTTGAGTCGCTGCTGCGCAGGATTGCGGGGGAGCGCATCGATGAAGCGCGGTTGCGGGAGTTTCTTGGCAGGCCGCCGTTGGCTACGCGCCAGAACCGGTAAACCGGTGTCTGACCCGAAGGGTCCGACACCGTATGATCTTGCGGCAAACGGCGGGTTATCGGAGCCCGGGGCCGCCGAATGGACAGGGACTGACCCTGCCCTGCCGGTTTTAGATTTCCTCGTACAGCGGCAGCGTCAGGAATTCTTCAAACGCTTCCGACGTCGACATCTTCTCGAAGATCTGCGCAGCGCGCTCGTAGGCCGGCGTCGCGCCATCCGGCGCTGCCGCCTTCACCTTCGGCAATTCCTCAGGAATCATCGCCCGCACCATGTCCGCGGTCACCTTGCGCCCATCCTCCAGCACGCCTTTGGAAGAGCGGATCCACTGCCACACCTGCGAACGCGAAATCTCCGCCGTGGCAGCATCCTCCATCAGGTTATGGATCGGCACGCAGCCATTGCCGTTCAGCCAGCTGCCCAGGTAATGGATGCCCACATTGATGTTGTAGCGCAGGCCGGCCTCAGTGATCGGCGCTTCCGGCTTGAAGTCCAGCAGCTCCGCGGCGCTGACCTGCACATCCGGGCGCTGCTTGGAAATCTGGTTCGGCGCATCGCCCAGCACTTTCTTGAACTCGCCCATCGCCAGCTCCACCAGGCCCGGGTGCGCGACCCAGCCGCCATCGTAGCCATCGGTGGCATCGCGCGCCTTGTCGTTGCGCACCCCGCCCATCGCGATCTCGTTCTTTTCCGGATCGTTCTTGATCGGGATCAGGGCCGCCATGCCGCCGATGGCCGGGGCGTTGCGCTTGTGGCAGGTCTTCAGCAGTAGCAGCGCATAGGCGCGCATGAATGGCGACGTCATGGTCACTTTGGCGCGGTCAGCCAGGCAGAAATCCTTATCGAGCTTGAATTTCTTGATGCAGCTGAAGATGTAGTCCCAACGGCCGGCATTCAGGCCGGAGCTGTGCTCGCGCAGTTCGTACAGGATCTCGTCCATTTCGAACGCAGCCAGGATCGTTTCGATCAGCACGGTCGCCTTGATGGTGCCCTGCGGGATGCCCAGTTCGTCCTGGGTCATCACGAAGATGTCGTTCCACAGGCGTGCTTCCAGGTGCGATTCCATCTTCGGCAGGTAGAAGTATGGGCCTGCACCGCGCGCCAGCTGCTCTTTCGCGTTGTGGACCATGAACAGCGCGAAATCGAAGATGCCGCCGGAAACGCGCTTGCCGTCGACCGTCACATGCTTCTCGTCCAGGTGCCAGCCGCGCGGGCGCACCACCAGGGTGGCGGTCTTTTCATTCAGCTTGTAGGACTTGCCGTTCTGCTCCAGCGAAATGGTCTTGCGCACGGCATCCTGCATATTGATCTGGCCACTGATCTGGTTATCCCAGTTCGGGGTGTTCGAATCTTCGAAGTCGGTCATATAGGAATCGGCGCCGGAGTTCAGCGCGTTGATCACCATCTTGCGGTCGACCGGGCCGGTGATTTCCACGCGGCGGCATTCCAGCGCCTTCGGGATCGGCGCGATCTTCCAGTCGCCGCTGCGGATATGCGCGGTCTCGGGCAGGAAGTCCGGACGCTCGCCGGCATCCAGGCGCTTGGCGCGCTCGACGCGCTTGGCCAGCAATTCCTGGCGGCGCGGCTCGAAGGCGCGGCTCAACTTGGCGACCAGGGCCAATGCTTCGGGCGTCAGCACGCGCTCGAAACCTGGCTTGATTTCACCTGTGATTTGCATACCTGCTGGCAGAGTGATGCTCATAGTCTTTCTCCGTTATTGATGATTAGTGTTGTGATCCGATGTTTTCCAGTATATTGACTAAAAACGTAGAGAAACAAGACTAAAACGCACTTCATCTGTGCGTTTTAGTCACAAATGAGGATGTATGGGTCAATTCAGGCAAATCTCCACTTTTGTGGAAGTGGTCAACCGCGGCAGCCTGTCGGCAGCGGCTCGCGCGGAAGGCATTGCGCCGGCAGTGATAGGCCGCCGGCTCGACGCGCTCGAGCAGCGGCTCGGCGTCAAACTACTCCAGCGTACCACGCGCAAACTGGCGCTGACGGACGAAGGCGCGGCCTTCCTTGAGGATTGCCAGCGCATCCTCGCCGAGCTTGAAAGCGCCGAGGCGGCGGTGGCTGAACGTAGTGCGCGCGCCACAGGGCATTTGCTGATTTCGGCACCGGCAGGGTTTGGGCGGCTGCACGTGGCGCCCCTGATCCCCTCGTTCCTGGCCGAGCACCGCGATGTGACGGTGACCTTGAACCTGAATGACCGCGTGGTCGACCTGATCGGCGAAGGTGTGGATGTGGCGATCCGCATCGCTTCGATGTCCGATTCGAACCTGGTGAGCGTGAAGCTGGCGGATAACCACCGTGTCGTGGTTGGCACACCGGCCTATTTGAAACGGCACGGTGTACCGAAGACGCTCGATGACCTGTCGCGGCACAACTGCATGACCATCAGCAGCGAAGGCAGCCAGCGCGGCTGGACCTTCCGCGACGGCGACAAGAATGTGACCTTGAAGATATCGGGGAATATGAGCTGCAATGACGGCGCAGTCCTGCACGACTGGGTATTGGCAGGCAAAGGCCTTGCATGGCGCTCGATGTGGGAAGTCGGCGCCGATATCGAAGCGGGCCGCCTGCGCACAGTACTGGATGGCTACGCCGCTCCCGGCAACGACATTTATGCCGTCTTTGCGCAGCGCCGCCACCTGCCGCTGCGGATCCGTGCTTTCGTCGACTTCCTGCGCCACACCTACGCCCAGCCCGGCTATTGGCGCAAAGGCTGAGCCGTAGGGGCAAAAAAAAATCCTCGGATGCCGAGGATTTTTTGTCGTTTGATCCGGTCTCGATTACAGAGGCTGGATGTTCGATGCCTGCTTGCCTTTTGGGCCGGAGGTCACGTCGAAGGATACGCGTTGGTTCTCCTGCAGCGACTTGAAGCCGTTGCTTTGGATAGCCGAGAAGTGTGCAAACAGATCTTCGCCGCCTTCGTCAGGGGTGATGAAGCCAAAACCCTTCGCGTCGTTGAACCATTTTACGATACCAGTTGCCATTACAATTCCTATTACAGTTAAATGAGCTTTACGCCCGTGATACCGTTTAAACCCAGTGACCTGAATCAAAACGATCCCGCATTATACCGAAATGCCTGTTAAATACACGTGACAAATAAAATAAATTCACCTGTATTCGCACAGTTTCCGCGCATGTGTATGTAACTATAGACAAGATTCCTCAATCTTGTTTGATAAATATCAATCGTGCGCGGCAAATCTTTCAGCGCGAAAATCCTTGTCGGCCCATTGCAACAGCGCCTCGACGGCCGCGCCGATGTCATCCCACGCGGCACCGTTTTCCATCACGGCGCGCACCCTCTCTTCGACGCGGCGCGCCTCATTGCCCAGGACGTGCAGCCCGAATGAGCCGGCGGAACCGGCCACATAGTGCAGCGCATGGTGCAATTGTTCGATATGGGGAGGGGTCAATGCGCCCTGGCATAACGCCAGGGCTTCCCGGATTGCCGCCATCCGTTCCGGAACGCTGGCGGCATATTTGTCGCGCAAAGCCTGCAGCCGGTCCTGGAATGCTGGGTCGGCTGGGGTGGCCATGGCTTACTTGGTGCCGAAGATGCGGTCGCCCGCGTCGCCCAGGCCGGGCATGATGTAGGCGTGCTCGTTGAGGTGGGAGTCGAGCGAGGCGCAGAAGATCTTCACGTTCGGGTGCGCCGTCTGGAACACTTCGATGCCTTCCGGTGCTGCCACCAGGGCCAGGAAGATGATCTGGTCGTCGGCCACGCCGCGCTTTTTCAGCACGTCGACCGCGTGGACGGCCGAATTGCCGGTTGCCACCATCGGGTCGCACAGGATAAAGGTACGGTCGGCCAGGTCGGGCAGGCGCACCAGGTATTCCACCGGCTGATGGGTTTCCGGATCGCGGAACACGCCGATATGGCCGACGCGGGCCGATGGCACCAGGTTCAGCAGCCCGTCGCTCATGCCGACACCGGCACGCAGGATCGGCACCACGGCCAGCTTGCGGCCGGCGATCACGGGTGCCTGGATGGTTTGCAGCGGGGTTTCGATCTCGCGCGTGGTCAGCGGCAGGTCACGGGTGATTTCGTAACCCATCAGCAAAGTGATCTCTTTCAGCAGTTCGCGGAAGGTGCGCGTGGACGTCGCCTTGTCGCGCATATGGCTCAGCTTGTGCTGGATCAGCGGGTGGTCGGTAATGAACAGGTTGGGAAAGCGCGGGTCTTGTTTCATGTTTGGTTCTGGAATCGGTGTATAGCGCGCATTATCCCAGCCTCAGGCATTTTCCACCAGCGCCCGCTGTAGAATGGCTTCACAGTTAGTTCCAGCGGGCAACCTTCCATACGCCCCGCCCGGCTCACGCGCCAGCCGCGACGCCACGAAGGCGGCGCTGACAAAGCCCGGCGCGTGGCGCAGCAGCAAACCCGCCTGCACTGCCAGTACGATGCGCTCGGCCAGGTGGCGCGCGCCAAACTGGTCGTCGCGCGCCGTCGGCAAGTCGGCCAGCAATTCCGCAGTGAAGCGCACGTAGTCGGGATCGGCGTGGCTGCCCTCGCCCAGTTCAGCGGCCAGCACTTCCAGGGCCTGGCCGCTTTTCGACAAGGCGCGCAGCAAGTCCAGGCACATCACATTGCCGGAACCTTCCCAGATTGAATTGACCGGCAATTCGCGGTACAGCCGTGCCAGCGCGCTCTCTTCCACATAGCCGCTGCCGCCCAGCACTTCCATCGCTTCGGCACCGAAACCGGGGCCGCGCTTGCAGATCCAGTATTTGCCGGCCGGCGTCAACAGCCGCGCCAGCAAGGCTTCCGCCGGATTGTCCATATGGTCGAAGCAGCGCGCCAGGCGCATTGCGAACACAGTTGCCGCCTCCGATTCCAGCGCCAGGTCGGCCAGCACGTTCTGCATCAGCGGCTGCTCGGACAATGGCTTGCCGAAGGCGCTGCGGCGGCGCGCATGGTGCAGCACCTGGGTCAGCGCGGCGCGCATGATGCCGGCGGTCCCGAGGACGCAATCGAGCCGGGTATGGTTGCCCATTTCCAGGATGGTCGGCACGCCGCGCCCCAACGGGCCCAGCAGCCAGCCGTAAGCGCCGGTGAATTCCACTTCGGACGAGGCATTCGATTTATTGCCCAGCTTCTCCTTGAGGCGTTGCACGCGCACCTGGTTGCGCTCGCCGTCCGGCAGGAAGCGCGGCACCAGGAAGCAGCTGAGGCCCGCCTCGCCGGCCTGCGCCAGCACCAGGTGCGCATCGCATTGCGGCGCCGAGAAAAACCATTTGTGGCCGGTCAGGCGGTACACCGGCTCGCTGTCGGCGCCGAACAGTTCGCGCACGTCCGCCGCGGATACCGCTTCGGCCTGCGTGGTATTGGCGCGCAGGTCGGAACCGCCCTGCTTTTCGGTCATGCCCATGCCGATCAGCGCACCGCGTTTCTCCTCGATCGGCAGCGGGCTGGGATCGTAGACGCGCGACAGGATCTTGGGCAGCCAGCGCGCGGCCAGCCCGGGGCTCTGGCGCAGCGCCGGTACGCTGGCATAGGTCATGGTGACCGGGCATTGCGTGCCGTTCTCCACTTGCCCGAACAGGATGTAGCGCGCGGCGCGCGCCACCTGGGCGCCGTGATGCGGGTGCTTGCCTTCCCATGGCGAGGCGTGGGCGCCGGCGGCAACCAGCTTTTCCATCAAGGCATGCCAGGCCGGGTGAAATTCGACTTCATCGATGCGGCGTCCGCTGCGGTCGAAATTCTTCAGCACCGGGGGATGTTGGTTGGCTTGCCGCGCCAGCTCCTGCATGGCCTCGGCGCCCAATTCCGCCCCCAACTCCATCAGCGAGGCAGTGGCGTGACCGCCGCCTTCCCGCTCGAGCGCTTCGCGCAGCGCGGTATCGCAAGTAAACAGATTGACGTTAGCAAACGGCGCGACCTGATTGAAAACCTCGTGCGTGTCGAAGCGGTTCATTTCGCTCTCCTCAGCTGCCCCTGTACCGCGAGGCTAGCGCAAACTTTCAGCAGTAGCAAGGCTCAACGAAGAGCAAATATGCTTAATAAAGCATCAAAACTCTGCCATTTCCAGCCAAAACTGATCCGAGGCAACAAATTTCTTAAAAACATGCACTAATCTTGGCGTTTTTCATGTGAAACATGAGCTTTCAATGATACATTTCTTCCTGGTTACGACCTGAAGAGAAAGAATCGAGCGCAACAATGCTTTCCAGCTCCCCAACAGTGCCCTTAGCGACAACACAACATGAGGCCAACCTCGTGCTCGAGGAAGCGGGCGATGTCGTGTTCAGGCTGAACCTGATGGGTCAGATTCTTTTCGCCAGCCAGCGCGCCGCCAACCTGCTGCGCAACGGCCAGAGCATGGAAGGCCAGCCCTTCCTGGCCTTTATCTGCGACCTCGACCACGCCGCGCTGAAGTCGGCCCTGTCCGAATCGATCCAGGCCCGCGGCGCCCACCGCGCCGAACTCCGCCTCAAAACCCCCGAGCAGGAAGTCTGGTTTGAATTGCGCGTCAGCAGCTATGCCACCGCCAACAAGGCTTATGAACTGCTGATCGTCGGCCGCGACATGACAGCCCAGCATGCGACCGAAGAGCGCTTGCGCCATATGGCCACCCATGATGGCTTGACCGAATTGCCGAACCGCCTGCTGCTGTCGGACCGCCTGCGCATGACCATCGCCCAGGCCCGCCGCTCGGGCCAGGGCTTCGCCGTCGCCACCATCGGCCTGGACAGCTTCAAGAAGGTCAACGATGGCCTCGGCCATCCGGTCGGCGACGCCGTGCTGAAAATGGCGGCGGCCCGCCTGCGCAAGACCCTGCGCGACAGCGATACCCTGGCGCGCGTGGGCGGCGACGAGTTTGTCGCGGTGCTGCCGGGCACCCATAACGAGGCGCAGATCAAGCTGGTCACCGGCCGCCTGCTGGCGACGCTGCAATCGCCTTTCGAGATCGAACAGCATACGATCTACGTCAGCGCTTCGCTCGGCGTGTCGGTTTATCCCGAACATGCGGAAGACGAAGTGCGCCTGATCGCGCTGGCCGACGCCGCCATGTCGCGCGCCAAGGACACCGGCAAAGCCCGCTGCGTGGTGTACAGCCAGCGCCAGAGCGGCCCGCCCGAACACGATATTTCGCTGGAAGCGGCCATGTTCCAGGCGGTGCGCGAAGGCGAATTCCTGCTGTATTACCAGCCTATCGTCAATTCCGGCACGCGCGAAATCGAGGGCTTCGAAACCCTGATGCGCTGGAAGCACCCTACCCTGGGCATGGTGCCGCCGGGCCGCTTCATCCCGATCGCGGAAACCAACGGCCTGATCAACCTGCTCGGCGCCTGGGCGCTGAAATCGGCATGCGTGCAGCTGAAACACTTCGAGGAAGTGGCCAAACGGCCGCTTTATATTTCTGTTAATATCAGCCCCCGACAGTTCCGCAACGATAAATTCCTCGATGTCCTCGACGATGCACTGGCCTTTTCCGGCCTGCCTGGTGACCAATTGGTGTTAGAAATTACTGAAGGCACGCTGATGATCGATCCGGCGCACGCCGAAGTGATCCTGTCGAAGATGGCCGAGCGCCGCGCGCGCATCGCTATCGACGACTTCGGGACCGGCTATTCGTCGCTGTCCTACCTGAAGCGCTTCCCGATTTCCGTACTGAAGATCGACCGCACCTTCATCCGCGACCTGCCCGGCTCGGAAAAGGATGGCGCGATCTGCAATGCCGTTCTCGATCTGGCCAAGCACCTGGACTTGTCCGTGGTCGCGGAAGGCGTCGAGACCGAGGAACAGATGGCGTATGTCGCCCAGCGCGGCTGCCAGTACGTGCAAGGTTTCCTGACCGGCCGCCCGATGGCGGCGCACACCGCGCTGGCGGCGCTCAAGGAGCGTACCTACGCCTCCCTGATGCCTGATGAACTGCGGCAGGTGGCCCAATGAGCACCCTCGGCGAACAAACCCTGTCCACCTTGTGGGAGCGCACTCGCATGCAGGGCGACATGCCCGGCTTCGCCAAGGCCATCACTTCCATCCTCGGCGCCATGCGCGGCGAGGACGAGAAGGAATTCGACATGGCGCGCACCGTGCTGTCGGACCCCGTCCTGACCCAGAAGGTCCTGCGCCTGGCCAACAGCGGCATGTATTCGGCCTTCGGCCAGCACATCAACACCGTCAGCAAGGCCGTGCTGGTGCTGGGCACCGAAGCGATCGGGCACCTGGCGCTGGGCTTGAAACTGATCGAGGAGCTGTCGGTGGTGTCGCCGGACTCCGGCATGGCCCACGTCGAAATGGAAAAGGCCGTGCTGGCCGGGATCGTCGCACGCGAAGTGTCGACCAGCGCGCAGAGCCGCCAGGGCGAAGAGGCCGTGGTGTGTTCCATGCTGCACACGCTGGGCCGCATGATGGTGACGTTCTATATGCCCGAACGCTGGACCGCGCTGCAGCAGGCCGCCGGCGAAGGCAAGGAAGATGTCGCTGCCGCCGAACTGCTCGGCCTGAGCCTGCAGGATATCGGCCGCGCCGCCGCCCTGCATTGGGGCTTGCCGGCCAACCTGATCTCGGGCATGCGCACCCTGGTGCCCCCGTCCGGCGACATGCCGGCCGAGCCGCTCAGCCAGGAAGACTGGGTGGCGGGCGTGTCCACCATGTCGAGCATTTGCGCCGGCGCCCTGTGGCATGACAGCGAAGAAGGCGCGGCCGAAGTCAAGCGCATCACGGCGCGCTATTCGGCGATGATCGGCGTCAGTACCGACCAGTTGGCACAGGCCATCGAGCAAGCCAAGGTGGTGGCGGCAAGCGACCTGTCGATTGCCCCGCTATCGAAGCCGGCTGAGCGCCGTGCCAAGGTCCTGGCCCAAACCCGCCAGCGCGCTGCCGGCAACAATATCCTGCTCAGCGGCCTGTCCGACATGCGCGATTCGCTGGAAAGCGCCAGCCCGGGCCAGATGGTATCGATCGCGCTGGAGACCGTGTTCAAAGGCTTGCAGTTCAGCCGTGCGGTCGCTTTCGTGCGCAACCGCCGCGAGGGCAAGTATGGGGCGCGCATGTGCCTGGGCGATGGCGTGCGCGAGCACCTGCCGTCCATGCACTTCCCGGACGCTTATGAGCCGAATGTGTTCCACGCCGCCCTCAGCAGCGACCGCGTGATCTTTATCGAGAATGCGGCCGATCCGAAATTCGCCGCCAAGCTGCCCGCCTGGTGGCGTGATACGCTCAGCGATGCGCGCAGCTTCGTGATCCTGCCGCTGTGCTCCAGCGGCCAGCCGACCGGTTTCCTGTACGGCGACTGGGACGATTCCTTCCCCGCCATCCATCTCAGCCCGACCGAGTTTTCGCTGCTGAACGACATCCGTGGGCTGGTGATGAAGGCGGCCGAGCGCCGCCATCAGGTCGACACCGTCAACCGCGCTGCCTGATCAGTCCCGCTGCCAGCGGTAGCTCAGCGCAGCGGCGACGGCGGCCGCCGCCACCAATCCCGATGCCACGTAGTAGATGGCCGGCGGCCCCGCGCTTTCCCATACCTGGGTCAGCGCCAGGCTGCCAATGCTGGCGCCGACACCGTAGGAAATGCTGATGTACAGCGCTTGCCCGCGCGCCTGCAACGGCCCGCTGAACCAGCGCTGCATCGTCTGCACGGAAGCCGAGTGGTGCAAGGCAAACGTCGCCGCGTGCATCAGCTGCGCCAGCACCAGCATGGCCAGCGATTGGGCGCCGGCGCCGATCATGGCAAAGCGCAGCACGCCCAAGGCCAGGCAGGCATACATCAGCCGCCGGGCGCCCCAGCGCTTGAACAGGGGCGCCTGGTAATAGAAGCACAGCACTTCCGCCACCACGCCGACGGACCACATCAGGCCCGTGACGGTTTTGCTGTAGCCCTGCTTTTCCAGGTAGAGCGAGTAGAAGGTGTACAGCGAAGCGTGCGCCGAGACCATCAATGCGGTGGAAGCAAAGAAGGCTAGGACTTCCTTCTTGCGCAATACGGCCAGCAGCGCCGGCGGCTTGCCGCTGTGGCTCACGCGCGGCACTTCCTTCAGCCTGAAGGCGGCGCCCAGCACGAAAACCAGCAGCACGCCGCAGAACCAGATCAGCGCATCGGTGCCCTGCCAATCCATCAGGAAGGACGACAGCATCACCGTGACGATGAAGCCGATCGACCCCCACAGCCGGATGCGGCCGTAATACGTCAGGTCGCCGCGCATTTCCGACAGCATGAGCGCTTCGCAGATCGGGCCCTGGGCGCTGGTGAACAGGTTAAGCAGCACCATGGCCGCAAAGAAGTGCGCGAAGGTGCTGCCGAAGAGGAAGCCCGAGAACGATACCAGCGCCGCGGCGCCGGTCAGGCGCAGCACGAAGACGCGCCGCTCGGAGTGGTCCGCGACATAGCCCCACACATTGGGGCCGAAAATGCGCAGTACCTGGATCAGCGACATCAGGATCCCGATCTGCGCGACCGACATCCCCCTGCCCTGGAAATACAGGCTGGCGTAAGTGGAAAAAGTACCGGCGTAAGCGTAATAACAGAAGAGGAAAAGCGCGAATCCGAAAGCCTGGGGTGGAATCACGCTTTACTGATGTCCGGCGTGGAAACCTTGACGTCGCCGCACT
>CAMLRG010000166.1 GCA_946482335.1 uncultured Duganella sp. | reverse complement strand
GTGCTTGCGGACAGCGCAAGAATTGAGCGCCTCCTGCGCGAAGCAGCGTCAGCGGCCGGTGCCAAAGTGCTGCACAGCCATTTCCATGGCTTCGGCCCCGGTCTCGGCGTGACAGGCGTGGTGTTGCTGGCCGAATCACATATCTCGATCCATACCTGGCCGGAAAACGGCTTTGCGGCGGCCGACATCTTCATGTGCGGCGCCGCCCAGCCCCACTTGGCCCTGGAAGTGATCGAAGACGCGCTGCAACCCGAATACTCGGAAGTCCGCACGGTGGATCGCGCCCCGCCGCATTGACTTGCCCGGGAACCAGTGCGACACTGGCCACTTTCCCACCAACCTGACAGGAGATGTGCCATGCGTTCGTTTGATCTTGCCCTCCTGTCGGCTGCCTGAGTCCCCAGCGTTGAGCTAGTGCGCCCGGCCGGGCGCCGACTTTTCCAGACCATACCTGCTTGCCACGCCATGCGTGGCTGGCCGTGCTCACCTTTGGAAAAAGCTCATCATGATCGACTTCGACTACGCGGCCCTGTGCCGCATCGGACTGAACAACACCATCATTTCCCGCCTGGCCGACGCCAGCGCTTGCCCGGCGGGCGGCCGTTTATGCCGCATCATCGAATACCAGCGTGACCGCGTGACCCTGCACGACGGGGTCGCGGAATTTCCCGCGCGCGCCTTGCCGGGCGTTCTAGCGGAAACGCCGCTCTGCGTCGGCGACTGGGTCATCGCTGGAACCAATCCTTTCAACGAGGTGTGGATAAGCCAACGCTTACCCCCAGTCAACCAGCTCGCCCGCGCCGGCTCGCCGCCCATCGCCAGCAATATCGATACCGCGTTGCTGGTGATGGGTTTAGATGGCGATTTCAATTTGCGCCGCATCGAGCGGTACCTGGCTCTTGCCGCCGCGGCGGAAATTACCCCATTGATCATTCTCAGCAAATCGGATATTTGCGACGATATTGACGGGCCTATCGCGGCGCTGACCGCCCGCTTGCCGCGGCATATCCAATTCCTGGCTATTAATGGCACCAGCGCCCATTCGGTCGCGCAACTGAATCCCTGGCTTGGCGCCGGACAAACTATTTGCCTGCTCGGTTCATCGGGGGCCGGTAAATCGACATTAACCAACGCCTTGACAGGAGCGATCCAATCTACCGGCTCGGTGCGCGAGGGGGATAATCGGGGGCGCCATACGACAACGGCGCGTTCCATGCATTTTTGCTCATCCGGCGCCTGCATTATCGATACGCCAGGATTAAGAAGCTTGAGCCCCGATTCCATATCATCCGCATTCGACGATATTGAATCCCTGGCGGCGGGATGCCAATTCCGCGACTGCCGCCATGATGGCGAACCGGGTTGCGCCGTTATTGGCCAGGTCAATGCCGACCGATTGGAGAATTACCACAAATTGCAGCGCGAAGTTCGCCGCAACCAGCAGACAGCGCTCGAACGCATCGCGGAGCGCCAAAAGTGGAAAGCCCTGATGAAATCAGCCGCTGCGCGCAGCCGGCAGAAGCGGAGCTAAGTTGACTTAGACTAAATTGTGGCATGAATGCACTACTTATTAGCATTCATGCCACATCCAGGACGGCGCCTTCAAGGCTCCGGAACGGTGGCTTCGATATTATTGCCGTCGAAATCCAGAATAAATGCGCTGTAAAAATTCATATCGCTGACGCGCGTACCAGGCGGCCCATTATCCTCGGCACCGCGATCTATGGCCGCATAATAGAAGGCATTTACCGCAGCCCGATCAGGTGCGCTCAATGCCAGATGAATTGGACTGCGTGCCGGCTCATGCCCATTTTCCCAATAACTGGGAATTTCCGAACCGATCCAGATAAACGGATGGCCTGACGGCGTGGCATATATTGCCCAGTCCAGATCCGTCACCGTCCGGCGAATTCCGAGCGGTGCCAGGCAGGCGTCATATAACGCTGCACTGCGCACAAAATCTGACACCACCATTCCCAAATGGTGAATCATGGAAACCTCCGCCGCTCGGCCGCCGGTTAATTCCAGGTATCCAGACTAACACTGCCGCGCTAGCGGGGGCGCACCTCAGAAATAATGCGTATAGGCAGCTGAAAGTGCCCCAAAACTTCGTCGGCCATATTCCACGGATGGCGTCCCGCCACGGCGCGGACCAACCAGGCTCAGGTGGCTGTACTGAACCGAAACTGCATGGCCCTGCGACGGCTGGTAAGCCAACCCGACCCTGGCTTGGTAAGCAGCACCGCTGCGCGAGGCGGGGCCAAGGCATTCGCAACCGCTGCTGAAGCGGAGCAGCGGCAACTCCGCCCGGCCCCAGCCGACCCCGATACCGGCAAACGCCCGCAGGCTGGACGTCAGCGCATCATGGCGGTAGATGTTTGCCAGGACCACATCATATTTGCCACGCGCCGCACCAGGTTCCCGTACCCCACTCAACTCGATCGTATCGACCTTGATACGGCCGTGGACGAATTCGAGTTCGAAGCGTGCGTGTTCGCTTTCCCGGCCAACTGTCAGGCCAGCGTGGTTGCCCCGTTCAAGCCCGAGCAGGCCCTCGGACTTGACCCCGCCGAAATCGACGGTTGCCGGCCAGTCGTCAAGCGTGTTGGCGCCCACGTGGACGGCCATATACCAGGCGGGCGGTTCGGCCGCGATGGCAGCGCTACAAAAAGCCGATGCCAGCAACAGACTGCAGAAAGCCTTCATGTGACCCTCCTTTGCAAGTCAGGCGCCAAAAACGGTGCCAAATGCCGCGTTCAGATCTGCCGCCGTGGCGGCGCCGCCATGCCCTATCCCAACCAAGCTCACTTGCGTAAGATAATGTTGTTCGACCGCTTCAATGAACCCTGCTTGCGAAGTGCTGTGGTAGCTGCCTGCCAGCGACTGCACCAGTGCCTGCACCGAGGCGTTGCCTTGGTTCGCCACCAGATAGCCTTCCACATCGAATGCGAAGGCACTTTCCACCGTTGTGCTGAAGCGCGCGCCGAGGTCCTTGAAGCCTTTGCCGGCCAAGCCAAGCGTCTGGGCATCGGCCTGGGTCAGCAACTGGGTCTGCCCCATGGCGTTCTGGTACAGGTGGATATCAACGCCAACGCCGGAGCCGGCGGCTGCCGCCGTGAAGCCCGTACCGTTAGCCAGCTGATAGCACGCATACGGCATGCTGTCGCCGCTCGCCGCGAAATACCAATCCTTGGTATAGGGCTGGTAGTAAGCATTCAGCTGGCGCCCGCCTTGCGCGGCTTCCAGCGCATCGAACCGCGCGCCTTCCAGCAGGTTGCCGGTACCTTTAGCGAGGTTAGCGGCTTCCTGTGCATTGGTAGTGTAGCAGCGATCGCCATTGGCCAGCAGCACGCTGAATACCGGCGTTGCGAGATGCTGCGCCAGCATACCCGGGTCGACGATTACGCCATTTGCCAGGCCGTCTTCATCGCCCCAGCCGCCATCGGTCAGCGTGATAACGATACGGTCAACGCGCCCGTCGCCATTGGCGTCAACCAGGGTGGCTCCGTTGTCGAAGGTATCCAGGCGCTGGTCGTCGAGGAAGCTATACCAGCGCTGGCCCTCCTTGTCCCATTTGATGAAATCGTTCGCCACCACGCCGCCTGGGGCGAGGTCAATCACGACGCGGGTTTGCAAGCCGGCGATGGTCGGATCCATGTCGGCCAGCGTCGCGCTGCCTTCCTGCGCTTTGACGGAGAAGTTGAACATGGGCGACGCGGCCAGCGTATTCGCATCCATGGGGGCCGGTGCTGATGACAGGCTCAGGTCGAGCAGCTGGGCGCCGGCGGTGAGGGTCACGGCGGCACCGGGCGCTGCGGCATCGGGGGTACCGGCCATGACCGCGCCGAACGAAGCGTGCGATGCTTGCTTGCCGAGCGCATATTCGGCCAGCGACGCGAGCGGCATTTGCGCCACGGCGTGCTGTTGCCAGTCCATAATGCCGTCGCGGTTAAAGTCGCCGCCATTGGCGGCCAGTTCGATCGATGGCGCCACCCCGTCGACGTCGGTCACAATGGTGACTTTGACCGGCGATTGCGCGACAACTTTACCGTCGGCGTCCAGCACTTGGGAAATGAAGGTGTATTCACCGTCATCCAGGTTTGGCGTGGCGAGGTTGACCCTGCCGGTCTGCATCGCATCGGCGCCGATGCCAACCGAGGAAAGCACAACGCCGTCCAGGCTAGTCAGGCGCGCCGTTCCACCCGGGCTGAAATAGCCTGCACCGTTAACCGTAAATTCAGGCTTGATAATGCTGGTGATGGCGTCGGCATTGCTCTTGCCATCATCGGTTGCCGGGTCGAGGACAGCACCGAAGGGTTGCTTCGGGGGCTCGACTACCACGACAGGCGGCTCCACCACAACAGGCGGCTCGACCACGATTGGCGGCTCCGGGTCAACCACGATCGGGGGCTCCGGTGGCACGACTACGACCGGCGGCTCCACCACCACTGGCGGTTGCACGACAACTGGAGGCTGCACCACGACCGGCGGTTGCACCACAACCGGTGGCTGCACCACGACCGGCGGTTCCACCACAACCGGTGGCTGCACCACAACCGGCGGCGGCACCACGACCGGCGGCTCAACCACTGGCGGCGCAACGTCGTTATCGCTGATCGTACCCGTTGCCGCAACGCCCCCCACCGTCAGCACAAGGCTTTCCGCCGTCTCGACGGCAGTGTCGTCAACGGTTGCGACAAGAACGGAGAATCCAGTCACGCCGGCAGGTACCACAACTATGCCGGTCGCTGGGTCACCACCTTTCCATGCCACGCCATCGCTGAATGACAGGCTCCCATAATCCTGCCCAGATGCGGTTCCGCCCAACCCGAGCGCAAACTCGGAGGGCGCGACACTGGCTGCATTCAGCACGACATCATATTGCAAGCCCCCCCCCTCAACGACAGTATCAGGGTTGGCGATCGCGACGCTCACCACGGCCAGGCTATCGTTGTCGGTGATAGTGCCCGTCGCCGCAACGCCGCCAAGAGTCAATACCAGCGTTTCCGCAAGTTCAACGGTACTATCATCCGTTGTTGCGACAGTCACCGTAAAACTGCCAATCCCAGCCGGCACCACGACAATCCCTGTGCCCGCATCGCTGTTCTTCCACGCCACCCCATCGCTGAAAGAGAGCGCACTGAAATCACCTGCGGCAGCGGTTCCGCCCAGCGCCAGCGTAAATTCGGCCGGCGCAATGCCAGCTGCGCTCAAGGTGACCAGGTATTGAAGCGAGGCGCCTTCGACCACCGCGTTATCAGCCGGCGTTGCACCCGTATTCGCAGCATCTTCAGCCAGCACCGCCGCCACGCTCTGCACATCGTTATCGGTGATGGTACCGGTTGCGGCCACGCCGCCGACTGTCAGGACGAGGCTCTCGGCCGACTCGATCAATGCGTCGTCCACCGTCGCCACTGTGATCTTGAAGCTGGCGACGCCAGCCGGTACCACAACGATCCCCGTGCTGGCGTCGCCATTCTTCCACGCCACGCCATCACTGAACGACAACCCGCCCAGATCGCCCGCGGCAGCAGTGCCGCCCAGCGCCAGCGCAAATTCGGATGCCGACACCCCGGCTGCGCTCAAGGTGACCGCATATTGCAGCGTCGCCCCCTCTTCCACCGCACTGTCGGCCGGCGAGGCGCCGGCATGAGCCGCGTCTTCCGCCACAACCGCGCTGACGCTTTGCACATCATTGTCGGTAATCGTGCCTGTCGCAGCCACTCCCCCAACGGTCAATACCAGGCTTTCCGCCGGTTCAAGCGCCACATCGTCCACCGTAGCCACGATGATCCTGAAAGTCGCGACGCCGGCCGGAACGACAATGATGCCGGTGCTTGCGTCACCATTCTTCCAGGCCACGCCATCGCTAAACGTCAATGCGCCGATGTCGCCCGCGGCTGCAGTACCGCCAAGCGCCAGCGCAAATTCGGTCGCCGACAAACCGGCTGCGCTCAAGGTGACCGCGTATTGCAGCATCGCCCCCTCTTCAACCGTGTTATCGGCCGGCGATGCGCCTGCATTGGCAGCGTCTTCGGCCAGGACAGCGCTGACGCTGACAGCGTCGTTGTCGCTGATCGTGCCGGTTGCCGATACGCCGCCCACCGTCAGGATCAGGCTTTCCGCCGATTCGATGGCCGCGTCATCCATGGTGGCGACCGTAACCTTGAAGCTGGCTACTCCCGCCGGAACGACGATGATGCCGCTGGCCGCGCTGCCGTTCTTCCATGCCACGCCATCGCTGAAAGACAAGACGCCATAATCCGCATTGCCGGCACTGCCACCGAGCGACAAGGCGTATTCCTTGCTGCTCCCGGCCGCCACGCTCATCGCGACGGTGTACACCAGGCCGCCACCCTCTTCCACACTGCTGTCGGTCGGGCTGGCACCGGTATGTGCGGCATCTTCGGCCAGGACCGTATTCACCGCCGCATCGTTGTCGCTGATCGTCACCAAGGCGGTGTTGTCGGTGATGGCTGCCAGCGTACTGTTCGACAGCACGACATTGAAGCTGCGCGCGCCGTCCGCCAGCTGGTTGTCGATGATCGGTACCTGGAAAGTCTTGCTGGTCTGGTTGGGCGAAAAGGTCAGCTTGCCACTGGCAGCGGTGTAGTCGGTGCCTGCGGCTGCCGTGCCATTCCCGGTCGCGTAGTCGACGGTGACCGTATCCGCGGTCGCTTTGCTGAGGACAACCGTGACGGTGGCCATGCCACTGCCCTCGTCGACAGCGACATCGGCCACCGAAATTTGCGGCTGGTTGGCCAGATATGTGTTCAGGGTCGAGAGCAGCCCGACCGTGGCCGCATTGCCGCTCACTTTGCCACCCGTGATGGTGAGCGCCTGTCCGTTGAAAGTCAGCCCGATAAAGCTATGCGGATCGCCATTCGTTTCCGTGAACGGATCGACCACGTAGGTTCCGGTGCTGGTTGCCAGCGTATGCGAGCTGCCGGTGGCGTAGAAAACAATGGTCGATACTGTGCCACTCGGGGCACGCCAGTTGATCACGCCATCGATGGCATGCTGGACATTGCTGGCGTCCGTGACCAGGATGGTTCCGGTGTAATCGTTGCCCTGCGTCCCGCCGAATTGGCCGTTATCGGTACTCTGTACAAATTGCAGGTTGCTCCACCCCAGGGTGCTGAGCAACGAAGCATTGGTCGACTCGTTATTCTTCGAATAGTCACCAATGAAACCATTGGCAAACGATACTGAAACAGTTGAATTAGCCACTTCTGACCCCTTGTTGTGTAGTTGGGGCAGGCGGGTTTGGGCCGGCGGTAAAGTGGG
Organism: uncultured Duganella sp.; assembly: GCA_946482335.1. Next base: position 4,491 of record CAMLRG010000166.1, on the reverse strand, counting down.
GCGGCAGCGGGCGGGGCCACCCTGCACTGCCATGGAGCCAGGTTCTGAGCTCGGCGGCAGTCGGAGAGGTTTCAATTCTCCATGGAAACTCCGGCAGGCACAATCGACTGTTTCCAACAAACAACAGAGATTTGTAACTACTGGGCGCTTCGCTCCGCGTGTGGCTCGGGTAAACTGGCGGGACTGACAACAAGAACGGTTCAACAATCATGCGCAAAGCCGCGCCACTTGCCCTCCTGCTTGCCCTCTCCGCCTGCGGCGACAGCTACACGCCTGGCCCGCTGTACCAAGCTACTTCCGCCGATTGCACCACGCCGGTCGACGCGGATACGTTTGAGCTGCCGCGCGGTATCACCGTCTCCGCCACCAACGTGGTTTCCACGACAGCGGAAGGGATGGAGATCGGCGTCCACTACATGCTGCCACGGACCACAACGGTTCAGTTCGCGACTGCCTATTTCCAGGTCAGCCAGCCAAAGGGCCCCCTGATCGAAAATGCCACTGTGCTGAGCGTCTTCCAGCGCCCAACCAATGGGCGCGCGGAGATGGTGGAGATTGTCAACGGGGTGCCGCTATTGCTGGCTTCCGTCGCCACCAGCGACCATACGCAGTTCCGCTACCGGCTGCTGATCAAAGGCAAAATGCCGAAGCGCTTCGACCTCACCCCGCCCGACGTCACGATCGGCGGCAAGCGTTACGTCTCGCGTACATTTACCTACCGCTGGTTCGAGGATAAGCAAGCGTTCGGCATGTGCCGCTGATCAGGTACAAGGAATTGCGGCGCCGTGGATGGCGCGCGCCGCCGGGCTGCAAAGGTAAACGATCACATCGGCCAATGCTTCGGGCGTGACCCATTTGCCGCGGTCGGCCTTCGGCATGGCGGCGCGGTTGTCCGGCGTGTCGATGGTGCCGGGCAGGACGCAATTGACGTTGATGCCGTGACCACGCAACTCGGCGGACATCGACTCGGTCAGGCGGATCACCACCTCCTTGCTGGCGCAGTAGGCGCCCATGTTCGCCAAGCCCTGGCGCGCCGAGCCGGAAGCGATGTTGACGATCTTGCCGCCCTGCCCGTCCATCATGCCGGGCACCACGGCGGCGACCGTATTGCGCAGGCTGCGTACGTTCAGGTCGAACAAGTCATCCCATTGCGCGTCGGTCGTCGCATGCACGGGCGTGCCCATCGCGAAGCCGCCGGCGATATTGCACAGGGCGTCAATGCGGCCAAAACGATCGCTCCCTGCCCGGGCTGCGGCAGCGACTGAGGCCGCATCGCGCAAGTCGGCGATTGCCAACATGCGGCGTTCGCTGGCCGCCCCACAGGCGGCTTCGAGCCGCGCGACATCGCGCCCGACCAGTACGGTGTTGGCGCCCGCGGCGTCGAAAGCTTTTGCGACTGCGCTGCCAAGAGCGCCAGCCGCACCGGTGATGAAGATCGTGGTCATGACATTCCTTCGGTCGACAATTGGGAGCGTGCTTAGCTATTCCAGATGATAACCGCACCGTACAGGCAAACCACGATTGCCGCCAAAGCTATAACTTGCCTGCCAGTTCCATTACACACTCGCGCACCCAACGCTGGCCGCTGTGGCCGTGGTTGCGTTCGTGCCAGAGCATGCTCACCTCAAACCCCGGCAAGGGGAAAGGACATTCAACGATCTTGAAGTCCTCGTGGCGATCGCGCATCAGTCGTTCGGGCACCAGGGCCACAAAATCAGAGAGTGAGACGATTTCGGGCACGACCAGGAATGATGCCGCGGACATCACCACATGGCGGCGGTAGCCAAGTGCAGCCAGTCCATCATCTGCCGGAGTTGAGAAATCGCCGCCCCGAAGCGAGACGATTACATGGTCCAACTGCACGAACTGCGCAACGCTCAGGCCTTGATGCAGTCCTGGATGTCCACGCCGGCCGATGAGCACATAACGTTCGTCGAATAAATGCCGCGAACGCAAATTGACTGGACCATGCCCCGGCGTCATGAGCGCCAGGTCCACCTCGCCGTTGGCCATTTGGGATTCCAACTGCGAAGGATCGAGATGACGGAGTGCGATCCGGACCTCGGGCGCCCGCTCGCGCAGCATCACCGCCAGTAAACGAACTGCAACTGCCTGAAGATAGTCGGTACAGGCAATTACAACTGTCAGGCTAGCCTTTTCGGGGTCGAAGTTCCGATGTTCGGCCAAAGTCCTTCTTACCTGATCCAAAGCCAGGCGCAGCGGGGCAAGCAACTCCAGCGCTTTGGCGGTAGGCATCATCCCACGCTGTGCCGGCAGCAGCAAAGGGTCATCGAACAGTTCACGCAAACGGCTTAGTTGCGCGCTGACTGCTGGCTGGCTGAGGTGCAATCGCTCTGCGGCACGGGTTACGTTCTGCTCCGCCAGGAGCGTTTCCAGCGTGACTAGAAGATTGAGATCGAGTCTCTTGGTATCCATACTATGGATGGTAAAGGAAAACTCTTTCTATTTCACAGATACCGTGCGGCGAGCCAGACTGTGGGCATTTCCACTTCCCACTGTGAAAGGCAAGCCATGCAGAAGAAAGTACTCATCGTTCATGCCCACCCTGAACCTACATCCGTCACATCACAACTCGCTGAGATCGCGACCGATACGCTGAAGGCCCGAGGCCATGAGGTCATGCGGTCAGACCTGTATGGCATGGGCTGGAAGGCAATGTTCGACGCTCGGGATTTCCCGGTGCGGATAAATCGTGAGCGCCTGTCCTTCATTGACGAATCGGGACATGCTTTTGCCAAGGGCCTGCAGACGCCCGATGTGGAAGAAGAACAGCGCAAGATTCTGGCGGCAGACGCAGTGATCCTGGTCTTTCCTCTATGGTGGTTCAGCATGCCAGCCATCATGAAGGGATGGATAGACCGCGTGTGGGCCTTCGGCCTTGCGTACGGTTTCCAGGGCGCCGGTAACACATATCGATACGGCGAAGGCGGCTTTGCGGGAAAGCGGGCCATGCTAGGGGTTTCAGTCGGCGGACCTGCGCAGGACTATTCTGCGCGCGGCATCAACGGGCCGCTGGAACAACTGCTGTTCCCGATCACCCACGGCACCTTGTTCTTCCCTGGAATGCAGGTGCTGCCCACCTTCGCGGTCTATGGCGCAGGGGGTATTGATGCCCAAGGCATGGCAGCAGCCGGAGCAGCTTGGCGCAGCCGCGTGGAAAGGCTGTTCGATGACGCGCCGCTGGCTTTCCGTCCCCAAAATGGAGGCGACTATCCGGACCGCCACGTGCTGGCTGATCACGTTGCGCCGCATCTGAACGGCTTAGTGGCGCATATCGACCATGAACCGGCCGAAAAGAAAAAGGCAGCCGAAGCTGCCTTTCCAGTGCAACGAGAAGAAGAGCTTAGCCCTTGATCTTGCGCAGTTTGGCGATGGCTGCCAGCTGGCCGATAGCCGCTGCCAGTTCCGCCTGTGCTTTCGCGTAGTCGATGCCGGTCTTGTTGTTGGCCAGGTTTTCTTCCGCCAGTTTCTTGGCGGCTTCTGCCTTGGCTTCATCCAAGTCATGACCACGGATCGCGGTGTCAGCCAGGACCGTCACGGCGTTTGGCTGCACTTCCAGCAGGCCGCCGGCGACGAAGACGAACTCTTCTTCAGCCTGGCCAGGAACCTGGATGCGCACCGCGCCCGGACGGATACGGGTGATCAGCGGGGTGTGCTTCGGGTAGATACCCAGCTCGCCCTGCTCGCCCGGCAACGCCACGAAAGTCGCTTCGCCCGAGAAGATTTGCTCTTCGGCCGAAACCACATCAACGTGAATAGTGTTTGCCATGTTTATCCTCAGTGATAGCAGCCCCGCAAGCGAGGCCGCTACGTCGATCGAAAATTAGCCCAGCTTCTTGGCTTTTTCGATGGCTTCTTCGATGGTACCAACCATGTAGAAGGCCTGTTCTGGCAGGTGGTCCAGTTCGCCGGAAGCGATCATCTTGAAGCCCTTGATCGTGTCTTTCAGCGAAACGTACTTACCTGGGGAACCGGTAAACACTTCAGCAACGTGGAACGGCTGGGACAGGAAACGCTGCATCTTACGTGCGCGAGCAACGACCAGCTTGTCTTCCGGAGCCAGTTCGTCCATACCCAGAATCGCGATGATGTCGCGCAGTTCCTTGTAGCGCTGCAGGGTGCCCTGTACGGCACGTGCGGTGTTGTAGTGCTCTTCGCCCACAACCAGCGGGTCCAGCTGACGGGAGGTCGAATCCAGTGGGTCAACCGCAGGGTAGATACCCAGGGCGGCGATGTCACGGGACAGAACGACGGTCGAGTCCAGGTGGCCGAAGGTGGTTGCTGGGGATGGGTCGGTCAAGTCGTCCGCTGGAACGTAGACGGCCTGGATCGAGGTGATCGAACCGGTCTTGGTGGAGGTAATACGCTCCTGCAGACGGCCCATCTCTTCAGCCAGGGTAGGCTGGTAACCCACTGCGGAAGGCATACGGCCCAGCAGTGCGGATACTTCGGTACCGGCCAGGGTGTAAC
>CAMLRG010000165.1 GCA_946482335.1 uncultured Duganella sp. | reverse complement strand
GCGACATCACCAAGGGCCGCGACGCCGTGCGCTTCTTCCTGATCTCGCGCAAGGCGGACACCGAATTCGTGTTCGACGTCGACGTCGCGCTCAAGACTTCCGACGAGAACCCGGTCTATTACGTGCAGTACGCCCACGCGCGCATCTGCCGCATGCTGGAGAACTGGGGCGGGGATGAAGCCTCCGTGGCCAACGTCGACCTGTCGCCGCTGACCGCGCCGACCGAAGCAACCCTGCTGGCCACCCTGGCCCAGTATCCGGAAATGCTGGCCCGCGCCCAGGCCGAGCTGGGCCCGCACCAGGTAGCCTTCTACCTGCGCGACCTGGCCGCCGCCCTGCACTCCTTCTACTTCGCGGAAAAAGTGCTGGTGGAAGACGAGGCAACCAAGCTGGCCCGCGTGGCGCTGATGGTGGCCACGCGCCAGGTACTGCGCAACGGCCTGGCACTGATCGGCGTTTCCGCACCTAACCAAATGTAAGGACCACATGGCTTTTCGCTCCCTGCGCTCGCTGCGTCAGCAACAAGGCAATACCTTAGTTGGCATCATCATCGGTCTGGTCATCGGCCTGGTCATCGCCGTTGTCGTGGCGCTGATGATCACCAAGGGCCAGTCGCCCTTCACCGATAAGGCCCCGAAGAACGGCAAGCCGGCCGACGAAGCATCCGGCCAGATCGCCGATCCGAACAAGCCGATGTACGGCAACAAGGATGCCGTGAAGCGGGCCAACAGCGAGTTCGAGCGCGAAGCCAAGCCGCCTCCTGCGGATGAACTGCAGAAGGTGGTCGATACCATCCAGGCGCAGGGCCAGGTTCCGGCCAAACCTGCCCCGGCCCCCGCGCCGGCAGCCACTTCGCCGGCCGCGCCGCCACCGGTCAATAGCGCGGCACCGCCGGCCCAGGCGGCGGCCCCGGCTCCTGCATTGCCTGGCGAGGAAAAGTTCGTGTATTACCTGCAGGCCGGCGCCTTCCGCGAAGCCGCCGATGCGGAGAACACGCGCGCCAAGCTGGCCTTGCTCGGCTTTGAAGCAACCATTTCCGACCGCAGCACGGATGCCGGCGTGCTGCACCGCGTACGCATGGGGCCTTTCACCCAGGTTGAAGCCATGAACAAGGTGCGCGCCAAACTGTCCGAAAACGGCATCGACGTGGCCGTCGTTCGCAACCAGAAATAAGGAAAACAGACGATGAAACTGTTCAAGCAGATCCTGGCCGTATTCCTGTGCGGCGTTGCCTTCAGCGCCGGCGCTTCGCCGGCGGCTCCGGTCGCCGGCAAGGAATACGTGGTGCTGACCGAATTCCAGCCGGTCGATACCGGCAAGAAGGTCGAAGTCATCGAATTCTTCGCTTACTACTGCCCGCACTGCAACGTGCTGGAGCCTTCACTGGCTGCGTGGGTCAAGAAACAGGGCGACAACATCGTCTTCAAGCGCGTCCATGTGAGCCGTGGTCCGGCGGTACTGCCGCAGCAAAAGCTCTACTTCACGCTGGAATCGCTGGGACTGGTGGAGCAGAACCATCAGAAAGTCTTCGATGCCATGCACGTGCACAATAATCCGCTGCGCAGCGACGCGGCCGTGATCGACTGGGCCGCCGCCAACGGCATCGACAAGGCCAAATTTGCCGATACCTACAATGGCTTCGGCGTGGCGGCCAAGGTGCGCCGGGTGGAACGCATGATGAGCGATTACCGCGTCGACTACTGGCCGATGGTGATCGTGGATGGCAAGTACATGACCTCGCCTGCCGAGGCCAGCAAGGGCGTCAAGCCGGAGCCAAGCGAAGCACAGATGCACGCCAATGCGCTGACGGTGCTGGACTTCCTGGTCGCCAAGGCGAAGGCGGAGAAGAAGTAAGGCTTTGAAGCGCGTCTTCATCACCGGCGCTTCCAGCGGCATCGGCGCGGCACTGGCGGCGCATTATGCCGCCCAGGGCTGTACGCTTGGCCTGCTGGGGCGCCGCGCCGATGCGCTGCAGGCTTTGTCCGCCTCGCTCCCCAATGCGGAACGGCACCGCTGCTATGCGGCGGACGTGACCGACCACGCGGCGCTGCGCCGCGCCGCCGAAGCATTCCTGGCCCATGCCGGCGGCTGCGATATCGTCATCGCCAGCGCCGGCATCTCGCACGGCACCATCACCGAACTGGCCGACGATTTGCCGGTCTTCGAGTCTATCGTGGCGACCAACGTCACCGCCACCGTCGCGACATTCGCGCCGTTCGTCGCCGCCATGCGGGCGCAGGGCACACCGGCGCGGCTGGTGGGCATTGGCAGCGTGGCAGGCGTGCGGGGGCTGCCGGGCGGGGGCGCGTACAGTGCCTCCAAGGCTGCGGTGCGGGTGTATTGCGAATCGCTGCGCGTCGAGCTGCGCGGCAGCGGGATCGAAGTGGTCACCATCGCGCCCGGCTATATCGATACGCCGATGACGCAAAAGAACAAATACGCGATGCCGTTCCTGATGCCGCCCGCCGATTTCGCCGCGGCCGCGGCGCGCAGCATTGCGCGCGGCGACAGTTACCGCGTAATCCCGTGGCAGATGGGCGTGGTCGCGCGCCTGCTGCGGATGCTGCCGAACTGGCTGTACGACAGGGCTTTCGCCAAGGCGCCGCACAAGGCGCGCAAGGGCACCGCATGAATGCATCTCCTCTCGCCGCCGGGGCGATCCGCGCGCTGGTTGCCGACAGCGCTTCACATGTCGCCATCGAGGTGGTCGACGAAACCGGTTCGACCAATGCCGACTTGCTGGCCCGCGTGCCCTGCGCCGGGAGGGCGGGCGCCGGGGATGCGGCCGGGCCGCATGGCGCCGGACTGCCGGGCCCCGTTCTGCGCGGCCCCGTGCTGCGCGTGGCCGAGCGGCAGACTGCCGGCCGTGGCCGGGCTGGCCGCAGCTGGCTGTCGGCGCCGGGCGCTTCCCTCACCTTCTCCGTGGCCTGGCCATTCCGCGCGCCGCTGCACCGCATGGTGGGGCTGCCGCTGGCGGTCGGCGTGGCGCTGGCCGAAACGGTGGGCGGGCTGGGCGTGCCGGTGCAATTGAAGTGGCCGAATGACATCCTGAAGGATGGCGCCAAGCTGGCGGGCATCCTGGTCGAGACCCAGGCGGCGCCCGACGGCACCGTCTGGGCCGTGATCGGCTGCGGCATGAACTTGCTGATGCCGGACGAGATGGAGGCCGCCATCGGCCGCGCGGTGTCGTCCGCGCCATGGCTGGCGCAAATGGACCGCAATGCCTTGCTGGCGCAATTGCTTAGCCGCCTGTGCGCCGTGCTGGCGGAATTCGACGATACCGGCTTCATGGCTTTTACCGACCGCTGGAATGCGCTGCAAGCCTGGCGCGGGCAACCGGTGCGCCTGCTCGACCATGGCGCGGTGCAGCAGGAAGGGCTGGCGGCCGGGGTCGACGACCAGGGGCGACTGCTGCTCGACACGCCCGCCGGCCGCGTGGCCGTGCTGTCGGGCGACGTGTCATTGAGGCGCGCGTCATGAAGTACGACCTGCTGATCGACGCCGGCAATACCCGCATCAAATGGGCGCTCGCCGCTCCCGGCGCCGCCCTCGGCGAATGGCATGCGCAAGGCGCCCACCTGCACGCCGACGCCGCCGGCTTCCCCGCCGCGCTGGCCGCCGCCTTGGCCACCCTGCCCGCCGCCCTGCCGGGCGCGCCCTCCGCCGGCGATGCCGCGGCCACTGCCGCCCCGCCCGCAGCACCATCCGCCAAACCACCGTCCATGGCGCCCGACGGCGCTCCCGCCGCGCCCAGCCGCGTGCCGTCCCCCGCCATTGGCCGCGTTCTGATCGCCAACGTGGCCGGACAAACGGTCAAGGACATGCTGGCCGGCTGGCTGTCCGCGCCGCAGCTGGGGATTGCGCCGCAAGCGATCGGATGGTTCGCCTCCGTACCGCTGCGCGCAGGCGTGCGCAACGCTTACCGCAACCCATCGCAATTGGGCTGCGACCGTTTCGCCGCCGCCATTGGCGCCCATGCGCTCGCGCCGGGCAAGGCCATCGTGGTGGCCAACTGCGGGACTGCCACCACCATCGACGCGATCACGGCCGATGGTACTTTCCTGGGCGGCATGATCCTGCCCGGCCTGGGCCTGATGGCGACCTCGCTGGCCCGCAACACCGCCCAGCTGCCGCAGATCCAGCCTGGCAGCAAACTGCCGGAAGGCTTTGCCGACAATACCGACGACGCCATCCTGACCGGCTGCCTTGCCGCGCAGGCCGGCGCGATCGAGCGCGCATTCGAGCTGCACCAGGCCGTAGAATGTATTATTTCAGGCGGCGCCGCGCCGTATGTCGCGCCCGCGGTCCCCGTACCGCACCGCCACGTGGAAAACATTGTGATGATAGGCTTGCACGCTGCCCTGCGCAGCGCCTGACCCGGATGGAGTGCCCGTGCTGAAACTGATCTTTGCCCTGCTGCTTGCCGCCAACGCCGCGCTGTTCGCGTACGGCAAAGGCTACCTCGGCCAGTTCAGCGGCAATGAACGCGAGCCGGGCCGCCTGCAAAAGCAGCAGAACGCCGACAAGCTCCTGCTGGTCAGCGCCAGCAAGGCGGACAGCGCCGCAGCCGCCGTGTCCCCGCCTCCGCCATCGCCGGTGCCGCGCGACGAACCCGCCGCCATCGCTTGCCTGGAAGTCGGCAACTTCGTGCTGGCCGATGCGCGCAAGTTCGAGCAAAGCCTGGCGCCGCTGGGACTGGGCGACCGGCAACTGCGCCGCAACCTGCCGGGCCAGGAAATCTCCAGCTATATCGTGCATATTCCGCCGCAGGGCAGCCGCGCAGCCGCGGAAAAGAAGGCCGACGAGCTGCGCGCCCTCGGCATCACCAACTTCTTCGTGATGAACGACAGCTCGCCGCTGCGCTGGGGCATCTCGCTGGGCGTGTTCCGCACCGAAGGCGCCGCCCAGACCCAACTGGCCACGCTCACCAAACAAGGCGTGCAAGGGGCGCGCGTGGCGCCGCGCTACAGCGGCAGCAAACAGCTGCTCTATCAGTTCAAGGACATCAGCGAAGAGACCAGGGACCGCATCGCCAGGATCGTCGCCAGGTTCCCCGAGCAGGAAACCCGCTCCTGCGCTACCTCCCGATAACGATAGGCTTCAGCTTCAGGCTCGACGGCAGCGCCCTGGCTGCCGCCTGCGCATCCGCGCGGCTCGCATAAGGGCCGGCAAACAGGCGGTAGAACTTGCCCGACTCCTCAACATCCAGTTGCAAGCCCGCATCGCTGGCCTCCAGTCGCTTGCGCAGGCCATCGGCGCCGTCGGCGCGCGCGTAGGAACCAAGCTGCAGGTAAAAACCCGGCTCAGGCGCGCCGCCCAGCAGCATGGCCTTCGCCTCGTCGCCATGCGACGACGCCAGCATCGGCGCGGCCTTGGGCATCGGCTGCGGCTTGGCCAGCGCGGGCGCCGCCTGCTCGGCCGACGCCGTAGCCGGCGCCGAGCCGCCGGCCTTGCGCGCCGCGATCATCTTCTCGATATCCGCCGGCGCCAGGTGCAGCACTTCCAGCTGGCTGCTGCCGTTGACCAGCAAACCCAGCTTCAGCGCCGCTGTATAGGAAACGTCGATGATGCGCGAGGAATGGAACGGCCCACGGTCGTTGATGCGCACCACGACGGACTTGCCATTGCCAAGGTTGGTCACACGGGCGTATGAAGGGATCGGCAGCGTCGGATGCGCCGCCGTCATCTTGTACATATCGTACAGCTCACCGGAGGAGGTGCGCTGGCCATGGAATTTCTTGCCGTACCAGGTGCCCTTCCCGCGCTGCTTGTAGTCCGAGCCGAGCGGGATCGGCGTGTAGGTCTTGCCAAAGACCACGTAAGGCCGGTTGGAGCGCGGCAGCAGCGGATCGTTGCGCACTTCCGCGTCCGGCGTGTCGAGCAGGCCGGGAGGCGGATTGTCGCCGGGACCATCGTCCTGGTAATAGCCACCGCGGCCCGAGCCGGCCGGCGGCAGCACGGGAATGCCAGGCTGCGGCTTGGAGGTGACCGGCGAAGGCGTGTTGCGCACGGGCGCTTCGGGCTGCGTGGTGCCGCAGGCGGCCAGCAGCACCGCCGCCGCGGCCGGCAGGAGACGGAATGCGCGCATCATGTCTGCACCAGCTTTCTGTGCCTCTGGATCGACATCAGGATGCCCGAGGCCAGCCCCAGGGTCAGCAGCGCCGTGCCGCCGTAGCTCATGAACGGCAAGGGCACGCCCACCACCGGCAGGATGCCGCTCACCATGCCCATGTTGACGAAGGCGTAAGTGAAGAAAATCATCGTGATGGCGCCGGCCAGCAGGCGGGTGAACAGGTTGGGCGCGCCGGACGCGATCATCAGGCCGCGGCCGATCAGGAGCAGGTAGAGCGCCATCAGGAACAGGTTGCCGACCAGGCCGAACTCCTCGGAATAGACGGCAAAGATAAAGTCGGTGGTGCGCTCAGGGATGAATTCGAGGTGGGCCTGGGTACCCTGCGTCCAGCCCTTGCCGGTCACGCCGCCGGAGCCGATCGCAATGGTCGACTGCAGGATGTGGAAGCCCTTGCCCAAAGGGTCGGAAGTCGGGTCGATCAGCGTCATGACCCGTTCGCGCTGGTAATCGTGCATCATCGACCATGCCACGGGCATGCAGGCAGCGGCCAGGGCTGCCAATACGCCGATGGCCTTCCACGACAGGCCGGCCAGGAAAATCACGCAGGCGCCTGCCGCCACCACCAGCATCGCAGTGCCCAGGTCAGGCTGGCGCGCGATCAGGAACACCGGCACCAGCAGCAGCAAGGCCCCCAGCGCGTAAGCATGCCAGCGCAGCTGGCCTTGGCGGTGCTGGAAATACCAGGCCAGCATCAGCGGCACCGCGATCTTGGCGAATTCGGACGGCTGGATCTGGCCGAAACCCAGGTTCAGCCAGCGCCGCGCGCCCAGTTTGATGGTGCCGAACAGCGCCACCGCCAGCAGCAGCCCCACCGTGACGACGTAGGCCGGCATGGCGATACGCATCATGTTCTGCGGCGAGATGTTCGCCACGATCCACATCACCAGGAAGGACATGGTGATATTGCGCAGCTGGTCCTCGATCTTGCCCGGAATGCCGATGCTGGCCGAGTACAGCGCCACCAGGCTGGTGCCCAGCAGTATGACAATGACCAGCATCAGCGGGCCGTCGAACACGTTCACATAGGGGCGCATGCGCCGCCACAGTGAACGCCTTTCATTGATAGGCATGCAGCCTCCTTACTCTCTCTTGCGCGGCGGGCCTGCCGGCGGCTTCTGGTCCGCGGGGGCCGGCGCCGGCACTGGTGCCTGGGCCGGCTTGTCGGCCTGGCCGACCGTTTCACCCTGCTGCTGCGCGCGGCGTTCGGCCGCGGCTTCCACGTCTTCCGCCGGCAAGTCCTCCACCGGAACGGTCACCGCATCTTCCTTGGGCACCTTGGTCGTTTCCTTTTCGGTCGGGCGTTTGCCCAACAGCCAGTAATCCAGCACTTTACGCGCAATCGGGGCCGCCACGGCGCCACCGAAGCCGGCGTTCTCCACGATCAGCGCCAGCACGATCTTCGGTTTGTCGGCCGGGGCAAAGGCGGTGAACCATGCATTGTCGCGCAAACGCTCATCGAGGCGCGCCGCGTTGTACTTCTCGTTGGCCTTGATCGCCACCACCTGCGCGGTACCGGTCTTGCCGCCCACGCTGTACTGCGCGCCAAGGAAGGCACGGTAGCCGGTTGCACCGGGTTCGGTGGTTACGCCCACCATCGCGTCCTTGATGAAATCGATGTTTTCCTGCTTCAGGGGGATGCGGTAGCTTTCCTTCGGCACGGTCAGGGTACGCTTGCGGGTACCGCCGTCTTCCAGGATCTTCACCAGGTGCGGCTTCATCACGATGCCGTTGTTGGCCAGGTTGGCCACCGCGTGCGCCACCTGCAGCGGCGTATAGTTGTTGTAGCCGGAACCGTTGGACACCGAAATCGTGTCGCCGCCGACCCACTTGCCCGCCCGCGGGTTCTTCTTGTAGCGCGCACGCTTCCATTCCTGCGACGGCAGCACGCCCTTCTTCTCGTTCTCAAGGTCGATGCCGGTCAACTGGCCGAAGCCGAAAGGCTTCATGAAGTCATGGATCATGTCGATGCCCATGTCGCGGCCGAGGATGTAGTAATAGGTATTGCAGGACACGACGATCGACTTGCGCATGTCGACGGTGCCATGGCCGCCCACCACGTCGTCGCGGAACTTGTGCGTGCCGAGATAGAAATAGCCGGGGTCGTGGATGGCCTGGCTGGGGGTGCGCTTGCCGGTTTCGAGCGCCGCCAGCGCCATGAAGGGCTTGAAGGTGGAACCCGGGGCATAGGTGCCGGACAGCGGGCGGTTCATCAGCGGCCTGTCGAGCGAGGTATTCAACTCGTTCCAGCTTTGCGAATCGATGCCGTCCACGAACAGGTTGGGGTCATAACCGGGACGCGAGACATAGGCCAGCACGTCGCCGGTGGTCGGTTCGATGGCGACCAGGGCGCCGCGGTATTCGCCGAACGCTTCTTCGGCGATCTTTTGCAGTTCGATATCGATCGACAGGATCAGGTTGGTGCCCGGCGTGGCCGGCGTGCGCGACAGGGTACGGATGGCGCGGCCGCCGGCCGTCACTTCCACTTCTTCGTAGCCGGTAATGCCGTGCAGCTGGCGTTCGTAACTCTTTTCCAGGCCTTCCTTGCCGATATGTTCGGTGCCGTTGTAGTTGGCGGCGTATTCGGTACCTTCCAGCGCTTTCGATTCGGCCTGGTTGATGCGGCCGATATAGCCCACCACGTGCGACGCCACCTCGCCCAGCGGGTACTGGCGGAACAGGCGGGCCTGGATCTCCACGCCGGGATAGCGGAAGCGGTTGGCGGTAAAGCGCGCCACTTCCTCGTCGGTCAGGCGGGTGCGCAGCGGCACGCTGGTGAAGTTCTTCGATTCTTCCAGCAGCTTCTTGAAGCGGCGGCGGTCCTTCGGGGTCACCTCGACCACCCGGGACAGTTCGTCGATCATCTCTTCCAATGGGATGCGCAGCTTGGACGGGGTGATCTCCAGCGTGAAGGCGGAATAGTTCCGCGCCAGCACCACGCCGTTGCGGTCGAGGATCAGGCCGCGGTTCGGCACGATGGGCACCACCGCGATGCGGTTGTCCTCGGCCTTGGCGATGTAGTCGCTGTGCTTGATGACCTGCAGCCAGATGAAGCGCGCCAGCAGCAGCGAAAAGCAAAAGAACACCAGGCCGCCCAGCACGGACAGCCGCACCCGGAAGCGGTGCAAGTCTTGCTCTGTATTCTTAAACTCAGTCATGCTCAGATCGGGCGCGTATGGTCTTTATCCACTGCGCGGCGCTGCGGCGCCAGCAGCAACATGGTCGCCAGTGGCCACAGCAAGGCTGCGACCACGCTCTCGATGAAGAAGAACCAGCCGGGGAATTTGCCCGCCACCATGAAGCGCACCAGCATCTGCACGGTTTGCGCCACCAGCAGCAGCGGCAGCACGTGCAGGATCTGCGTCGTCACGCGGAACCACAGGATCCGGCGGTGCAGCATGATGGCAAAGTAAGAGAGCAGCGTGTACGCCAGCGCATTCTCGCCCAGCAGGGCGGCGTCGTGCACGTCCATCAGCAGGCCGAGGCAGAAGGCGGTGCCGATGCCGACCTTGCGCGGCTGGTGCACGCCCCAGAAGACCAGGATCAGCGCAACGAAGTCCGGCGCGGCGATGAAGCGGCCCCAGGGCAGCATATTGAGCAGGACGGCGCACAGGATGCTGAACGCGATGAACAGCGGGCTGACCGGCAGCAGGATGTATTGTGGGCGGTTCATCGGGTCGCTTCCTTCGGTGCTGGCGCGGCCTGGTTGGCCGGGGTGCCTGCGCGAGGCGCGGGCGCGGGCGCGCCGGACGGTGTGGCCGGTCGCGCCGGCGCCGGGCCTGCGCCGGTGTCGGGCGCTGCGGGACTGCGCGCTGTGGCGCCGGGTGCGGCTGCGGCGGCGGCTGGCGTCCCCGCTGGGGCAGTCGCCGCGGCCGGGGCGCCCGCAGGGGCGGCGGCCGAAGCCGTCGTAGCGGCGAGCTCCTTGGCGCCCTTCTTCTTGGATGGCTTGGCGGCTGGCTCCTCTTCCGGAGGACGCGGCGGCATATCCGGCAAGGACATCAGGATCAGCAGCGCCGTATTGCGCTCGATACCAGCCAGCGGCGCGCACACCACACGGCCGAACGCGCCGGAAGCATTGCTCTCCACCTGCACCACCCGCGCCACGGCCAGGCCCGCAGGATACACGCCGTCGATGCCGGACGTGATCAGGATATCGCCCACGACCACATCAGCCGTCGGCGCCATGAAGCGCAGGTCCAGGTTGCCCGACTGGCCGCGCCCGACAGCGACGGAGCGCAAGCCGTTGCGCAGGATCTGCACCGGAATCGCCTGTTCCTTGTCGGTCAGCAGCGTGACTTCGGAAGTGAAGGGGAACACGCGCGTCACCTGCCCCACCACGCCCTGGTTGTCGATCACCGGCAAGCCGGCCGACACCCCATGCTGGGTGCCGCGGTTCAGGATCACCTTGCGCGTGAACACATCGCGCGCTTCATAAAGGATTTCGGCAAGCTGCGACTTGCCCGGTACGCGCTGCTGCGCGTCGAGCAGCTTGCGCAGCTGGTTGTTCTCGGCCTGGTAGAGCTGCGCCTGCTGCAAGGCTTGCGAAGCGGCGATCTGCTGCTGTTGCAGCGTATTGACCTGCCTCTCCAGTTTGGACAGGGTGGAGAAATACTCGCCCATGCCATACATGGCATCGCGCGGCAGCAGCGCAATCTTCTGCAGGGGATAGAGGACAAAGCCAACGCCCTGCCGCACCGCCGACAGCGCGTCCATGCGCGAGTCGGCCAACAGCAGCGCGATCGAAATGCACGCGAACACCATCATCTTGAAACGGGCGGACGCGCCTTGTTTGAACAGTGGCGGTGGACTGTATTCCATGTCTTCTAATTAACAAGGGCAGCTTGCGCTGCCCTTTGGTTCAACCTTACTCGTAGGAGAAGATGGATCCCAGCTGGTCCATGCGCTCCAGCGCCAATCCGGAGCCGCGCACCACGCAGGTCAGCGGGTCTTCCGCCACCAGCACCGGCAGGCCGGTCTCTTCCATCAGCAGGCGGTCCAGGTCGCGCAGCAGAGCGCCGCCGCCGGTCAGCATCATGCCTTTTTCGGCGATGTCGGCGCCCAGTTCCGGCGGGGTCTGTTCCAGCGCGTTCTTGACCGCCGACACGATGTTGTTCAGCGGGTCGGTCAGCGCCTCCAGGATCTCGTTGGACGAGATGGTGAACGAACGCGGGATGCCTTCCGACAGGTTGCGGCCCTTGACTTCCATTTCCTTGACTTCGGAGCCAGGGAAAGCGGAGCCGATGGCCTTCTTGATCGCTTCGGCGGTCTGTTCGCCGATCAGCATGCCGTAGTTGCGGCGGATGTAGTTGACGATCGCTTCGTCGAACTTGTCGCCGCCCACGCGCACGGAACCCTTGTACACCATGCCGCCCAGCGAGATGATGCCCACCTCGGTAGTGCCGCCGCCGATGTCGACCACCATCGAGCCGGTCGCGTCGGACACTGGCAGGCCGGCGCCGATTGCAGCGGCCATCGGTTCTTCGATCAGGTACACCTGCGAAGCGCCGGCACCGAGTGCCGATTCACGGATCGCACGGCGCTCCACCTGGGTCGAACCGCAAGGCACGCAAATGATGATGCGCGGCGACGGGCGGAAGAACTTCGAGTCGTGCACCATGCGGATGAACTGCTTGAGCATCTGCTCGGTGACGGTGAAGTCGGCGATCACGCCGTCTTTCAT
>CAMLRG010000164.1 GCA_946482335.1 uncultured Duganella sp. | reverse complement strand
TCGAAGGCGATCTTGCCGCTGATGCCGTCGTGGCTGACCTTCTTCAGGAAGGGCAGGTACTTGGCCGGATCGGCCGATTTGGCGTCGGCCATGGCATGCGCCATCGCCATCACCGCGTCGTAGGCATACGGTGCGTAAATCTGCACATCGTAGCCGTAGCGCTTCTTGAAGCGGCCGGCGAATTCGTCGAGCTTCTTCTCCTGTTCCGGCGTCACCCCGCCGGCTTCCGCGCACACCACGATATCGTCGGCACCGCCGGACAATTTCGGCATCGCTTCGGTGCAGATGCCGTCGCCGCCCATCAGCTTGGCCTTGATGCCCAGTGCCTTCATCTGGCGCAGCAGCGGGCCGCCCACCGAGTCCATGCCGCCGAAGAACACCAGGTCGGGATTCTTGGCGCGGATCGAGGTCAGGATCGCGTTGAAATCGGTCGCCTTGTCGGTCGTGAATTGCTTGTCGACGATCTGCACGCCGGCGGCTTTCTTGGCTTCCTTCAGGAATTCGGTGGCCACGCCCTGGCCATAGGCGGTGCGGTCGTCGATCACGGCGATGCGCTTGGAACCCAGCTTTTGCGTGGCGTATTTGCCCAGCGAGCTGCCCAGCTTATTGTCGTTCGCCACCACGCGGAAAGTGGTATTGAAGCCCTGGTTGGTGTACACCGGGCTGGTGGACGATGCGGAAATCTGCGGGATGCCCGCGTCGTAGTAGATCTTGGAAGCAGGGATGGTGGTGCCGGAATTCTGGTGGCCGACCACGCCGTTGACCTTGGCGTCGACCAGTTTTTGCGCTGCCGAGGTACCCTGTTTCGGGTCGCTGCCATCGTCCTCGGACACCATCTCGAACTTGACCGGTTTGCCGTTGATCTTGAACCCTTTGGCATTCAAGTCTTCGACCGCCATGCGCACACCGCTCTGGTTATCCTTGCCCAGGTGAGCCGAAGGCCCTGACAGCGGGCCGACGTAGCCGATCTTGACCACTTCCTGGGCGCTCGCGGCTCCAGCAAAGGCCAACGCGATGGCGGCGATGATGGTTTTGGTTTGCATTGCACTTTCTCCTGAAACGAAAAAGGGCCGCCATGCTGGCTGGCGGCCCACGGGCTCCCCCCGAATTGCGGTGTTACTTCACGACTTCCATCTTGGTCTTGTTGCCGCCCTTGTAGGTGAACAGGGTCAGCGCGCCATCCTTGATGTCGCCGTACTGGTCAAACTCGATGGCGCCGGTCACGCCCTGATGCTTGATCTTGGCCAGCACCGGCAGGTACTTGGCCGGCTCGGACGAATTGGCCTGCTGCATGGCGGTCGCCATGGTCATGATGGCGTCGTACACATACGGCGCGTACAGCTGCACTTCCTGGCCGTACTTCTTCTTGTAGCGGGCACGGAAGTCATCCATGTTCTTCTGCAGTTCGGCCGGCACGCCGCCGGCTTCGGCGCAGGTCACCACGCCATCGGCCGCGGCACCGGCCGACAGGCGGTACAGGGCGTCGGTGCAGACGCCGTCGCCGCCCATGAACTTGGCGTTGATCCCGAGGGCCTTCATCTGGCGCAGCAGCGGGCCGCCGACCGAATCCATGCCGCCGAAGAACACCAGGTCCGGGTTCTTGGATTTGATGTTGGTCAGGATGGCGTTGAAGTCGGTGGCGTTGGCGTTGGTGAATTCCTTGCCGACCACCTGCACGCCTGGCAGGGCTTTCTTGGCGCCCTTGACGAATTCGTCGGCTACGCCCTGGCCATAAGCGGTGCGGTCGTCGATCACGGCGATCTTCTTGGCGCCCAGTTTCTGCACGGCGTAGGCACCGAGGGTGCCGCCCAGCTTGTTGTCGTTGGCGACGACGCGGAAGGCGGTGTTGAATTTCTGCTTGGTGTACACCGGCGAGGTGGCGGCAGGGGAAATCTGCGGGATGCCGGCGTCATAGTAAATCTTGGAGGCCGGGATGGTGGTGCCGGAGTTCAGGTGGCCGATTACGCCCTGCACCTTGGAATCCACCAGTTTTTGCGCGGCGGTGGTGCCCTGTTTCGGGTCGCCGGCGTCGTCTTCGAACTGGACCACGAACTTGACCGGCTTGCCGCCGATCTTGATGCCCTTGGCGGCCAGGTCTTCGACCGCCATCCTGGCGCCGTTTTCCATGTCCTTGCCGAGGTGGGAGTTAGGGCCCGACACCGGGGCAACGTGGCCGATCTTGATGGTGTCCTGGGCGAAAGCGCTTCCGGCAAAGGCCAGGGCAACGGCGACAGGAATGAACTTGGTCTTGAACTCCATTGGCAATCTCCAGTCAATAATCAGATACGCCAGAAAATACAGGAAAAAGACGGAATGGCAAAGAGGGAATTATTGCCGGCGGCCGGAACTGGCCTGCAAGTGTGTGATTTCCTGTTGCACGGCGCGGGTGACGATCTTGCCGATGGTGTCGTGCAGGCCCTCGCGGATTTCCACCGTCAGGGCGTGCAGGGCGTGGTTCAGCACTTCGCCGATGCTATCCTTGATGCGCTGTTCCAGCACGAAGTCGACGCGGTTCGACAATTGGTGCAGCACCCGTTCGGACAGGCGCCGCTCCAGGGCTGCCCAGGCATCGGCATCGTCGGGCGCCGGCAGGCCGGCGGCGGGGGCGCAGGCTGCCTCGTGCGCAGCCTGGTGCCCGGGCGCGTCGGCCGGGGCCGCGGTCGCCGGCGCCACGTCTTGCTCGTCGTGCACGGCGGCGGTTGGCGCTGGCGCCTCATCGCGCATGATTTCGGTCAGGACCGGGATGCTGGCGTCGAAAGCCTGGTTCATCGATTACTTGCCTACGGTGAGATGTTTGAGCGGGAAATCCTGTCGTTTATAGGCAGCATAACGCAGGCGGCCCGCCGCCGCATCCTCCTCGTCGGAAGAAATGACTTCGATCAGTCGCGGAAAAGCCTCAAACTGCGCCGGCGAGCGGCGCGACAGGTTGACCAGCAGCCCGGCTTCCGGCAATTCGGTGGCATCGCTGTCGGCCAGCACGATGGCCGAATCCGGCGCCAGCGGGTCGTTGGCGTGGGCATGCGGCAGGAAGTCGGTGGCGGAAAACGTCCACAGTGCCTTGTCCAGCTGCTCCAGCTGGGCGGCATCCTCGGTCATGACGACGATGCGCGGCGTGCTGGCGTAGGCTTTGCGCAGAAGGCGGCAGGCGTAGGCGACCTTGTCCGGCACGCCGCTGTGGAAATCGATCTGGGTCATTGGTTCAAAAACGGAAATTCGGTGGTGCGTTGGCCGGGGTGTCGCGATCGCGGCGCGCCTTTTCTTCCGCAGCCGCCACGGCATCGGCTTCCGCCTTGGCGCGCGCTTGCTCCTCCAAGGTCGGCGGGGGCGGCGGCGCTGCCGGGGCGGGCGCCGGATTGGAATAACCCGGCGGCAGCATCTTGACGGTCGGGTAACCGGCGGCGGTCAGCGCGGCATCCCAGGCTTCCTGTTCAAAGCCGAGCTGGCGCGTGCGGCCCACCAGCAGCAAGGGCACCTGGCCGTCGCTGCCGGCCTTTTTCAGCGCTTCATCGTCGGCAGTGCTGGCCACCGTCTTTTCACGGTAGGGGATGCCGCGTTCGGCCAGCAGCTTGCGCCCCATGTCGCAGCCGGTACAGCCGGCAGCCGTATACAGCACCACGGGCCGCGTGCGTACCGCTTCCGCCAGCTCGGCCGGCAGCTCGACGCTGCCGCTGCCGGACGTGTTGTAATTCTTCACCTCCGCCTTCCTGGCGCTGGCCGGCGGCGGGGTATCGGTAAAGTGGGTGACGCCCTTGTCGTCCTTCCACTTGTACATCTGGGCGTGCGCCGCGCTGGCAGTCAGCAGCAGCAAAAGCAGGGCAGCGCGTTTCATGCTCACTCCTTTAAGCCGCCATGCCGCTGTGGCGCAGCAAGGCGTCGATGGTCGGCTCGCGGCCGCGGAAGGCGGTGAACGATTCCAATGCCGGGCGCGAGCCGCCGACGGCCAGGATCTCCTGCTGGAAGCGTTTGCCGGTGTCGGTGGACAGTTTGCCGCCGTCCAGCGCCGCCGCTTCCTCGAAGGCCGCGTAGGCATCGGCGGACAGCACTTCCGCCCACTTGTAGCTATAGTAGCCCGCCGCGTAGCCGCCGGCAAAGATGTGGCTGAACGCATGCTGGAAGCGGTTGAAGCTTGGCGGGATGATCACGGCGAACTTGCGGCGCACGTCGTCGATCACGTCCTGCACCGATTTCGCGCCGCCCGGCAGGAATTCATAGTGCAGCAGCATGTCGAGCAGGGCGAACTCCACCTGGCGCAGGGTCTGCAGGCCGGACTGGAAGTTCTTCGCCGCCAGCATGCGGTCGTACAGGGCGCGCGGCAGCGGCAAGCCGCTCTTCACATGGCCGCTCATGTGGCTCAGCACATCCCATTCCCAGCAGAAGTTCTCCATGAACTGCGACGGCAGTTCCACCGCATCCCACTCCACGCCGGAAATGCCGGATACGGCCAGTTCCTCGACCTGGGTCAGCATATGGTGCAAGCCGTGGCCGAATTCGTGGAACAGGGTGATCACTTCGTCGTGCGTGAACAGTGACGGCTGCAGCTGGCCGTCCACTTCCAGCGGCTCGGTGAAATTGCAGGTCAGGTAGGCGACCGGGGTTTGCAGCTCGCCATTCTTCATGCGGCGGCCGCGCGCATCGTCCATCCAGGCGCCGCCGCTCTTGCCTTCGCGCGCATACAGGTCGAGGTAGAACTGGCCGACCAGCTTTCCATCGCGCTCGATGCGGAAGAAGCGCACGTCCTTGTGCCATACCGGGGCACTGTCCGGCTGGATGGTCACCCCGAACAGGGTCTGCACCAGCTTGAACAGGCCGTCGATGACTTTGTGCTCGGGGAAGTATTGCTTCACTTCCTGCGCCGAGAAGGAATACAGGTGCTGTTGCAGTTTTTCGGAAGCGTAGGGCAGGTCCCACGACTGCAGGTCATTGATGCCCAGTTCCTTGCTGGCGTAGGCTTGCAGTTCGGCCAGGTCCTTTTCGGCGAACGGGCGGGCGCGCTTGGCCAGGTCTTGCAGGAATTCGATCACCTGTTCCGGCGACTTGGCCATCTTCGGCACCAGCGACACTTCGGCGAAGTTCCTGTAGCCCAGGAGCTGGGCTTCTTCCGCGCGCAGTTTCAGCAGGGTGACGATATTGCCGGTGTTGTCCCAGTCTTCGCGCTTGCTGAAGGCGTCGCCCAGCTCGGACGCCTTGGTGGCGTTGGCGCGGTAAACCTTTTCGCGCAGGGCGCGGTTGTCGGCGAATTGCAGGATCGGGTAGTAGGAAGGGAAGTGCAGGGTGAACATCCAGCCTTGCTTGCCTTCCTTCTCGGCCAGCGCCCTGGCGGCGGCCTTGGAATCGTCGGGCAGGCCGCGCAGCTCCGATTCATCCTCTACCAGCAGCTTCCAGTCGTTGGTCGCATCCAGCACGTTTTCGCTGAAGCGGGTGCTGGTGGCGGCATGTTCTTCCTGGATGGCGGCGAAGCGTTCCTTCTTGTCGGCCGGCAGTTCGGCGCCGCCCATGCGGAAGTCGCGGATCGCATTGTCGATGATGCGCTGGCGCGCCGGCGACAGCGAGGCGAATTCCGCGCTGGCACGCAGCGCCTTGTATTTGGCGAACAGGGCTTCGTTCTGGGCCAGGGCGGTCCAGAATTCGGTCACTTTCGGCAGGTTCTCGTTGTAGGTGGCGCGCAGCTCCGGCGTGTCCATGACGTTGTTGAGGTGACTGACGATGCCCCAGGCGCGGCCCAGCAGCTCGGTGGCGTTTTCCAGCGGGGTGACGAAGTTATCCCAGGTCACCTTGTCGCTGGGGGCTTCCAGCTGCGCCACGGCGGCGCGGTTCTTCTCCAGCAGCTGCTCGATCGCTGGAGTGACGTGTTCGGGCTTGATCGCATCGAAACGCGGCAAGCCGCTAAAGTCCAGCAATGGGTTGTCAGTCATGTTTAACTCCTTAAACCGTAAAAGCAGTGCCTGGCCCGCAGGGACAGGCACTGGTACGCGGCGGCCGCTGGCCTGGAAGGTGCCTGACCCTGCGGGTCAGGCACCGGTCTACCGGTTTTAAGCGCGTTCCGCCGACTCGATCGTATTCATCAACAGCATGGTAATGGTCATCGGCCCCACGCCCCCCGGCACCGGCGTGATGTGCGAGGCGACTTCCTTGATGCCCGCAAAATCCACGTCGCCGCACAGCTTGCCGTTCTCATCGCGGTTGATACCCACGTCGATCACGATGGCGCCCGGCTTTACCATATCAGCAGTCAGGGTATTGCGTCGGCCCGTTGCCGCCACCACGATGTCCGCCTGGCGGGTGTGGTAACCCAGATCCGCCGTTCCGCTATGGCAGATGGTGACGGTAGCATTGGCTTGCAAGAGCAGCAGCCCCATCGGCTTGCCGACGGTATTCGAGCGCCCGATCACGACTGCGTGCTTGCCTTTCAGGCTGACACCGGTCGACTCGATCAGCTTCATGCAGCCGTATGGCGTGCAGGGACGGAAACCTTCCAGGCCGGTCATCAGTTCGCCCGCGCTCAGCACCGAGTAGCCGTCCACGTCCTTGGTGGTGGCAATCGCTTCGATCACCTTGTGCGGATCGATATGCTTGGGCAGCGGCATCTGCACCAGGATGCCATGGATGCTCGGATCGGCGTTCAAGGTGGCGATGCGCTCGAGCAGTGCCTGCTCGGTCATGTCAGCCGCGTACTGCTCTTTCACGGAACGGATGCCGGCATCTTCGCAAGCCTTGACCTTGTTGCGCACGTACACGTGGCTGGCCGGGTCGTCGCCGACCAGGATCACGGCCAGGCCGGGCTGTTTGCCCTTGGCGGTCAGTGCGGCGGCGCGGGAAGCGATTTCGGCGCGCAGTTTTTGGGAGAGCGCTACTCCGTCGATCAGTTGTGCAGACATGGTTGCTTCGATTGGTGGGATGGAAAGCTGCCATTATAAAGGCTGGCGCGCTTGTAATGCTCCGGGTATGTTTGTAAGATTGACAACAAATGATCTCCACCCAGTACTTGATCGATGTCCAGCTGCGCCCCGACAAGGCGCCCGACTTCTCGGCCTACCCCTTCTGCCTGCCCGCCGTGCGCCACCTCGGGCGCATGGAATTCGACCCGGCCGTGACCTTCATCGTCGGCGAAAACGGCTCCGGCAAATCGACCCTGCTGGAAGGGATCGCCATCGCGCTGGGTTTCAACGCGGAGGGCGGCAGCAAGAATTTCAACTTCAGCACGCGGGCCTCGCACTCATGCCTGCACGAATACCTGCGCGTGGCGCGCGGCGCCCGCAAGCCGCAGGACGGCTACTTCCTGCGTGCGGAAAGCTATTTCAACGTCGCGACCGAGATCGAGCGGCTGGACGAGGGCGGCGGCGGCCCGCGCATCATCGATTCCTATGGCGGCCGCTCGCTGCACGAGCAATCGCACGGCGAGTCCTTCCTCGCCTTGCTCCAGCACCGTTTCGGCGGCAAGGGCCTGTACATCCTCGATGAGCCGGAAGCCGCGCTATCGCCGCAGCGCCAGCTGGCTGCCCTGAAGCGCATCGACCAGTTGGTGCAAGCCGGATCCCAGTTCGTCATCGCGACCCATTCCCCGATCCTGATGGCCTATCCCGAAGCCTCGATCTTCGTCTGCACCCCCGACGGCATCCGCCAGCGCGCCTATGAGGACACCGAACACTACGAAGTCATGCACGACTTCATGGCCAACCCGCGGCGCAGGCTGAAGGCATTGCTCAAGCCGTGACACCGGCCGGGTAAGCGCTATGATGGGTGAATGGATAGCAAGCGGACAATATCCCGCCTGGCGGCGCTGGTACTGGCCTGGGCGGTGCTCGATGCGCGGGCGGTGGACCATGTGATCTTCGATCGCGCGGCCTCGCCGGCGGATTTCCGGCGCGAATATTCGAAAGCGCTGCTGCAGCAAGTGATGGAGCGCACGGTGCCGGCATTCGGCCCCTATACCATCGAGTATGCCGACGCCCATATGGAGCGCCCGCGCCTGCTCGCCGCGCTGAAGGACGGGAAGATGGTCAACGTCACGGCTTACCCGGCCGATGCCAAGTGGCTCAAGTCCCTGCTTTTCGTCCCGGTGCCGGTCGACTTGGGCCTGCAAAGCTGGCGCATTGCCCTGATCGACCGCCGGATGCAAAAACGGATCCGCAGCCTGGCGCCGCCCGATGGCTTGAAGGAGATGACCGCAGGTGTCGGCTCTGCCTGGGTCACGCGCGCCTCCCTGCACGACAATGGATTCCGCTATGTCACGGGCAGCAATTACATCGGCTTGTTCGATATGTTGGTCGCCGGACGCTTCGACTATCTGCCGCGCGGGGTCAACGAAATTTTCCAGGAATACGACCAGCGCAAGCAAGCCTACCCCCAGTTGGCAATCGAAGACAGCATCGTCCTGCACGACAATATCCCGTCGATGTTCTTCGTCTCGCCGAAACTGCCGCGCCTGCACCAACGGATTTCCGCCGGCATGGAATCCTTGCTGAAGGACGGCACCCTGGAGCGCTTCGTGCTCGAGCGCCACCGCCGAGACCTGCGGCGCGCCAAACTATGCAACCGCCGCCGCATCGATTTGCCGAACAAGGATCTCGATCCGGCACTGCTGGCCCGCAAAGAGCTCTGGCTCGACCCCTTCGATCCGCGCCACGGATTCTGCCGCGCCAAATGACTTACGCGTCGTGGTCGTTTTTGCAACGCCATGCTTGATTGCGTATCGCATTTCATAATACGAAAAGTATTTTCGTAATTTGAAAAATGCCGGAATCGCTGATAGAATCCTTCACACTTAGCCAAAGTCTTAGTAAATAATCACCTGCACCGTCCGGAGCACACAGGGTGGGGCGCCTTCAAATCGATAGGAGACTAGTTACATGTCAGCTCAACTTGACCAGGTCACGGCACAAACCGCCAACGATCCTGATGCACAGGAAACCAAAGAATGGCTGGAGGCGTTGGAAGCCGTCCTGGAAAACGAAGGCCCTGAACGCGCCCACTACCTGATGGAGCGCCTGGTCGACCTGGCCCGCCGCCGCGGCGCCGACATCCCGTTCTCCGCCAACACCGCTTACGTCAACACCATCCCCGCCCACAAAGAAGTCCACTGCCCGGGCAACCTGGAATACGAAGAGCGCCTGCGCTCGTGGATGCGCTGGAACGCGATGGCCATGGTGGTGAAGGCCAACCGCGCCGACGGCGACCTGGGCGGCCACCTGTCCTCCTTCGCCTCGCTGGCGAACATGCTGGGCATCGGCTTCAACCACTTCTGGAAAGCGCCGAGCGAAAACCACGGCGGCGACCTGCTGTACATCCAGGGCCACTCGTCCCCCGGCGTCTACGCGCGCGCCTTCCTGGAAGGCCGCCTGAGCGAAGAACAACTGCTGAACTTCCGCCGCGAAGTGGACGGCAAAGGCCTGTCCTCCTACCCGCACCCGAAACTGATGCCGGACTTCTGGCAGTTCCCGACCGTGTCGATGGGCCTGGGCCCGCTGATGGCGATCTACCAGGCGCGCTTCCTGAAGTACCTGCACGCCCGTAACATCGCCGACACCACCGGCCGCAAGGTGTGGGCCTTCTGCGGCGACGGCGAGATGGACGAGCCGGAATCGATGGGCGCGATCGGCATGGCCGCCCGCGAACAGCTGGACAACCTGGTCATCGTCGTCAACTGTAACCTGCAGCGCCTGGACGGTCCGGTGCGCGGCAACGGCAAGATCATCCAGGAACTGGAAGCGGACTTCCGCGGCGCCGGCTGGAACGTCATCAAGGTCATCTGGGGCCCGGGCTGGGACAACCTGCTGGCCCAGGACAAGGACGGCATCCTGCAGCGCGTGATGATGGAAACCGTCGACGGCGAATACCAGAACTACAAGGCCAAGGATGGCGCCTACGTGCGCAAGCACTTCTTCGGCAAGCATCCGAAGCTGCTGGAAATGGTTGCCAACATGTCCGACGACGACATCTGGCGCCTGACCCGCGGCGGCCACGACCCGCACAAGATCTACGCCGCCTTCAAGATGGCCAACGAATCGGTCGGCAAGCCGACCGTGCTGCTGGTGAAGACCGTCAAGGGCTTCGGCATGGGCAAGTCGGGCGAGGCGCGCAACACCGCGCACCAGACCAAGAAGCTGGACGACGAGGCGATCCGCGAAATGCGCGACCGCTTCAACATCCCGATCCCGGACGACAAGCTGGCCGAGATCCCGTTCTTCAAGCCGTCCGACGACGCGCCTGAAATCAAATACCTGCACGAGCGCCGCAAGGCACTGGGCGGCTACCTGCCTGCACGCCGCATGAAAGCCGACGAGCAGCTGGTGGTGCCGGGCCTGGACGCCTTCAAGGCCGTGACCGACCCGACTCCGGAAGGCCGCGAAATCTCCACCACCCAGGCGTTCGTCCGTATCATCACCGCACTGCTGCGCGACCAGTCGCTGGGCCAGCGCGTGGTGCCGATCCTGGTCGACGAGTCCCGTACCTTCGGTATGGAAGGCCTGTTCCGCCAGATCGGTATCTTCAACCAGCAGGGCCAGTTGTACGAGCCGGTCGACAAGGACCAGGTGATGTACTACCGCGAAGACAAGGCCGGCCAGATCCTGCAGGAAGGCATCAACGAAGCGGGCGGCATGAGCTCGTGGATCGCCGCGGCGACCTCGTACTCGACCAACAACCGCGTGATGATCCCGTTCTTCACCTACTACTCGATGTTCGGCCTGCAGCGCGTGGGCGACCTGGCGTGGGCGGCGGGCGACATGCGTGCGCGCGGCTTCCTGATGGGCGGTACCGCCGGCCGTACCACGCTGAACGGCGAAGGCCTGCAGCACGAAGATGGCCACAGCCACATCATGGCTGCCACCATCCCGAACTGCGTGCCGTACGACCCGACCTTCGGCCACGAACTGGCAGTGATCGTGCAGGACGGCCTGCGCCGCATGGTGGGCGAACAGGAAGACGTGTTCTACTACATCACCATCATGAACGAGAACTATGCCCACCCAGGCCTGAAGCCAGGCCAGGAAGAGGGCATCCTGAAGGGCATGTACCTGCTGCAGGAAGGCGCGGCAGCCGGAGCTGACAAGGCTGACCAGCTTCGCGTGCAGCTGATCGGCTCGGGCACCATCCTGCGCGAATCGATCTTCGCCGCCGACCTGCTGAAGAACGATTGGAACATCGCCGCCGACGTGTGGTCCGCTCCTTCGCTGACCCTGGTGGCGCGCGACGGTATCGACTGCGAACGCTGGAACATGGTCAACCCGACCAAGGAACAGCGCGTGCCGTACGTGACTTCGCTGCTGAAGGACACCACCGGCCCGATCGTGGCCACCACCGACTACATGCGTGCATTTGCTGACCAGATCCGTCCATACATGCCGGCTGGCCGCAGCTACAAGGTGCTGGGCACCGACGGCTTCGGCCGTTCGGATAGCCGCGCCAAGCTGCGTGAATTCTTCGAGGTGAACCGCTACTACATCACCGTCGCTGCCCTGCGTTCGCTGGCGGACGAAGGCAAGATTGCGATGTCGGTAGTGGAAGACGCCATCAAGAAGTACGGCATCGACCCGAACAAGCCAAATCCGGTGACCCAATAAATAGAAGACGGAGCAAACACTATGAGCATGGTTGAAGTGAAAGTCCCGGATATCGGCGACTTCAAGGAAGTTGAAGTCATCGAACTGATGGTCAAGGTCGGCGACACGATCAAGGTCGACCAGTCGCTGGTCACCGTTGAATCGGACAAGGCATCGATGGAGATCCCTTCGTCGCAGGCTGGCGTCGTCAAGGAAATCAAGGTGAAGGTCGGCGACAAGGTCGCTGAAGGCTCGCTGCTGCTGATCGTTGAAGCATCCGGTGCCGCAGCCGGCGCCGCCCCAGCCG
>CAMLRG010000163.1 GCA_946482335.1 uncultured Duganella sp. | reverse complement strand
GCGCAGATCGCGTACGGTTTGCCGTCGCGGAACACCATCGGCACTTCGTTGCAGACGATGTCGCGCAGCACGCCGCCGAAGATACCGGTGATCACGCCCATCATCACGGCGACGAAAATCGGCATATCGGCCGCCAGCGCCTGCGCCACGCTGGCCACGGCGAACAGGCCAAGGCCGACGGCGTCGGCAATCACGATCAGCCGCTCGGAGACGATGTGCCGGATCTGCCTGACGAAAGGGGCCGCCACCAAAGCCACCACGAACAGCAGGATCGTGTACTCCTGGTGGGCCACCCAGAACAGCGGGCGCTTGTCGAGCAGGATGTCGCGCACGGTGCCGCCGCCGAATGCCGTGATAAAGGCGACGATGAACACGCCGACGATGTCCATGCGCTTGCGGCGCGCTTCGATAAAGCCGGAAAACGCCCCCACCAGGATCGCAACGACCTCAATGACGGTAATCAGGGAAACGGCGGGGACAATTTTCATGAGCCGCAGATTAGCATCCTGCCAGCATAACCTGCAAGCAATGCGGCGCCGCCGCCGGCGGGGCGGCAACCGGCGCGGCGGCTCAGCGCTGCGGCGCCAGGGCCGCGCGCAACAGGACCATCAGGGCGCCTTCGCCGCCTTCTTCGGCGTGGGCCTGGCAGAAGGCGATCACGCCGTCGGTCTGCACCAGCCAGGAGTGCACCATGGACTTCAGCACCGGTTCGCCCTTGGGTGAGCCGTAGCCGCGGCCATAGATCACGCACACGCAGCGGTAATTGCGGCGCTTGGCCTTGAGCAGGAAATCGTCCACCGCCTGGCGCGCTTCGTCGCGGCGCATGCCGTGCAGGTCCAGTTCGTCCTGCACCGGCCAGTGGCCCTTGCGCATCTTCTTCATCACGTCCGGGCCGATACCGGGCGCGCTGTAGTTCAGCGCAGGATCCTCTTCCATGTAGTGGTCGACGTCGAACATGTCCGACAGCATGGATTCGCGCAGCACGGCGGCATCGTCGGCCGCCTGTTCGTCGGCGGTCAGCGGTTTGCGCGGGCCGGAGGCGGCCGGGTTGCGCGCCGCCCCGGCCGGGCCCTTGGCGGGCGGCGGCACGTAGCGGTCCGACGGCTTCATCTTCTGCACGCCGGCCATCGAGGATTGGAACACGTTCGCCGCGGCCGCAGCCGCCTTTTCGCGCTGCAGGCGTTCCTTCTCGGCGGCAGCACGCTGCTCTTCCTGCTCCCTGAGCTGCTTGCTGAGACCCTTCAGGTCGGCGAACGACTTCATATTGCTTACTCCTGGGCTTCCAGGTAGCGCTGGGCGTCCAGCGCGGCCATGCAGCCGGTGCCGGCGGAAGTGATGGCCTGGCGGTAGACGTGGTCCTGCACGTCGCCGGCGGCGAACACGCCCGGGATCGAGGTGGCGGTGGCCATGCCTTCGGTGCCGGTGCGGGTCTTGATATAGCCGTCCTTCATTTCCAGCTGGCCTTCGAAGATGCCGGTGTTCGGCTTGTGGCCGATGGCGATGAACAGGCCGTGCACGGCCACGTCGGTCATTTCGCCGTTATTGTGCTTGACGGTGATGGCATTGACGCCCGACTGGTCGCCCTTCACTTCGTGCAGGGTGGCGTTCAGTTTCAGCTCGATCTTGCCCTCGGCGACCTTGGCCATCAGGCGATCCACCAGGATAGGCTCGGCGCGGAACTTGTCGCGGCGGTGCACCAGGGTGACCTTGGTGGCGATGTTGGACAGGTACAGCGCTTCCTCCACGGCGGTGTTGCCGCCGCCGACCACAGCCACTTCCTGGCCACGGTAGAAGAAGCCGTCGCAGGTGGCGCAGGCGGACACGCCACGGCCCATGAATTCCTGCTCGGTCGGCAGGCCCAGGTACTGGGCCGAGGCGCCGGTGGCGATGATCAGGGTGTCGCAGGTGTACTCGTTGCTGTCGCCGATCAGGCGGATCGGCTTTTCGGACAGCTTGGCGGTATGGATGTGGTCAAACACGATCTCGGTCTTGAAGCGCTCGGCGTGCTGCAGGAAACGCTGCATCAGGTCCGGGCCTTGCACGCCCATCGGGTCGGCCGGCCAGTTTTCCACGTCGGTGGTGGTCATCAGCTGGCCGCCTTGCTCGACGCCGGTCACCAGCATCGGGTTCAGGTTGGCGCGCGCGGCGTAGATCGCAGCGCTATAGCCTGCGGGACCGGAACCAAGGATCAGGACTTTGGCGTGTTTGGTAGTAGTCATATGCGGTTCTTTACCAGGTTAGTGTGACTCGTATATGGGTGCGGACAGGAATGCGACAAGTCCGGCCCCGGGCAAAGCGAAATTATATGCGATGCATCCATTTCGCATGTATTGGGAGGGCTTTTTGCCATCTTATGGCTTAGAATAAGCGCAATATGGAATTTTTGCCTCCAAGCAATGAGTAAGAAGAGTCAAGAGTCGACTTCCGGTTACGCTCGCAAGACGATCGAACGGCCACCGGTGCCCAACCGGCTGATCCGCCTGATGTCCGAGGCGCGCTGGTTCGCGCTGGCCGGGGTGTGGCTGTACCTGGTGTTGATCCTGGCCAGCTTCGACCGCGCCGACCCCGGCTGGTCGCACAGCAACGATGTCGCACGCCTGCACAACCTGGGCGGCGCCGTCGGGGCCAAGCTGTCCGACGTGCTGCTGTATATCTTCGGCTTTTCGGCGTGGTGGTGGTGCGTTTTCCTGCTGCATTACGTCTGGCGCGGCTACCGCCGGCTGACCAATAAATGGCTGCTGGACAAGGAAGAGGAAGTACCGCACGAGCACGAAGTGCTGATCCGCCTGGTCGGCTTTTTCGCCCTGCTGATCGGCAGCATGGGCCTGGAATTCCTGCGCCTGTACTCGCTGAAGGTGCAGCTGCCGCTGGCCCCAGGCGGCATCCTGGGCAGCTACATTGGCCATTTCGCCCACGTGGCGCTGGGCTTCACGCCGGGCACCTTGCTGCTCCTGCTGCTGTTCGCGACGGGTTTCAGCCTGTATTTCCACGTCTCCTGGCTGGCCGTGGCGGAACGTATCGGCGGCGCGATCGAGATGGGCATCGACTGGTTCCGCGCCCGCATGGAGGACCGCGAAGACCGCCGCCAGGGCGACGTCGCCATGGTCAAGCGCGAGGAAAAGGTCGTCAAGGAACGCGTCAAGCACGAGGAAAAGCATCCGAAGCCGGCCGACATGCCGCCGGATGCGCCGCCTGCGCCGATGGTCAAGATCGAGCCCCAGGTCACCCAGGTGGTGCAGTCCGAACGCGCCATCAAGGAAAAGCAGGGCACCCTGTTCCACGACCTGGAAAACACCGACCTGCCGCCGCTGTCGCTGCTGGACGATGCGCCGCCGCAGCAGGAAACCGTGGCCGTGGAAACGCTGGAATTCACCAGCCGCCTGATCGAGAAAAAGCTGTCCGACTTCGGGGTGGAAGCCAAGGTGATGGCGGCGTATCCTGGCCCGGTGGTGACGCGCTACGAGATCGAACCGGCCACCGGCGTGAAGGGCAGCCAGATCGTCAACCTGGCGCGCGACCTGGCGCGCTCGCTGTCGCTGACCTCGATCCGGGTGGTCGAGACCATCCCCGGCAAGAATTACATGGCGCTGGAGCTGCCGAACCCGAAGCGCCAGATCGTGCGCCTGACCGAAATCCTGGGTTCCAAGGTCTACAACGACAGCCATTCTCCGCTCACCGTGGCGCTGGGCAAGGACATCGGCGGCAAGCCCGTGGTGGCGGACCTGGCCAAGATGCCGCACCTGCTGGTGGCCGGTACCACCGGTTCCGGCAAGTCCGTCGGCATCAACGCCACCATCCTGTCGCTGCTGTACAAGGCCGACCCGAACGATGTGCGGATGATCCTGATCGACCCGAAAATGCTGGAAATGTCGGTGTACGAAGGCATCCCGCACCTGCTGGCGCCAGTCGTGACCGATATGCGCCAGGCCGGCCACGCCCTGAACTGGGCGGTGAACGAAATGGAGCGCCGCTACAAGCTGATGTCCAAGCTGGGCGTGCGTAACCTGGCCGGCTACAACGCCAAGATCGCGGATGCGGCCAAGCGCGAGGAAAAGATCCCGAACCCGTTCTCGATCACGCCGGATGCGCCGGAACCGCTTGAAAAGCTGCCAACCATCGTCATCATCATCGACGAGCTGGCCGACCTGATGATGGTGGTCGGCAAGAAGGTGGAGGAACTGATCGCCCGTATCGCCCAGAAAGCCCGTGCGGCCGGCCTGCACTTGATTCTGGCGACCCAGCGCCCATCTGTGGACGTGATCACGGGCCTGATCAAGGCCAATATCCCGACGCGTATTGCGTTCCAGGTCTCGTCCAAGATCGACTCGCGCACCATCCTTGACCAGATGGGCGCGGAAACCCTGCTGGGCATGGGTGACATGCTGTACATGCCGCCCGGTACCGGCTTGCCGATCCGCGTGCACGGTGCCTTCGTTTCGGACGACGAGGTGCACCGCGTGGTGAAACATTTGAAAGCGCAGGGCGAACCGAATTACATCGAAGGCATCCTCGAGGGCGGCACGCTGGAAGAGGGCGGCGATGGCGCCATGGCGGGCGGCGGTGGCGGCGGCGGGGAGGGCGAGGCCGACCCGATGTACGACCAGGCCGTGCAAGTCGTGCTGAAGCACCGCAAGGCATCGATCTCGTTGGTGCAGCGCCACCTGCGCATTGGCTACAACCGTGCCGCACGCCTGCTGGAGCAGATGGAAAACAGCGGCGTGGTATCGGCCATGCAGTCGAACGGCAACCGCGAAATCATCGCGCCTACCGCGTCGGCGGAATAAGGATTCTAATGAAACAGATCAAATTGATGGCGGCCCTAGCCGCCGGCCTGCTGTTTGCTGGTTCCGCCAGCGCCGCGGCGCTGGACCAGTTCAAGGCTTTCGTGGCCAGCACCAAGGCTGCCAAGGGCGAGTTCACGCAAAAGGTGGTGGCGCAGGGCGGCAAGGACAAGCAGTCGTCCGGCACCTTCACCTTCGCCCGGCCCGGCAAATTCATCTGGACTTACGCCAAGCCCTACGAACAGGTGCTGCAGGCGGACGGCGAACAGCTGTACATCTTCGACAAGGACTTGAACCAGGTCACCGTGCGCAAGCTGGGCGACGCGCTGGGCTCTTCGCCGGCCGCGATCCTGTTCGGCTCCAACGACCTGGAAAAGAACTTCACCCTGTCCGAGGCGGGCACCCGTGATGGCCTGGAGTGGCTGAAAGCGACCCCCAAGGCCAAGGATTCCAGTTTCGAGCAAATCCTGATCGGCTTGAAGAATGGCGCGCCGGAAGCGATGGAGCTGAAGGATAGCTTCGGCCAGACTTCCATCCTGTCGTTCCGCAAGTTTGAAAAAAATCCAGCGTTGAATGCAGCTTCGTTTAAATTTGTCATGCCCAAGGGCGCGGACGTCATCAACAATTGAGGCATGATGACGCAAGACCTGTTCGCACCTGAGCCCACACCGCCGCTGGCCGAGGCGATGCGCCCGCACAGCGTGGCGGACGTGATCGGCCAGAGCCACCTGCTGGGCGAGGGCAAGCCGCTCAACCTGCTGTTCAAGTCCGGCAAGCCGCATTCGATGTTCCTGTGGGGCCCGCCCGGCGTGGGCAAGACCACGCTGGCCCGCCTGTCCGCCCGCGCCTTCGATTGCGAGTTCATTGCCATTTCCGCCGTGCTGGGCGGGGTGAAGGATATCCGCGCCGCCATCGAACAGGCGGAGCAATTCGTCGCCAGCGGCAAGCAAACCATCCTGTTCATCGACGAGATCCACCGTTTCAACAAGGCGCAGCAGGATGCGCTGCTGCCTTACGTGGAATCGGGCCTGGTCACGCTGATCGGCGCCACCACCGAGAACCCATCGTTCGAAGTCAACTCGGCGCTGCTGTCGCGCGCCCAGGTCTACGTGCTGAAAGCATTGACTGAAGACGAGATGCGCCAGTTGCTGGCCCGCGCCAGGGAACGCGCCATGCCGGACCTGGAGTTCGACGAACTGGCGATCGACACCCTGATCGGCTACGCCGACGGCGATGCGCGCCGTTTCCTGAACCTGCTGGAACAGACCAAGACCGCCGCCGCCACCGCACGCACCAAACAAGTGACCGGCGAGTTCGTGCAGAACGCGCTGACGCTGAACGCGCGCCGCTTCGACAAGGGCGGCGACAATTTCTACGACCAGATCTCGGCCTTGCACAAATCCGTGCGCGGCTCCAATCCGGACGGTGCCTTGTACTGGTTCTGCCGCATGATCGACGGTGGCGCCGACCCGCGCTACCTGGCGCGGCGCATCGTGCGCATGGCCTGGGAAGATATCGGCCTGGCCGACCCGCGCGCCCTGACCATGGCGAATGACGCCGCCGAGACGTACGAGCGCCTCGGCTCGCCGGAAGGGGAGCTGGCGCTGGCGCAAGCCGTGATCTACCTGGCCGTCGCCGCCAAGAGCAACGCAGGCTACAACGCTTACAACGCCGCCATGGCCTTCGTGCGCCGCGACAAATCGCGCGAAGTGCCGGTCCACTTGCGCAACGCGCCGACCAAACTGATGAAAGAGCTGGGCTACGGCCACGAATACCGCTACGCCCACGACGAGCCGGACGCGTATGCCGCCGGCGAAACCTACCTGCCGGACGGCATGGCCGAACCGGGCTGGTACCAGCCCGTCCCGCGCGGCCTGGAAAGCAAGATCGCCGACAAGCTGGCCTACCTGCGCAAACTGGACGAAGAAGCCGGCAAATCTTAAAAACTTGACATCGTAGGACAACTGTCCTACGCTTGTCGGCATGGATAAACAGACAACAGGTACCCGCGAGCGCATCGTGGGCACGGCCGACCGCCTGTTCTATGAACGCGGCTATGGCCACACCAGCTTTGCCGACATCGCCGCCGAGGTCGAACTCTCGCGCGGCAATTTCTATTACCACTTCAAGAGCAAGGACGAGATCCTCGCGGCCGTGATCGCGCTGCGCAAGGAGAAGACGCTGGCCATGTTCGATGCCTGGTCGGCCGGCGCTGCCTCGCCGGCCGCGCGCATCGGCCGCTTCATCGACATGATGGCGATGAATGCGTCGGCCATCCGCCGCAACGGCTGCCCGGTCGGCACGCTGTGCAGCGAACTGGCCAAGCTCGGGCACCCGGCGTTGCCGCAGGCGAATACGCTGTTCATCCTATTCCGCGACTGGCTCAGGGAGCAGTTCGCGCAGCTGGGCGGCCGCGCAAGCGCCGACGCTGACCGCCTGGCGATGCACCTGCTGGCCCGCAGCCAGGGCATCGCCACCCTGGCCAACGCATTTGACGATGGGGCCTTTATCGAACAAGAGGTTTCGCAACTACACGCATGGCTGCACGCCATCCACTCCAAGGAGGAATGATGTTTGTTGTTTCGCTCACGTTGACCGGCAGCCGGGACCAGGCCGCCCCCTACATGGCCGCGCACAAGGCATGGTTGCAGGCCGGTTTCGATGACGGCGTGTTCCTGGCCGCCGGCAACCTGCTGGGACAGCCCGGCGGCGGCATCCTGGTGCATGGCGTCGACGAAGCGGCGCTGCGCCAACGGCTGGCACAAGATCCTTTCGTCGCCCATGGCTTGGTGGAAGTGACGCTGGCCGGGTTCACGCCGGCCAGGACCGACACGCGGCTGGACTTTCTGCTGGCGGAAGCGGCAGCATGAGCGAGACCATCACCGGCCCCGATGGCAAGCCGCGCTGCCGCTGGTGTGCCGCGGCGCCCGAATTCCTGCGCTACCACGACGAGGAATGGGGTTTTCCCGTCGCCGACGACGCCAGGCTGTTCGAAAAGATTTGCCTGGAAGGCTTCCAGTCCGGCCTGAGCTGGCGCACCATCCTCGCCAAGCGCGACAACTTCCGCCAGGCCTTCCTGGGCTTCGATTTCAACCGTCTGGCCCGGTTGGGGGAGCCGGACGTCCAGCGTCTGCTGCAAGACGAGGGGATCGTGCGTCATCGGGGAAAGATCGAGGCGGTCATCCACAATGCGGGTCGCGCCAGGGAAGTGGTGCGGGAGGCGGGCTCGCTGGCGGCTTTTTTCTGGCGCTATGAAACGGATGTTCAGGGCGAAGGGGCGTCGGCCGCCTTGTCCCGGGAGCTGAAAAAGCGCGGCTGGAAGTTTGTCGGCCCCACGACGGTCTACGCCTTCATGCAAGCCATGGGACTTGTGAATGATCACGCAGCCGGTTGCGTCGTGCGGAAAATGGTCACCAAACAACGGAAGACCTTCCGTCCACCCGTTTGAATCGGCAAATACTTTACAGTTGAACAACGAAACGGTAGAGTATTGTTAAACTTTTAACGGAGGACGGGCATGTCTGAACGACTGGTAGTCGATGGGGTCACCGTTCATGTCGATGGCGCAGGTGATGAAGTCATCATGATGATCCACGGCTGGCCGTACGACCGCAGCCTGTGGGATGCCCAGGTGACGGCGTTCGCCCCGCGCTACCGTTGCGTACGCTTTTCCTTCCCCCAGCGCGCCAAGGGCAGCCACACCATCGATGAAGTGGCCCAGCTGTATGCCGACACCGTGCAAGCGGTCAATGGCGGCCGGCCGGTCATCCTGATGTTGAGCGATTGGGGCTGCATCTTTGGCTATCAATTCGCGTTGCGCTTTCCGGAACTGGTGAGCCGGGTGATCAGCGTTGGGATCGGCGGCTCCAGCCAGCTGACTTACCGTACCTCGCTGGACTGGATCACGCGCCTGCGCCTGGCGTTCGCCCATCGCCGCCTGCAAGCGTCCACCGGCAGCAGCCGCGCCGCGCGCGAAGCGTGCCAAAGCCTGCAGTTGCCGCATGTGGTGGCCTGGCTGCGCGCCAGCACGCCGGCGCCCGGGGCACTGCCATTCAAGCTGCGCTGGC
The DNA here is from genome assembly GCA_946482335.1 of uncultured Duganella sp. The sequence continues at coordinate 3,095 of CAMLRG010000163.1, read as the reverse complement.
CCATGCTGTACATCTATGGCAAGCGCAAGCCATTCCCCTTCCACACGCGCAGCTTTGAAGCTGCCGTGCAGTCAAAGCCGGACAGCAAGGTGATCGCCTTCCGCAGCGGGCACTGGGTCATGCGTGAGCAGCCCGATGCTTTCAATAGCGCTGTGATGGGGTGGCTGCAGGGCGCTTAATTTGCAGTTCATGCCGTCATTTTTGCGCTTCGTCGCAAGTGCAAGGCAGGGCAGGGAGGCTTTAGGTACAGTGTAACCATGGAAGCACGGAAGTATTTTGACACTGACCTGAAGGAGAACATCATGAAAGCCCCTAGGAACTTTGAAGCGATCTTTGTCTTCGCTGCAGCCCTGGCCACTGTGACCAGCTTTGCCACCGCCACCCCGCCGGTCCTGTACGTGGCCGCCGACCCGGTGGTCGTCAAGGCCGACGCCACCATGCCAACCGTGGTCGTCAGCGCCAAGCGCCTGACCGCAGCCGAAAAAGCGGCAGAGATCTGACAGCCCGGCGCCGGAGGGCGTAAAACTCAGTCGTTGAGCTGTCAACTTGGTACAATTGCCCCTTTCGATAATTTAATCGCAGCGGCAGCAAAACATGATTGACATCCAACTTCTCCGTAAAGACATTGATACTGTCGCCGCCAAACTGGCGACCCGCAAGTTCCAGCTGGACGTAGCTGGCTTCAATGCCCTGGAAGGCGAACGCAAAGCCATCCAGATGCGCACCGAAGAACTGCAAAGCAAGCGCAACTCGCTGTCCAAGCAGATCGGTATGTTGAAGGGCAAAGGGGAAGATACCTCCGCCGTGATGGCCGAAGTGGCCGGTCTCGGCGATGAACTGAAAAATAACGAAGCCGCACTGGCTGTCGTGCAGGAGAGGATGAGCACCTTCCTGCAAGCCGTGCCGAACCTGCCGCACGACTCCGTGCCCGCCGGCACCGACGAAACGGCCAACGTGGAAGTGCGCAAAGTCGGCACACCACGCAGCTTCGACTTCGAAGTCAAAGACCACGCCGACGTTGGCGTTGCGCTGGGCCTGGATTTCGAAACCGCCACCAAACTCACCGGTTCCCGCTTCAGTGTCATGAAGGGCGGCATCGCACGCCTGCACCGCGCACTGGCGCAATTCATGCTGGACACGCACACCGACAAGCACGGCTACACCGAGTGCTACACGCCGTACATGGTCAACGCCGAATCGCTGATGGGCACCGGCCAGCTGCCGAAATTCGAAGCCGACCTGTTCTCGGTGAAGAAGGGCGGCGCGGAAGGTGAAGGCCAGAACTTCTACCTGATCCCGACTTCCGAAGTCTCGCTGACCAATATGGTGCGCGACGAGATCGTGGCGATGGAAACGCTGCCGATCAAGGTCACCGCCCACACCCCATGCTTCCGTTCCGAAGCCGGCTCCGCTGGCCGCGACACCAAAGGCATGATCCGCCAGCACCAGTTCGACAAGGTTGAACTGGTCCAGGTGGTGCATCCGGAGAAATCGTACGAAGCGCTGGAAGAAATGGTGGGCCAGGCGGAATACATCCTGCAGGCCCTGGGCCTGCCGTACCGCGTGATGCAGCTGTGCACCGGCGACATGGGCTTTGGCGCCGCCAAGACCTACGACCTGGAAGTATGGCTGCCGGCGCAGAATACCTACCGCGAAATTTCCTCGCTGTCGAACTGCGAAGCCTTCCAGGCGCGCCGCATGCAGGCGCGCTTCCGTAACGCGCAAGGCAAGCCGGAACTGCTGCACACCCTGAACGGCTCCGGCCTGGCGGTGGGCCGCACCCTGGTCGCCGTGCTGGAAAACTACCAGCAGGCCGACGGTTCGGTGGAGATTCCAGCCGTCCTGCAGCCGTATATGGGCGGCCTGACCAAGCTCGTAGCATAAAGTTGAAAATAGCCCTTCCATTTTCCGGAAGGGCTGCTATAATCTTGGCTCTCAACGGCGACCACCGTTAAATGCAGTACCTGGAGAGGTGGCAGAGTGGTCGAATGTACCTGACTCGAAATCAGGCGTAGGGTGTCCCCCTACCGTGGGTTCGAATCCCACCCTCTCCGCCAGAATACGAAAAAACGGCCTCGGAAACGAGGCCGTTTTTTTTCGTCCCCATTCCTGATGCGCCGCGCGAGTCGCGCTTCATCGCATCCATAAACAAGTGTTCTCCCAAGTCTAAGCCGCGCATTTGCGGTGGCGCGCCGAGGTGCGCACGCAACGTCGCTTGCGGCGTTTCCTTCCGTCGTTTTAAATTCATATTGACTCTATCGTCAAACTGACGATAATGTCAGTATTGGAGCCGAAACGGCTCCGCAGAAAAATGCAACGGAGACCATATGCCATCACCTGACGCCGTCCTTCGGCAGAGCCAGGCCTATCCGGAAAGCGCTCTTCCTGCCGGAATACAAAAACTTGTTCGGCCCGCAGCGCTCGCTAAAGCGCAAGCGCTGGCCTTCCTCATGTTCGAGAAGCCAGACCTTGCGGAGACTGAGCGCTTCCTGGCCGACTTTGGCATGTGCGTGGTGTCGAGGACCCCGGAGCGTCTCGTCATGCGTGGTGCGGATAGTTCACCATGCATTTACGTTGCCAATCGCGCGCGCCGTTCGCGCTATGTGGGCGCAGCATTTACCGTTGCCGATCCTGGCGAGTTGGCCCGGCTGGAAACCCAGGCGGGTGCCCAAAAGTTGGCGGGTAGTGCGATTCCGGGAGGAGGCGAGGGCGTTGCGCTAACTGATCCGGCCGGCAATCTGGTCTGGATGATCGCTGGGCAGGATGAGGTTGCGCCTTTGCCGATGCGGCAGCCGACCCATATCACGAGCAATGGTCCCGGTCTGACGCCCAGACTGAACGCAATCGTGAGGCCGCCCATTGAACCTTCCTTGGTAGCGCGCATCGGCCACGTGGTACTGCAGACCGTGGATTTTGCGGAGATGGCGAAGTGGTACATGCGTCACCTTGGGGTAATTCCCACCGACGTCCAATACCTGCCGGACGGCTCGCCAAACCTGGCTTTCTTCCGACTTGATCGCGGCGCACAGCCCGCCGACCATCACACTTTAGTGCTGGCCGGCGGCATCGAAGACAAATATGAGCACAGCGCCTAC
>CAMLRG010000162.1 GCA_946482335.1 uncultured Duganella sp. | reverse complement strand
AGCGCCGCTTCCGCGCTGCCGTCTTCCGGATGCCAGTCGTAGCGCCATTTGACGATGGGCGGCATGGACATCAGGATCGCTTCCGTACGGCCGCCGGACTGCAGGCCGAACAGGGTGCCGCGGTCGAACACCAGGTTGAACTCGACGTAGCGTCCGCGGCGGTAGGCCTGGAAGTCGCGTTCGCGTTCACCGTAGGGGGTGTCCTTGCGGGCTTTCACGATCGGCAGGTAGGCGGCCAGGAAGGCATCGCCCACACTGCGCGTCATGGCAAAGCTTTGTTCGAAGCCGAGCGCGTTGAAGTCATCGAAGAAGATGCCGCCCACGCCGCGCGCTTCCTTGCGGTGCTTCAGGTAGAAATATTCGTCGCACCATTGCTTGAACTTCGGGTGCAGCTCGTCGCCAAACGGCTGCAGCGCATCGCGGCAGGTGCGATGGAAATGCCGCGCATCGTCGGCATTGCCGTAGTAGGGCGTCAAGTCCATGCCGCCGCCGAACCACCACACCGGCTTGCCGTCGGCGGTGCTGGTGCTGAAGAAGCGCACGTTCATGTGCACGGTCGGCGCGTACGGGTTGCGCGGGTGCAGGACCAGGCTGACGCCCATCGCCTCCCACGGCTGGCCGCCCAGTTCGGGGCGGTGCGCCGAGGCCGACGGCGGCAGCCTGGCGCCCGTCACGTGGCTGAAATTGCAGCCGCCGCGCTCGAATACGTTGCCTTCCTCGATCAGGCGCGAAATGCCGCCGCCGCCTTCAGGACGCTCCCATGCATCGCGCAGGAATGGCTTGCCGTCCACATCCTCCAGCGCGGAGATGATGCGGTCCTGCAGGCCAAGCAGCCAGGCTTTGACGTCTTGTGGGGCGGGGGCGGTCATTTCTCTTTCTTTGCTCTTTTCTTCAAACCGGTAAACCGGTGTCTGACCCGCAGGGTCAGACACCTTCCATACGCGGCGGTCGCGGGCCAGGTGTCTGACCCTGCGGGTCAGACACCGGTTTACCGGTTTTAGTGCTTGAGGCCCCGCCAGCCAATATCGCGGCGGAACTGCACACCCTCAAAGCCGATCTTGTCGACCGCCTCGTAAGCCTGCTTCTGCGCCATCTTCACATTGTCGCCCAGGCCCACCACGCACAGCACGCGGCCACCGGAAGTCACCAGCTTGCCTTCCGCATCGTCGGTGGTACCGGCATGGAAGGTCACCGAATCGGCCGTCTCGGCCGGGATGCCATGGATATGGTCGCCCTTGCGCGGCGCATCCGGATAGCCGGCGGCAGCCAGTACCACGCCAACGGCGGTGCGGCGGTCCCATTCCAGCTCCACCTGGTCCAGCGTGCCGTTGACGGCATGTTCCATCACGCCCAGCAGGTCGGTCTTCAGGCGCGCCATGATCGGCTGCGTCTCCGGGTCGCCCATGCGGCAATTGAATTCCAGCGTCTTCGGATTGCCGGCGGCATCGATCATCAGCCCGGCATACAGGAAGCCGGTGAACTGGATGCCATCCTTCGCCATGCCCTGGATGGTAGGCATGATGATCTCGCGCATCACGCGCGCATGCATGGCCGGGGTCACGATCGGGGCCGGCGAGTAGGCACCCATGCCGCCGGTGTTCGGGCCCTGGTCGTTGTCCAGCAGGCGCTTGTGGTCCTGCGAGGTGGCCAGCGGCAGCACGTTCTTGCCGTCGCACATGACGATGAAGGAAGCCTCTTCGCCGGCCAGGAACTCTTCGATCACGATGCGCGCGCCGGCATCGCCGAAGGCGTTATCGGACAGCATGTGGTCGACCGCGCCGTGCGCCTCTTCCAGCGTCATGGCCACCACCACGCCCTTGCCGGCGGCCAGGCCGTCGGCCTTGATCACGATCGGCGCGCCCTTGGCGTCCACATAGGCGTGGGCCGCCCTGGCGTCGGCGAAGGTTTCGTATTCGGCGGTCGGGATGCCGTGGCGCTTCATGAAGGCCTTGGCGAAATCCTTGGACGACTCGAGCTGTGCGGCCTCTTTGGTCGGGCCAAAGATCTTCAGGCCGCGCGCGCGGAACAGGTTGACGATGCCGGCGGCCAGCGGCACTTCCGGACCGACCACGGTCAGGCCGATATGTTCCTTCTCGACGTAGTCGGCCAGCGCGTTCAGGTCGGTGATTGCCACGTTCTGCAGGCGCACGTCGCGCGCCGTGCCACCGTTGCCGGGGGCTACATAGACCATCTGCACGCGTTCCGACTGCGCCAGTTTCCAAGCCAAAGCATGTTCACGGCCGCCCGAGCCGACTACCAGGATTTTCATAGGGGATTATTCTTCGATGACAGCGTTGGTATAGACTTCCTGGACGTCGTCCAGGTTTTCCAGTGCATCCAGCAGTTTCTGCATCCTGGCCGCGTCCTCGCCGGTGAATACGGTCTCGGTGGCGGGCTTCATGATCACTTCCGCCACTTCGGCCTTGAAGCCGGCCGCTTCCAGCGCATCTTTCACGCCCGCGAATTCGTGCGGGCCGCACAGCACTTCGAAACCGCCTTCCTCGTCGGCGACCACGTCGTCGGCGCCGGCTTCCAGCGCGGCGTCCATCAGTTTCGCTTCGTCGGTGCCCGGTGCAAACAGGAACTGGCCGCAATGCTGGAACATGAAGGCCACCGAGCCTTCGGTTCCCATATTGCCGCCGAATTTGTTGAAGGCATGGCGCACTTCAGCCACGGTACGCACGCGGTTGTCGGTCATGCAGTCGACGATGATCGCCGCACCGCCGATGCCGTAGCCTTCGTAGCGGACTTCTTCATAGTTGGCGCCGTCGCCGCCGCCGGTGCCGCGCAGGATGGCGCGGTTGACGTTATCCTTCGGCATGTTGGCGTCGGCGGCCTTGTCGATTGCCAGGCGCAGGCGCGGGTTGGAGGCGATGTCGCCGCCGCCCATGCGGGCGGCCACGGTGATTTCCTTGATCAGGCGCGTCCAGATCTTGCCGCGTTTCGCGTCCGTTGCAGCCTTTTTGTGCTTAATATTGGCCCATTTGCTGTGTCCAGCCATGTTCAATCTTCCTTAGACGGTATGCAATCGAGGGCGGTATTCTAGCATACCGCCCCCTCTTGACCGCTGCCGCCAGGGGGAAGATCAGCCGGCCCAGGGCGTGTACTCGATGCCGGCCTGGATGCTGCCGATGACCTGGGCGCGGTTCTCGGCGCTGTCGGCCATGAAGGCCAGTACCTGCGCGCGGGAGAAGCCGGTATTCAGGGCATTCAGCCAGTAATCGAAGCCACCCTGGTCATAGGCGCGGTGCAGCACATTGTTGTACAGGTTGGTCAGGAAGGTACTGTTGTCGCTGTCGGCGCCATACTTGGCCTGGTACTCGGCGCTGGTGGCAAAGGCCGAGGCCATGGTCACCATGCTGTTGCCGTTGTCGATGCTGTTGATCCAGTAGCCCAGGCCGGCGGCGTCGGGCTTGCGGTCGAAGGCCGCCTGGTACAGGCGGTAGACGTCGCCGGCGTGGCCCTCGATGTCGAAGGCTACTGCCACGTCGGCAAAGCGCAACCGTTCCACATTGCTGACCGTATCGGTGCCGGCCGTGGCGCTGGAAATGGTGTACACCCCATTGTTGACGGTGACGCTAAGGGAGGCGCGGGCGCCGGCGTAGACCGCGGTATCCCAGCCGGCGCCACCATTGATGATGTCGTCGCCTTCGCCGCCGTCCAGCGTATCGTTGCCGGCCGAGCCGGTCAGCTTGTCATTGCCGGCTTCGCCGAAGAACATGTCGCCGCCGGTGTCGGTCAGGTATTGGCCGGTGGCGGCATTGTAGATTTCGCCCGAGAACAGGCTGTCGTTGCCAGCCCCGCCATACAGGCGGTCGTTACCGCCATTGCCGTAGATGCTGTCGGCTTCCGAAGTGCCGGTGAGGGTTTCGCCGCCCGCGGTGCCGCCGAGAATAATACCTGCCATGATATTTCCTCCCTTTTGCACAATCACAAAGAATGATTTTTCGCAAGAGGAAGGCTACGCCGATGCTCACAAATTGTCGCGGGAACGCGACCAATCGTGCGCCTGCACACGATTCGCGCAGGAAAGGAACAATTAGTAGTTTTCTTCTGAGCATTTCATAGGCTTGTAAAGTTAATATCCTAAAACAATAACTTTTCTACAAAGGAGACCTATGGATCGTCGTCAATTCATCAAGCTCGGCGGCTTCATCACCGTATCGGCCGCCACCAGCGGCCTGGCCGGCTGCGGTGGCAGCACCTACACCCCGCCGCCGCCATCGACCGCGCTGCCGCCAGCCAGCGGCGCCAACTGGAAATTCCCGCAAAGTATTGCTTCCGGCGACCCGCGCGCCGACAGCATCCTGCTGTGGACGCGCGTGGTGCCGTCCGCCGTGGACGACGTGGCCAGCCCCAGCGGCAAGGCCGAAGTGTCGGTGCGGCTGCAAGTGACGCTGGCCGACCAGACCGCCAGCCTGGGCAGCAACAAGGCGCTCGAAGGCACCATGGTGGTCGACGTGCAATTGCCGCTCAACCCGGAATTCGACAACACCATCCGCCACAAGGTGACCGGCCTGCAAGCCAACCAGGTCTATTTCTACCAGTTCATCGCCGGCGAGGTGCGCTCCAACGTGGGCCGCTTCAAGACCGCGCCGGCGGCCGGTGCCGCGGTGCCGCAGCTGCAGTTCGCCTACCTGACCTGCCAGGACTGGAGCATCAACCACTGGGGCGCGCTGGAGCATATCGCCAACAACGAAAAGCTGGACTTCATCGTCCACCTGGGCGACTACATCTACGAGACGGTGGGTGAAGCGTTCCAGACTGGCGCCGTCGAGTCGCGCCACGGCGCGCTGGCCCTGCCCAACGGTACCTTCAAGAGCGGCAACGCGGGCGCGAAATACGCGACCACCCTGGCCGATTACCGTTACCTGTACAAGAAGTACCGCACCGATACCCGCCTGCAGGCGGTGCATGAGCGTTTCGCCTTCATCGCGATCTGGGACGACCACGAGTTCAGCGACGATTCCTGGGGCGAGACCCAGACCTACGCGGCGGGCGAGAAGGCCGATACGGTGCGCCGCCGCAGCGCCAACCAGGCCTGGTTCGAATACATGCCGGCCGACGTGGTGCTGGACAATACCGTCGCCACCTTCCGCAACATCAAGATTTACCGCGATTTCCAGTTCGGCAACCTGATGCAGCTGGTGATGACCGACGAGCGCCTGTACCGTTCCGACCACGTGGTGCCGGAACAGGCCACCAACCCGGCCACCGGCCAGCCGCTGGGCAGCATCGGCGCGCGCTACCTGGTGCCGCAGGACTTGCACACCGCCCTGGAAGGGCAGAAGATGGCGGCCGCCAGCGCGGCCGGCGCCGATCCGCTGTCCGTGGCCGGCATCCTCGGCACCACCCAGCGCGAATGGTGGAAGAGCACCATGAAATCCTCCAGCGCGACCTGGAAGCTGTGGGGCAATGAAGTGTCCCTGCTGCGCATGGGCATGAACGGCACCAATGCCATCGCCACGCTGGTGGCGCTGCAGGCGGTCGCCACGCTGGCCACCAGCATCGGCAGCACCGCCGCGCAGGCGGGCGGCAACGTGCCGGTGGCCGGCGCCATCGTCGCTGCCGTGACGGCCGGTGCAGCGGCGGCACAGGCACAGGCGGGCGCGATGGCAATCGCCACCGCGGCGGCCAGCGGCGGCGACATGACCGCGCGCGTGACCGCCGGTGTGGGCGCAGGCCTGACTGCCACCCAGGCCGGCATCGCTGCGGCGGCATTCGGCCAGGCGGAAACGGCCGCCAAGGCCGGCGCCACCGCCACCGCGCAAGCCACCGCGGCGGCCCAGGCCATCGCCATCGGCTACATCAAGCCGGACGTGCAGGCGAAGAAGGCGGAATCGGCCTTCGTGGTCGCTTCCGGCAAGGCGGCCGCGCTGGCGCCATACTTCCGCAAGTTCCTGATCAACTGCGACCAATGGGACGGCTTCAACGCCGAGCGCAAGGCATTGATGGCGCACCTGAAATCCAACGGCATCGGCAACGTGGTGGCGCTGACCGGCGACATCCATTCCTTCTTCGCCGGCACGGTGAGCGACGATTACGACGCGGCCAATGGCGGCACGCCGGTGATGGTCGACCTGGTGTCGGCCGGTGTCAGCTCCGACTCCTTCTTCACTTACCTGCGCGAGGAAGCGGCCAAGCTGGGCGACCTGGCCACGCTGGTGTCGATGCCGCTGCCGGTGCCGGTGCCGGGGCTCGGCACCGCGAAACTGAACGTCAACCTGCTGGACTACACGCTGGGCAAGGCGGCGCCCACCACCGATGCGCTGGTGGAGTCGCTGACGGTGCAGATGCGCCACCAGCTGGCCGCGCTGGGCGTGCCGGAAAACGCCATCGACCAGCCGGTGCAAAGCATGCTGGGCCTGATCAAGGCCAGCGCCGACTTTGCCCAGCTGGTGGGCCTGGCGCAGCAGCTGGCAGGCTTGAACAGCAACCCGTGGCTGCGCCACGTGAACACGGATGCCCAGGGCTATACCGTGGTGACGCTGACGCCGGGCTCGCTGGTCGCGCAGTTCAAGCAGGTGAACAAGCTGGTGGGCAGCAGCGCACCAGCCAACGTGATCGCCAAGGTCACCACCGCCACCGTCAAGGCGGGCGAGGTGGCCGTTGCGATCAGCTAGGCGCCGTCAGGCGAACGGGAGGTATTCGATCCCGTTCGCAATGAGCGTGGCCACATTGGCCACGTTCTCCTTGCTGTCGGCGAACTCGATCAGCACGTCGTCGCGCGCCACGCCCGCCTTCAAGGCATTCAGCCAGAAGTCGTAGCCGCCCTGGTCGTAGGGACGGTGCAGCACGTTGGCGTACAGCCTGGTGAGGAAAGTGGCATGGTCGGCATTGGCACCGTACAGCGCAGCGAATTCGGCGCCGCCGGTGAAGGCGGCGGCGATGGATTCCAGGGCCATGCCCTGGTCGGCCATGCCGATCCAGTAGCCCAGGCCGGCCAGGTCGGGCTTGCGGTCGTACGCTGCCTGGTACAGCCGGTAGACCTGGCCGTTCATGCCCTCGGTGTCGAGCGCCAGCATGGTGTCGGCAAACTTGAGGCGCTCGATCCCGGCCAGCGTGTCGCTGCCTTCGCCGCCGGAGTTGGCGGTGACGCTGGCGCCGCTGCCATTGCGCAGCACCTGATAGGCGCTGCGCTGGCCGGTGTAGGCCGCGATGTCGATGCCGGCACCGCCCGTCAGGGTATCGTTGCCGGCGCCGCCGGTCAGGACGTTGTTGGCATCGTTGCCGGTCAGCCTGTCGTTGCCGCTGCCGCCCAGCGCGGCTTCGATCACGGTGCCGAAGTTGACGGTGACCTGGCCCGCCGCGCTGATCAAGTCCGCCTTGGCCCCGATATGGCCCCAGTAGCCGGGGCGCAGGTCCAGCACCAGGTCGCGCGACTGCGCCGAACCGTCGATGGTGTCGAAGCCTGCGCCATCCCACAGCATGTTCATCTTGCCCTGGTCCAGCACATAGGTATCGTTGCCGGCGCGTGCGCCGGGCGCGACGCCAAAGGCGTATTGCAGCGCGGCCAGGTCGAATGGCGAATAGCTGGCGTAGCCTGGCACGCCGGCATCGGAGGTGTAGCTCATGACCGACAGCGATTTGAGGTCTTCGGCCGCTGGCAGGAAAGGGGCGGTGCCGGCCTCGCCGACTGCATCGGTATGGCTGAATGGATGCTTGAGCTGCAATGCATGCCCGAGTTCATGCAGCAGGACGGTGGTGAAGGCCAGCCCTTCATCCTGGCCCGGATTCAGGAAGCGCTGGTCGAAGTTGAGCATCAGCGGCGTACCGTGTTCGCGGTAAACCGGCGCCGCATAGCCGGCCGAACGGTCCTGGTCGTTGTTGCCGAAGACGATGGTGTAGCCCTGCTCGGGATCCGCGGTGTGCACGAAATCGACGTCGATCACCGAGCTGACATAGCGCAGCAGCTTGATGGCCAGTTCTTGCTGGGCCGCGTTGAACGGCGTGAAATTCCGGCTGTCGGTGGCCGTGAACCAGGAGGCGGGCTTTTGCGCGAAGTTGTAGTACACCGTATGCCGCGCCCCAAGCTCGCTGGCGATGCCGCTGACCGTGTCGTAGGCCAGGGCATCGATCCAGTAGGGCAGCTTCTGCACCCCGGCGCCCCAGGTCCAGGCCACGTTCTCGGCCGGCTTGACGAAATCGGCCAGGATGATGCCGCTGTTCTTGCCTTCGTTGTCGTTGATCGCGGTGCGGCGGTCGCGCACCGTATAAAAGTCGTCGCCGGCGCCGCCGTACAACCGGTCGTGGCCGGTGCCGCCATCGAGCTTGTCGTTGCCGGCTTCGCCGAACAGCTGGTCGTTGCCGGCACCGCCTTCCAGGGTGTCGGCCCCGGCGTCGCCCTGCAGATGGTCATTGCCGTCGCCGCCGAGCGCGAGGTCGTCGCCGGCACCGCCAAACAGCGTATCGTTGCCCGCGCCGCCATCGAGCTTGTCGCCCAGCCGGTCGTCGCGCCAGGCACCGCTGACATAAATCTGGCCGGCGGTGAGGGTATCGTTGCCGGCGCCGCCGTACAGCTCATCGTTGCCGCCCGCGCCGTACAGGTAGTCGTCGCTTGCGGTGCCCTGCATGGTGTCATTGCCGCTGGTGCCCGTCACGGGCTTATCCGGAGTCCCGGCATGCTGGAGGATCGCCATCTGCCACTTTCGATATAAAAAAGATAACTTGGCGACAATACCATAAATTGCAAAATGACAATTGTAGGGCCGCCAGCGCGCATTCAGCCTTGCCGTTACAATGCTGTCCATGGGACAAGTTACTGCCGATACGCAAGGTTCACGTGCCGCTTACCTGGGCGGGCTGGCCATCGCCATCGGCGGCGCGGTGCTGTTTTCCACCAAGGCGGTGGTGGCCAAGCTGCTTTACCGTTACCAGATCGATGCGGTCACCGTGATCGCCTTCCGCATGCTGTTTTCGCTGCCCGTCTTCGCCGCCATCGCACTGTGGAAGATGCGCACGGAAGCGCCCCTGGGCCGCGCCGATGCCTGGCGCCTGGTCGGGCTGGGCCTGGTCGGCTATTACCTGTCTTCCTTCCTGGACTTCCTTGGGCTGCAATACATCACGGTCGGCCTGGAGCGCCTGATCCTGTTCCTGACGCCGAGCTTCGTCCTGCTCGCCTCCGCGCTGTGGCTGAAGCAGCGCATCGGCCGCCAGCAGTGGCTGTCGCTGCTCACGGCCTACGGCGGCATCGTGCTGGTGTTCTTCCACGACTTGAGCGGCGGCGGCAGCAATGTCGCCCTCGGTTCGCTGCTGGTGCTCGGTTCGGCCATCGCCTATGCGCTGTACCTGCTGGCTTCCGGCGAAATGGTCAAGCGCCTCGGTTCGCTGCGCCTGGTGTCGTACGCCATGTGCGTGTCGAGCGCCGCCTGCATCGGCCAGTTCTTCCTGCTGCGGCCCGCCGCCCTGCTGGTGCAGCCGCTGCCGGTGTACGGCCTGTCCCTGGTCAACGGCATCCTGTGCACGGTGATGCCGGTATTCATGACCATGGTCGCCGTGCAGCGCATCGGCGCCGGCGCGGCTTCGCAGGCCGGCATGATCGGGCCTGTCTCGACGCTGTTCTTTGGCGCCGCCATCCTGTCCGAACCGGTGACCAGCTGGCAGCTGGCGGGAACGGCGCTGGTGCTGGCCGGCATCTATCTGCTGTCGAAAGTGAAAGGTAACGTGAAATGACGCCCCGCATTGCCCTGATTGCCCACGATAAGAAGAAGGACGACATGATCGCGCTGGCCCGCGAGTACGCCGATTTCCTGCGTACCTGCAAGCTGCACGCCACCGGCACCACGGGCGGCCGCCTGGCCGCCGAAGTAGGCTTGACCGTGGACCGCAAGCATTCCGGCCCCCTGGGCGGCGACCTGCAGATCGGGGCCATGCTGGTGGAAGGGCATATCGACGCCATCATCTTCCTGCGCGACCCGATGACGCCGCAGCCGCATGAACCGGACATCAATGCCCTGGTGCGCTCCTGCGACGTGCACAACGTGGCCTGCGCCACCAACTTGGCCACGGCGCACCTGGTGCTGTCGCAATTGCAGGCTGATGCTGCAAAATAACAGCCTGTCGCATCGGCCTTGGCCGGCGCGGCGCGCGCTGGCAATGTTGCGCCCTCAAGATAAAAATCGGGGAGTGCAACATGAATAACATCCTGGGCGGCCTCGCCGCCATCGCGGCCGTCGTCACCGCCACCGCAGGCGCCGCGCAGTCCGCAGCATCGACCGCGCCAGCCGCGCCGCCAGAGCCGGCCGCATCGCGCGCATCGGCCGCCACGCCGGCCCTGGCCGGCCATTGGGTCGGCAGCTACGGCGTGGGCACCGATTTCAACTTCCTGCGTCCGCATTTTGGTGCGGATGGCAAGGGCGCGGTGGACATACCCGCGCTCGGCAAGCAGGGCGTGCCGCTGGAAGCTGTCACGCAGCGGCGCGACGCCGTGCGCTTCGCGCTGCCCGGCCCGAGAGGCGTGCTGCATTTCGACGGCAGGTTGCAAGGCAGCCTGCTGTCCGGAAGCGTCACCGTGGACGGCAAGCAGGGCAGCTTCGCTTTCCGCCGCACCCTGCCAGACGACCCGGCGCGCCACCAGCCGCTGCTGGGTGCCTACCAATTCGCCGACAAGCGCGTGGTCGTTCTGTCCGAGTGGGGCGATTTCCCGCAAATGTTCTACAGCGATCTGAAGACGGGCCGCTACGCTTCCATGTTCGCGGAAAGCGACAGCCTCTACTACGCCGGCGCCGGCAACCTGAACCCCGCCGTGCGCGAAACCACCATGCGCTTCGAGCGCGACGGCGCGGGCAGGGTGACGCGCATGGTATGGCGTCAGGCCGGCAAGCGGGAAGTAGCGCGCCGCCTGCAATTCCGCACCGAAGAAGTGGCCTTCACCAACGGCGACGTCACCCTGTCCGGCACCCTGGTACTGCCGGAAGGGAAAGGCCCATTCCCCGCCGTCGTGCTGACGCAAATGTCGAGCCCCGCACCGCGCGGCGCCTACGCGCTGCAGGCTTACTACTTCGCAGCGCACGGCATGGCGGCGCTGATGTACGACAAGCGCGGCGTCGGCAAGTCCACCGGCGAATACAACAAGGCCACCATGGAGCAACTGGCGGACGACGCAATCGCCGGCATCGAGCTGCTCGCCGGGCGCAGCGACATCAAAGCCGGCGCCATCGGCACCTGGGGCCACAGCCAGGGCGGCTGGCTGGCGCCGCTGGCCGCCATCCGTTCGCAGAAGGTGGCATTCGTGATCGCGCAAGCCGCATCGGCCGTGCCGCCGGCCGAGCAGGAGGTCTACCGCATCGGGCAAACGCTGCGCGCGTCCGGCTTCAGCGAAGAGGAAGCGAAAGCAGGCGCCGCTTACCAGGAAAAGCTGATGCGCTGGGTCACCAGCCGCGGCGCCAACCGCGCGGAATTGCTGGCCGCCGCCCGCGCCAGCGAAAACGCACGCTGGGCGGACCATGTCGAAATCGTGCCCGACACCCTGAAAGAGAAACCGGCCGAAGCCACGACCGTCTTCTACAGCTACGATCCGCTGCCGGACCTGAAGCGCCTGAACGCGCCGGTGCTGTATATCCTCGGCGAGAATGACGCCTTCGTCCCGGTGCACAAGAGTGCCCGCTTGTTCCAGCAGACGCTGGATGCCAACGGCCACCGCGACCACCAGGTCTGGATGCTGCCGCGCGCCGCGCACGGCCTGTGGGAAACCGATAACGATGGCGGCAGCGCCTACATCAATTCCACGCATTGGGCGCGCGAACACTATCCGCGCATGACACAATGGCTGCGCGAGCGCGGCTTCATCAAGAAGGAGTAAGCAATGGTCAAGGCGATACGCATGTCCCGCACCGGCGGGCCGGAAGTGATGGAACTGGTCGATGTCGAGCTGGGGCCGCCAGGCCCCGGCGAAGCCACCGTGCGGCATGAAGCGATCGGCTTGAACTTCATCGACGTTTATTTCCGTACCGGCCTGTACCCGCAACCGCTGCCGGGCGGCCTGGGCCAGGAAGGCGC
>CAMLRG010000161.1 GCA_946482335.1 uncultured Duganella sp. | reverse complement strand
TGATGCAGCAGATCCTGAAGGATGCCCGCATGCGCGAAGCGGCCGACCAGATCCTGCGGGCGGTGGGCGCCACCGTCTGGCTGGACGACGAGGCCAAGATCGATGCCGTGACCGCGGTGTCGGGCAGCGGCCCGGCCTATGTGTTTTATTTCATCGAGGCGATGCAGCAAGCGGCCGAGGAACTGGGCTTGACGGCGGAGCAGGGCAAGCAGCTGGCCATGGCGACCTTCACCGGCGCGGCTCAGCTGGCGCTGCAGTCGCCGGATCCGGTGCCGCTGCTGCGCGAAAAAGTGACGTCGAAAGGCGGCACCACCTACGCCGCGCTGACCAGCATGGAAGCGGGCGGCGTCAAGGCGGCCATCGTTGCCGCCGTCAAGGCCGCCGCCGCGCGCGGCAAGGAACTGGGCGACGAGCTCGGCGCCGCCGGCTGATCCGGCTGGTCCGGCTCCCCGGCCGGTCCGGCGCGGCGCTAGGCCGGCAAGCCGGCATGCGCGCCAGCCGGCGCCATCGCGGCCGGTGGCGGCGCGGCTGGCTGGGACGCGGCCGGTGGTGTCATGGCGGCCATCACGGCTGCCAGCTCGGCCTCGAGTGCCGCCACCAGCGGGGCCAGGCTGGCCAGTTGGCCGGCATCGGCCAGCGGCTCGATGCGGCCGCACAGCGCACTGAGTTCGGCCGCGCCGAAATACGCTCCGGCGCCCAGCAAACTGTGCGCATTCAGGCTGATCGCGGCGGCATTGCCGGTCGCCAAGCCCTCCTGGATTGCGGCCAGCAAGCGCGGCCCTTCGCGCAGGAAGGCGCTGCGTGCCGCGGCGCGTGCGGCATCCTGGCGCGCCGGCCTGGCGGGGTGGAACATGGCGTCCAGGTCGGCGACGCTGGGGGCGCGGCCGGCAGCCAGCAAGCCCAGTTGGCGACCGATTTCCGCATGCAGGCTGGCCTCGTCGATCGGCTTGGGCAGGAAACCGTTGGCGCCCGCTTCCATGAAGCGCTGCTGCTCCTCGGCGGCGGCATTGGCCGTCAGCGCGATCACCGGCACGGCCGGGTTGCGCACCCCGCCCGTCCCGGCCCGCAGCAGGCGCAAGGCCGCGATGCCATCCATGCGCGGCATGCGGCTATCCATGATCACCAGGTCGAACTCCTGTTGCGCCAGCCGCGCCAGGGCGGCCACCCCATCTTCCGCGATGGTCACCGTATGGCCCATCCCGGCCAGCAGTTCGCGCAGGATGATCTGGTTGGTGCTGCCGTCCTCCGCGCACAGGATGGCCAGGCTGGCCGCATGCGGCGCACGTGACGCGGCGCGCTGCACCGGCGCCGGCTGGCCGGCCGGCAGCGGCAGGCGGACGCTGAACACGCTGCCGGCGCCGGGCGCGCTGCGCACCTCGATGGTGCCGGCCATGGCATCGACGATGTTCTTGCAGATCGCCAGGCCCAGGCCGGCGCCGCCATACTTGCGCGATGTGGCGGCATTGCCTTGCTCAAATTTGCGGAACAGGCGGCCGATCGCCTCGCTGTCGATGCCGATGCCGGTGTCGCGCACGGTCAGCAGGACGCCGCCGCCGGGCGCCGGCGCCGCCGCCAGCCGCACTTCGCCGCGCTCGGTGAACTTGACGCCGTTGCCAACCAGGTTCATCACCACCTGGCGCAGGCGCACCGGGTCGCCTTGCCACCATCGCGGCAAGGCCGGGTCCAGCTCGGCCACCAGGGATATGCCCTTGGTTTCCGCGCGGTCGGCCAGCAGGGCCACCACATCGTGCAGCAGGGCGGGCAAATCGAAATCGATGGTTTCGAACGGCATCTTGCCGGCTTCCAGCCGGGAGAAATCAAGGATGTCGTTGATGATGTGCAGCAGCACTTCAGCGTTGCCGAGGCCGATGCGCAGCTTGCGGCGGGTATCGTCGGACAGCGTGGCATCCTTCTTGGCCAGGCGCAGCATGCCGATCACGCCGCCCAGCGGGGTGCGCACTTCGTGGCTGATCATGGCCAGGAATTCGCTTTTTTGCTCGTTCGATTCTTCCGCCGCCTTTTGCGCCGCCACCGATTCGCGCAGCGCCACTTCGCGCGCTTGCAGCACGGCGATCTGCGCTTCCAGCTCCGCATGCGCGGCGCGCTGGCGCGCCAGGGCGCCGGCCAGGCCATGCAGCAGGTAGGCGCAGGACACCATCAGCACACTGGCCACCATCAGGAAATTGGTCGACACGATAATCCAGTGCAGCAGCGGCGAGGCGGTGTCGGTCGGGGTACTTTGCGGGATATTGCCTACATAGCCGGCCAGGAACAGGGTGGTGCTGCAGCCGGCGATGGCGAGCAGGGCCGGCCTGCTGCCCATCAGGACGGTGCACAGCACCGGCACGGCCAGCAGGTAAATCTGCGACATGACACCGACCGAGAACAGCAGGGCGACGGCGATCAGGTAGACGGTGGCCAGGAACGCGCCCGCACGGAAGCGGTAGGACAGATCGCGGCGGAAATGCAGCGCCGTGACCACCGACAGCGCGACGAAGTCGGCCGCCACCAGGCCCCACAATTGGTATTGCACGCTGAACCAGACGCTGGGAAAGCCGACCAGTACGCCCAGGTAGCACGTGACGGCGCACAAGCCGTTCAGCAAGCTGAGTCGCCAGGCGCCAAGGTGTTCGGCGCGCGCGCCAAATCGCCGGGACAGCGTCGCGCGCAGTGCAGCGAGTGAAGCGGCAAAATTGTCAGGCATGCAATGGGTCTTTAACGGCAAAAGGCCGATTCTACCATCGTGCCGAGCCGCCAATTTACTGCAATCCCGACATCGTTCGCCGCTCCGTTGCCCCTTAGCGACGCGCGATCAGCATGCCGACAATCACGCCGATGGCGGCGCCGGCGGCCACTGCCTTCCACGGATTGTCGTGCACATAGTGGTCGGTGGCCTGGGCTGCCATCTTGCCGCGCGCCAGCATGCTGTCTTCCAGTTTCAGCAAGTCGCGCTTGGCCGTGCGCAGCGTGTCTTCGAACTTGGCCTTCACCATGCCCAGGTCGTCGGAATTGGCCGTGGCGGCATTGCGCAGCCAGGTTTCCGCATCCTGCACGGCTTGCTTCAAGTCGGACATCAGGCGCTCGCGCGCTTCCATGCTCTCGTTGTGGCTATGGCTCTTGCCGTTGGCAACGCCGCCGCCATTGGGTTTGGGTGACGCTTGTGGTGTCTGGTCCATGATCGCCTCGTCTCAGTGAACAGCACTCGGGTAAATCCAGTATAGGTCAGCGCCACGCATAGTCGAGCGCAATGCCTGCGAAGACCGCGGCGCCGAGGTAGTTATTGTGGCGGAAGGCGGCAAAGCAAGGCGCACGCTCGCGCCCGCGGATCAGGAAATAGTGGTACACCGCGCAGCCGGCCGCCACCGCCATGCCGAGCAGGAAAGGCAAGCCCAGGCCGAAATGCCGGCCGACCGCCAGCAGGATCGCCAGGTGCACGCCATAGCACAGCATGATGGCGGCCACGTCCCAGCGCCCGAAGGTGATGGCGGACGTCTTGATGCCGATCTTCAAGTCGTCATCGCGGTCCACCATGGCGTATTCGGTGTCGTAGGCCACGGCCCAGAATACATTGCCCACCAGCAGCAGCCAGGCCACCGGCGGCACCGCACCTTGCACGGCGGCGAAGGCCATCGGCATGCCAAAGCCGAATGCAATGCCGAGGTAGGCTTGCGGGATGGCGAAAAAGCGCTTGAAGTAGGGGTAGGTGCCGGCAATGACGAGGGCGGCCACGCTAAGCTGTTTGACCAGCAGGTTGAGTGGCTGGATCAGCAGGAAGGCCAGCAGCGACAGCCCGGCGGCGATGGCCAGCGCTTCCTTGCCGCTGACGCGGCCGCTGGTGATGGGGCGCTCGGCGGTCCGCTTCACGTGGCGGTCGAAGTCCTGGTCGGCGTAATCATTGACGGCGCAGCCGGCCGAACGCATCAGGAAGGTGCCGAGTGCAAAGATCAGCAGCAAGTGCCAGTCCGGCACGCCGTTGGACGCCAGCCACAGGGCGGACAGCGTCGGCCACAGCAGCAGCACGGTGCCGATCGGCTTGTCCAGCCGGACCAGACGGAAATACAGTTCGAGTTTGCTCAGGGAGGAAGTGGACGCTTGCATCCCATTATTTTACTCTGCATGCCCGTTGAGCATCTTCACGCCGGGCAATTGGCAAGCGCCGACCGCCGCCACGATGGCGTCGATGGCGGCCTTGCGGGTAAAGCTCTTGCGCCAGACGA
Source organism: uncultured Duganella sp. (assembly GCA_946482335.1). The sequence goes on along the minus strand of CAMLRG010000161.1, from coordinate 7,834 downwards.
TGACCACGCGCCGCTGCGGTTCCGGGTCTTCGAAATAACGGAATGCCAGCATGCCGTCGCGCCCTTCCATGTCCGGCACCGAAGCGCGCGGCAGCACGGTCAGGCCGATGCCGCTGGCCACCATATGGCGGATGGTCTCCAGCGACGAGCCCTCGAAGGTACGCTGCATGCCATTGCCCGGTGCCGAGAAGCGCGCCATTTCCGGACACACTTCCAGCACCTGGTCGCGGAAGCAATGGCCATTGCCCAGCAATAGCATGGTTTCGGTCTTCAAGTGCTCGGCCGGGATGGCATTGCGGCTGGCCCAGGGGTGGCTTTTCGGCATCGCGACCACGAAGGGTTCGTCGTACAGCGCTTGCATCGCCATGCCATGCTCCGGCAGCGGCAAGGCCATGATGGCGGCATCGAGCTCGCCCTGGCGCAGCATTTCCAGCAGCTTGACGGTGAAATGCTCTTGCAGCACCAGCGGCATTTGCGGCGTGGTTTCAATCATCCGCTTGACCAGGGGCGGCAGCAGGTAAGGCCCGATGGTGTAGATGACGCCCAGCCGCAAGGGCCCGGCCAGCGGGTCCTTGTTCTGCTTGGCCAGTTCCTTGATCGCTGCCGTCTGCTCCAGCACCCGCTCCGCCTGGGCCACGATCTGGGCCCCCAGCGGGGTGACGGAGATTTCCGCCCCGCCGCGCTCGAACAGGACGACGCCGAGCTCGTCTTCCAGTTTCTTGATGGCGACCGACAGGGTGGGCTGGGCGACAAAACACGCTTCGGCGGCGTGGCCGAAGTGTTTCGCTCTGGCAACTGCTACGATATATTTGAGCTCGGTCAGTGTCATGAACCCATTTGAACACAGGTGAATGCCTTGTTGCAATGCCACGAATGGGGGAGGGCGCTGGCTATAATGACCGCAATCCATCCAGCGAGGCGCATATGTCATCCACACTAGGGCATGAAGAAGCCCAGGCGTACATCCATAAACTCCTGACGGCCATGCACCAGGTCGGCGGGTCCGACCTGTTCATATCCGCGGACTTCCCGCCCAGTATCAAGTCGCAGGGGGCGATGCGCGCCCTGAGCCAGCAGCGCCTGACGCCCGACGTCACGCGCGCCCTGGCGTACGCCATCATGAACGACAAGCAGCGGCGCGAATTCGAAACTGAACTGGAGTGCAATTTCGCGATTTCGCTGCCCAACGTGTGCCGCTTCCGCGTCAATGTCTTCGTGCAGCAGCAGGCGGTGGGCATGGTGATCCGTACCATCGCATCGGAAATCCCGAACTTCCAGAAGCTGGACCTGCCGGAAGTCTTGAAAGAGGTCATCATGACCAAACGCGGCCTGGTGCTGGTGGTGGGCGGCACCGGTTCGGGCAAGTCGACCACGCTGGCGGCCATGATCGATTACCGCAACCAGAATTCGGCCGGCCACATCATCACGGTGGAGGATCCGGTCGAGTATGTGCACAAGAACAAGGGATGCCTGATCACCCACCGCGAAGTGGGCGTCGATACCTTGTCCTGGCACCATGCGCTGAAAAACACCTTGCGCCAGGCGCCGGACGTGATCCTGATCGGCGAGATCCGCGATACGGAGACCATGGAGCATGCGATCGCGTTTGCCGAAACCGGCCACCTCTGCCTGGGCACGCTGCACGCGAACAATGCGAACCAGACCATGGACCGCATCATCAATTTCTTCCCGGAAGAGCGCCGCAACCAGCTGCTGATGGACTTGTCGTCCAACCTGCGCGCCATCGTGTCGCAACGCCTGATCCGCACCGAGGATGGCAAGGGGCGCAAGGCGGCCATCGAAATCCTGCTCAACACGCCGACCATCGCCGAGATGATCTTCAAGGGCAACTTCCACGGGATCAAGGAAATCATGCACAAGTCGCGCGAGCTGGGCATGTGCACCTTCGACCAGGCGCTGTTCGAACTCTATAATAAGGGCTATATCGGCTATGAAGAGGCGCTGCGCAACGCCGATTCGACCAATGGCCTGCGCCTGCAGATCAAGCTGCACGGCAACCGGCCGCCGCCCGATGGTGGAGCGGCCGCGGCGTCGCCGGCTGCCGCGGGCGGCTTGAGCATGCAGATCGATGAAGAAGAGGAAGAAGAAGGCGAATGATCGAGTTCGAGAAGAAGATGTGCACGCGGGCCGAACTGGCGGCGCGCGTGGCGGCCTTGCCCAAGCCCGTGGTGATGACCAATGGTGTGTTCGATATCCTGCACCGCGGCCATGTGACGTATCTGGCGCAGGCGCGTTCGCTGGGCGCCTCGCTGGTGGTGGCCGCCAATACCGATGCCTCGGTCAAGCGCCTGGGCAAGGGCGATGACCGGCCATTGAATAGCTGTGAAGACCGCATGGCGCTGCTGGCGGCACTGGAATCGGTAAGCCTGGTGGTGCCGTTCGATGAAGACACGGCGCTGGAGGCGGTGCTGCAGGCGCGGCCCGAGATTTACGCCAAGGGCGGCGATTACGATATGACGGCCATCCCGGAAGGGAAGGCGGTGCTGGCTTACGGCGGCAAGGCGGTGGCCATCGACTTCGAGCACGACCGCTCGACCACCAAATTGCTGGCCAGGGTGCGCATGTTCGGAAAATAGGAGGCGGAGATGGCTTTTGGCGTGGTGCTGACCGATGAGGGCGTGGCGGAACTGGGTGCCGCGCTCAAGGATTACCTGGCCGACGGGCCTTCCGGCAAATTCCTGCCCTGCAAGGAAGCCAGTCCCGACCGCAGTTTCTTCCACCTGGTGTCCGAGGCGCGCAATGCCGAAGGGGCGGCCGTGGAAGTCGAACTGTACATCCCCAACCGCTACATCAAGCTGGTGATGTCCGGACTGGAGCGTAGGCACATCGGTTTTCTCTAACGCTGCAGGATGGTGATCTTGCCGTCCGCTTCCAGGAAAGCGTACTTCATGTTTTCCTGCGGGCAGTCGGCCTCGCGCAAGGATTGCTGCACGTCGCTTTCGGCCACGTGGTTGCGCTTCAGCACTTCGTTGAATATCTTGCCGTCGCGGCCGATCAGCACGGCTGAGCCTTCCACCAGCTCGGCGGCCTTGTCGTTGCGCGCGGTGATGAAGGCCACCGCCAGATTCAACAGCACCAGCGTGACCACCACGATCAGGCCGCCGGCCACGGAATCGTCGCCGCCGGTCAGGCCGGGCGATACGGCTTCGCTCAGGAGCATGATGACCAGCAAGTCGAATGGCGTGAACTGGCCGATGGTACGCTTGCCGCTCAAGCGCATCATGACCAGCAGCGCGACATAGATGGCCACACCACGCACGGCGTATTCCCACCAGGGCAGGTCGAGGTCGAACATCGCAGCCTCCTTTCAGTCCGGTTATACGACTTTTCGGCACGGCCCGCCCACACGCTTCCGTTCGTCAACCCAGCAAGTCCTCCAGTGTCGTTGCGTCGCAGAACCGTTTGGTCCAGCGCTCCACTTCCTCCGGACCAGCTTCATGCAGCCGGCGCAATGCATGGGCTTGCAATGGGCCGAATCGTTGTTCCATCAACGTTAGCAACATGATGCGCTTGCCCTCTTCACGGCCTTTCTCGCGGCCTTCTTCGCGGCCTTTTTCGCGGCCTTCTTCGCGGCCTTCTTCGCGGCCTTCCTCGCGGCCTTCCTCGCGGCCTTCCTCGCGGCCTTCCTCGCGGCCTTCTTCACGGCCTTCCGCGCGGCCGAGCTCGAGACCCAGCTCATGACCGGTGCGGAATCCAGACCGAAGGCCAAGGGAAGTGCCGCGTTCCAGTCCGCGGCGCATGGCGTCGTGTTGAAGTCGTTGTGCCAGTGTTTGCATGGGCTTCTCCTTGATAGTCGAGATAAATTGGCGATATAGGGCATCCTGCTCAGGCGGCAACTGCATGAGGCGATCCAGCAATTCAAGCATTTTCGCCAGCCCCACCTCGTCCAGGCCGAACCGGCAGAGTGTCTCTGTCAGCCTGCATTTGGCAATCCGGCGGGGCAAAGGTTCCCCTTTTGTTTGCATTATTTCGATATGCGCGGCGACGAGTAAGGCGAAGGGATTTCTATTGTCCAGCATTGTTGATAAGGCCGGCCTCAGGTCGAGCAGCTTGATGCTGCTAAAGCGCATGCATAATTCACTGTCCGCAAACACATATCCGAATGCGGCAGGCCGCCAGCTTGCGCTGTTGTCTCCAAGAATGGCGAGGCTGATGACAGGCAAGCGGTACTTTGCGAACAATAAGGCGTGGTAGATAAACATGCGTTCCGCAAAACGCTCATCGTGCTGGCACTGGACTTCGATGTGCAGGCAAACCTGCCGGCCGTCGCGGGTGGTGCAACGCATGACGCGGTCGGCATGGCAGGCACTTGCGGCGGGGGCCGTGCCGTCGGTGGGCTGGTGAAGCTCGGTGTCGAGCACCACGGGCGGGCGTGACAGGTCCAGCACACCCGCAATGGCGGGAAAGCACGTGGTCAGGCATTCCTCGAGCAGATGGTCCAGCGCGCATTTCCAGGCGCTGTCGAGCTGGTCGGGGTCGTGGCTGGGGGCGGGGGGCTCGGACATGCGCATTCGAGCGCTGGTCCGCCGCCAGGTTCCGCGTGGCGCGGCCCTGGCGTTTGAGGTAAATCAAACGTCAGGCACCGCCGGCATAGCCGTGCTGCCGCCAGGCCTCGAAGACGACGACGGCGACGGTGTTGGACAGATTGAGGCTGCGGTTGCCCGGCATCATGGGCAGGCGGATGCGTTGCTGTGGTGGAAACGTTTCGCGGAAGGTGGGGGCCAGGCCGCGGGTTTCGCTGCCGAACACGAACACGTCGCCGGGCTGGAAGGCCAGTTCGGCAAAGGGGCGCGAACCATGGGTGGTCATGGCGAACGTGCGCCTGGGGTCGGGCTGCACGTCGGCCAGGAAGGCGTCCCAATCCCTGTGGACCTTCATCTGCGCGTACTCGTGGTAATCCAGACCGGCGCGCCGCATCTTGGCGTCGTCCAATGGAAAGCCGAGCGGTTCGATCAAGTGCAGCTGGGCGCCCGTATTGGCGCACAGGCGGATCACATTGCCCGTATTGGGCGGGATTTCGGGATTGACCAGCACTACATGAAACAAAATTCTTCTCCTAATTCGAATTCGGGGGCGTGCGCGCGAACACATAGTTCGTCACGCGGGCAGCGCCGTGGCGCTTGAATGTGGCGGCCAATTCCTGCAGCGTCTGGCCGCTGCTCATCACGTCGTCCACCACGCCGATGTGCCTGCCTTCCACCAGCGCCCGGTCGGGCACGGCGAAGGCGCGGGCAATATTGGCGTGGCGTGCGCCATGCGCCGTGCTGCTTTGGGCTTGCGTGTCGCGCACCCGCGCCGCCAGCCGCGCACGCACCGCAATGCCGAGCGCCTTGCCCAGCGGACGGGCGATCTCCAGCGCCTGGTTGAAGCCGCGCCCGGACAGGCGCTGCAAGCCGAGCGGCACGGGGCAGAGCAGGGCGGGGCGCGGCTGGTGCCGGTCGGCCCGCACCGCGTCGGCCAGCAAATCCGCCGACAGGCGCGCGAGCGCCAGCTGGCCGCCGAATTTTAACTGAAGCACGAGGCGGTCGACCGGCGGGGCATAGTCGGCCGCCACCAGCGTCGCATCGAAAGCGGGCCGCGCCGACAAGCAGCGCCCGCACGGTAGCGGGCGTGGACCGGGTGCGGCCGCGTCACCGGGCGGCGTGCCGGGCGCCGCCAGCGCTGTGGCGGCCAGCGACGGTTGCGGATTGGCGCAGACCGGGCAGCGCGCGACGGCGCCAGCGAAGAACTGGGCGTGACAGCCGGGGCACAGCAGGGTGGCGCTGCGGGCCCCGCACAGCACGCAATGACATGGCAGCAGCAGCTCCAGCAGGCGGTGGGCCATCGCAAATTCCCGCGAACGAGTAAACTGCATGGATTATCCGCCCGAATCCCGTAATAAATATGCAAGTCCCAGCAAAACCGCCGAAATTAAGCGCCCCCATTGACCTGGATCTAGTCCGCACCCTGTTTGCCGACCCGGCCCGTGTGGCCGAAGCCGACTTCCTGCGGCGCGAGATCGCCAGCCGCATGCACGAACGCCTGCAATTGGTCAAAGTGAATCCGCTGCGCGTGCTGGATGCGGGCTGCGGTACCGGCCCCGACTTGCCGGCCTTGCAAAAAAGCTATCCGGCCGCCCAGATCCTGGGCATCGACAGCTCGCCCGGCATGATCGCCGCCGCCCGCAGCCAGGCCGGCAAGAGCGGCTTGAGCCAGTTGATCGGCAAGCTCCTGCCGGCAAAGTCGGGCATTGACACCCTGTGCGCCGATATGGCCGACCTGCCGCTGGCGCGCCACCATGTGGACCTGGTCTGGTCCAACCTGGCTTTGCATTGGCACCCGCAGCCGGACCGCGTGTTTGCGGAATGGCACCGGGTGCTGAAGGTGGGCGGCCTGCTGATGTTTTCCTGCTTCGGCCCGGACACCCTGCAGGAGCTGCGCACGGCCTTTGCCGAGGTCGACCTGGCGCCGCACACGTTGCCCTTCGTCGACATGCACGATTTCGGCGACCAGCTGGTGGAAGCCGGCTTTGCCGAACCGGTCATGGACATGGAAAAGATCACGGTGACCTATGACGGCGCGGACAAGCTGCTGGCCGATGCGCGCGCCCTGGGCGGCAATCCGCTGCAATCGCGCCGCAAGGGCTTGCTTGGCAAAGCGGGCTACGCGCGCCTGTTGGCCGGCCTGGAACGGCAGCGCCGTCCGGACGGCAAGCTGGCTTTAACCTTCGAAGTGATCTATGGGCATGCCTTCCGCCCGGCGCCGCGGGTGACCAGCAGCGGGGAAGCGATCATCCGTTTCGACCTGCCGCGCAAGCCTAAAAAATAGGCAAAGAAGGCCGAAATTACCGGGGCTTACCACATCCAAGGGTTCGCCGCCCTTGATGTAGGACATGTTCACTGAGTATAATCATTGACTAATTTTGCCAGCACTTCGCCCAGCCGAACGCAAATGGCGGTTCCGGGCAGGCAAACGTGGCACAAAGCTACCGGTGATGTGTGGTCATCGGCGGCGATTTCAAGGTTCCAGCACCGTCCGGCCGCGAATTCCTTTTCGCGCGGGACAGGCTCGGAACCTTTAGGTGTTTTAGCGTGCGGCGGCACCCGGTTCGGCGGGCGCGGCGCACACCAATTTTTTTATTTTTGGGTGGTTGGGGAAAACATGAAACTTGCGAAGCGACTTCAATCGTTGATGCTCGGCTTGGCCGTCACCGCCGCAAATGCGGCGTGGGCCGCGCCTGCGGCGACAGCGGCCGTTGACTACAAGACCGCGACCGGTGGTACCGGTGGTCCAATGGCAAATCAGCTGAACCTGCAGGCTCCTGCAACGCAGATCGCTGCGGATATCTACAGCCTGCACAACCTGATGATGATCATTATTATGGTGATCTTCGTCGGCGTGTTCGGCGTGATGTTCTATTCGATCTTCAAGCATCGCAAGTCGCTCGGCCACAAGGCTGCCACCTTCCATGAGTCGACCGCCGTTGAAATCGCCTGGACCGTGGTGCCGTTCCTGATCGTGATCGGCATGGCCCTGCCCGCCACCAAGACTGTGGTGGCGATGAAGGACACCACCAACGCCGACATCACCATCAAGGCCACCGGCATGCAGTGGAAGTGGGGCTACGACTACATCAATGGCGAAGGCCAGGGTATCGGCTTCCTGTCCACGCTGGACAACTCGCACCGCGAAATGTCCAACACCAACGTCGGCGCCAAGCCCGACGACTACCTGCTCAAGGTCGACAACCCCATGGTCGTGCCCGTGGGCAAGAAGGTGCGCATCATCACCACCGCCAACGACGTGATCCATGCCTTCATGGTGCCGGCCTTCG
>CAMLRG010000160.1 GCA_946482335.1 uncultured Duganella sp. | reverse complement strand
GGGTCTGACCCCGGTTTGCCGGTTTTGCTTTGTTAAGCCTGTTTTAAGGCTTGCAAACAGGAATTTAACGGCGGGCTGTGGTAATTCCGTTATCATTGCCGCCGAAGCCTCACCGAACAAAACATTGAAAAAGGAGCCCCAGCTCATGTCAAAACCAGCCTTCAAGCGCGTCCTCCTGAAATTGTCCGGCGAAGCCCTGATGGGTGACGATCCGTACGGCATCAATCGCGGCACCATCGAACGCATGGTGGCGGACGTGGCCGAAGTCGCAAAGCTGGGCGTTGAACTGGCGGTCGTCATTGGCGGCGGCAACATCTTCCGTGGCGTGGCGCCTGGCGCGCAAGGTATGGACCGTGCCACCGCCGACTACATGGGCATGCTGGCCACCGTGATGAATGCACTGGCCCTGGCCGATGCCATGAAGCACGTCGGCGTCACTGCGCGCGTGATGTCGGCGATCGGCATCGAGCAAGTGGTCGAGCCTTATGTGCGCCCGAAGGCGCTGCAATACCTGGAAGAGGGCAAGGTCGTCATCTTCGCGGCCGGCACCGGCAACCCGTTCTTCACCACCGACACCGCAGCGGCATTGCGCGGTTCGGAAATGAGCGCGGAAATCGTGCTGAAGGCCACCAAGGTCGATGGCGTCTACACCGCCGACCCGAAAAAGGACCCGAACGCCACCCTGTACCAGAAAATCAGCTTCGACGAAGCCATCGCCAAACACCTGCAAGTCATGGACGCCACCGCCTTTGCGCTGTGCCGCGACCAGAAGCTGCCGATCAAAGTGTTCTCCATTACCAAGCCTGGCGCGTTGATGAACGTGATTATGGGCGAGGAAGAGGGTACACTGGTTCACGTTTAAAATAATTCAAGTAATTGCAACAGGAGAGCAAGAATGTCTATCGCTGACATTAAGAAAAATACTCAGGACCGCATGGTCAAATCGTTGGACACGCTCAAGGCCGACCTGGCCAAGGTGCGCACCGGCCGTGCCCACGTCGGCATCCTGGACCATGTGACGGTCGATTACTACGGCAACCCGACTCCGCTCAACCAGGTGGCCAACCTGACCCTGGTCGATGCCCGCACTATCGGCGTGACCCCGTTTGAAAAGAAGATGGGCGCCGCCATCGAGAAGGCGATCCGCGACGCCGACCTGGGCCTGAACCCGGCCTCGCAGGGCGACACCATCCGCGTGCCGACCCCGCCGCTGAACGAAGAGCGCCGCAAGGAGATGGTCAAGCTGTGCAAAGGCGAGGGTGAAGACGCCAAGGTCGCCGTGCGCAATATCCGCCGCGACGCCAACGAGAGCTTGAAGAAGCTGGTGAAAGACAAGGCCATTTCGGAAGACGAAGAGCGCCGCGCCGCCGACGAAGTCCAGAAGCTGACCGACAAGTTCATCGCCGACATCGACAAGACCGTCGCCGAAAAAGAGAAAGAAGTCCTGACCGTTTAATGGCCGGACGAAAACCTAAGCAACGGCAGGGGTCTGACCCTCAGGGTCAGACCCCGGTTTTTTGGTTTTTCAGTAAACAGATATGAAATATTCGAGTTCGACAACCGCGGTCCCCGATGCGCCCAAGGTGCCCCGCCACCTGGCTATCATCATGGACGGCAACGGGCGCTGGGCCACCAAGCGTTTCCTGCCGCGCGTGGCGGGCCACGTCAAAGGCGTGGAAGCGGTGCGCACCGTGGTTGAAGCCTGCGCCCTGCGCGGCATCGAGTACCTGACGGTCTTCGCGTTCAGCTCCGAGAACTGGCGCCGGCCGGAGGAAGAGGTTTCGCTGCTGATGAAGCTCTTCGTGACCGCCCTGGAGCGCGAGGTGTCGAAGATGCATGCGAACAATATTCGCCTGAAAGTGGTGGGCGACCTGGCGCGCTTCGACCCCAAGCTGCAGGACATGATCGCCAATGCCGAGCGCAAGACCGCCAACAATACCCGCATGACGGTCACCGTGTGCGCCAACTATGGCGGCCGCTGGGATATCATGCAAGCGATCGGCAAAATGGTGGCCGAGCATCCCGGCACGACCGACTTCTCCGAAGAGCAGCTGGCGCCCTACCTGTCGATGGCATACGCACCGGAGCCGGACTTGTTCATCCGCACGGGCGGCGAAGAGCGCATCTCCAATTTCCTGCTGTGGCAATTGGCCTATACGGAGCTGTACTTCACCGATACCTACTGGCCCGACTTCAATGCCGACCGCCTGGACGAGGCCATCGCCTCCTACCAGGGCCGTGAACGCCGCTTTGGCCGCACCGGCGACCAGGTGGCCCAGAAGAGCTAAGAACCATGCTGAAAACCCGCGTGATCACCGCCGTCCTGCTGTTGGCGGTCCTGCTGCCCGTCCTGTTTTCCGGCTACCAGCCGGCGGTGGACGTGGTGGTAGCCATCTTCTTCGCCGCCGCGGCCTGGGAAGCGTTCCGCCTGTTCAAGAATCCGGCGCCCGTCATCACGGCTGCCGTCTGGACGGCGATGTTCGTCTTCGCCTTCTACTTCAGCGGCGGCGCGACCGAAAAGTCGACCACCTTCTGGCTGGCGATCGGCACCGCCATCTGGCTGATCCGCTTCGCACCTTCGCTCAAGCTGGGCTTGCCGCCCTTCGAAGGCATGGGCAATACCTTGCTGAGCATGGTGTACGTGGTGACCCTGGTGTCCTGCTTCGTCGCCATCCTGCTGCTGTTTGCGCGCGGCCCGGTCTACCTGCTGTCGGTGATGGCGGTGGTGTGGGCGGCCGACATTTTCGCCTATTTCTCGGGCAAGGCGTTCGGCAAGCACAAGCTGGCGCCCAGCATTTCGCCGGGCAAGTCCTGGGAAGGCGCGGTGGGCGGCATGCTGTCGGTGCTGCTGCTGGCCGGGGCCACCGTGCTGCTGGCGCCATCGGTGCCGCTGCTGCAGGACACCTTCGCGGTGCGCCTGGCCGGGCGCATGGGCTGGGGCGTCATGCTGGCCGTGCTGGTCCTGATCGTGGTCGCCTCGATCGTCGGCGACCTGTTCGAATCCATGCTCAAACGCCGCGCCGGCATGAAGGACAGCAGCAACCTGCTGCCTGGCCACGGCGGCGTGCTTGACCGTATCGACGCGCTGGTGCCGGTGCTGCCCATCGCCGCCTTGATCACCCCGAGGCTGTTTTAAGGAATTCCATGCAACGCATTACCATCCTCGGCGCCACCGGTTCCATCGGCGTCTCCACCCTGGACGTCATCGCGCGCCATCCCGGCCGCTACGCCGTCCATGCGCTGACCGCCCATAGCCGGGTCGAAGAACTGGCGGCGCAGTGCATCCAGTTCCGCCCGGCGCGCGCCGTGGTGGGCAGCGCCGCCGCGGCCGACCAGCTGGGCGCCTTGCTGCGCGCCGCCGGCTGCAAGACGGAAGTGGAGTGGGGCGAGGCTGCCCTGTGTGCGGTCGCCGCCGCCCCCGAGACCGATGCCGTGATGGCTGCCATCGTCGGCGCCGCCGGCCTGGCGCCGACCCTGGCGGCCGCCCGCGCCGGCAAGAAAGTCATGCTGGCCAATAAGGAAGCGCTGGTCATGTCCGGCCAGCTGTTCATGGATGCCGTGGCCGGCAGCGGCGCCGTGCTGCTGCCGATCGACTCCGAACACAATGCGATCTTCCAGTGCCTGCCGCAAGGCTATGGCCGGGTCCCGGCTGCAGCCGGCGTCACCAAGATCCTGTTGACCGCTTCCGGCGGCCCTTTCCTCAAGCGCGACGTCGCCACGCTGGAAAACGTGACGCCGGACGAAGCCTGCAAGCATCCCAAGTGGGTCATGGGCCGCAAGATCTCGGTCGATTCCGCGACCATGATGAACAAGGGCCTGGAAGTGATCGAGGCCCATTGGCTGTTCGGCGCAGCGGCCGCACAGATCGAAGTGGTGATCCACCCGCAATCGGTGATCCACTCCATGGTGTCCTACAACGACGGTTCGGTGCTGGCGGAACTGGGCAACCCCGACATGCGCACCCCGATCGCGCACGCGCTGGCCTATCCCGAGCGCATCGCTTCCGGCGTGGCCCAGCTGGACCTGACCCAGGTGGGCACCCTGCAGTTCGAAAAGCCGGACTTCAACCGCTTCCCCTGCCTGGCCCTGGCCTATGAAGCCTTGCGCGCCGGTGGCACCGCGCCGGCCCTGCTGAACGCTGCCAACGAAGTGGCGGTGCAAGCCTTCCTCGACGAGCGGATCGGTTTCCGCTGCATCGACCGCGTGATCGCACAAGTGATGGACGAGTTGCCGCACGGTGCGGCCAGCAGCATCGAAGCCGTGATGGCGCAGGATGCGCTGGCGCGGGCCGCTGCGGAACGCATCATCGCCGGCTGACAACCATGGACGCCTTCCGCACCATCCTCGCCACGGTCGTCTGCCTCGGCTCCCTGATCGTCATCCACGAGCTGGGGCACTACCTGGTGGCGCGCTGGTGCGGCGTGAAGGTGTTGCGCTTCTCGGTCGGCATGGGCCGCATCGTCTGGATGCGCAAGTTCGGCCCCGACCAGACCGAATGGGCCGTCTCCGCCATCCCGCTGGGCGGCTACGTCAAGATGCTCGACGCCCGCGAGGCCGACATCAGCGGCCTGCCGCCGCACGACCTGGCGCGCGAATTCACCCGCCAGAACGTCTGGAAGCGCATCGCCATCGTGGCCGCCGGCCCCTTGGCCAACTTCCTGCTTGCCATCGCCCTGTATGCGGGCCTGTACATGTCCGGCGTGCGCGAGCCCACCGCCCGCATCGCCGAGCCGGCGCCGGCCACGGCCGCCGCCACGGCCGGCCTGCACCGGGGCGACCTGGTGAAGAGCGTCAACGGCGAGCCGGTGCAAGGCTGGTCCGAGCTGCGCTGGGCCGTCATCCAGTCCGCCATCCACAAGGAAGGCTTGAAACTGGTCGCCGAGCGGCCCGGCTACGGCGACGTGCACGCCACCCTGCCGGCCGACGCTGCCGCGCGCGTCAGCCTGGAAGACGATGTCCCGGCCGCCCTCGGCCTGGAGCTGATGCGTCCGCCCCCGGTGATCGGCCGCATGGAGGAGGGCGGCGCCGCCCGCCGCGCCGGCATGATGAAGGGCGATGTGATCGTGGCCGTGGACGGCCAGGCGGTCGACGATGCGCGCTCCTTCCGCGACGAGATCCTGCGTTCCCCGGGCCGCAAGCTGGTGGTGACCGTGCAGCGCGACGGCCGCCGCCTGGAGCTGGACCTGGTGCCCGACGCGGTGGAAGACCGCCAGGCAAACAGCAAAGGTCTTGTAACAGTCGGTAAGATGAAAGCCGAACTGGTGGGTGCCATTGATACGATGGTGGTGCATTATGGCCCGCTGGACGCCACCGCCAAGGCCGTGCGCCAGGTGAAGGAAATCTGTTCGATGACCTTCAAGATCCTGGGACGCATGATCGTGGGCGAAGTCTCGCTGAAGAATATTACCGGCCCCCTGACCATCGCCGAATATGCCGGGGAGACGGCGAAAATGGGCGCCGAGCCTTTTATCGCCTTCGTCGCCTTTATCAGCGTGAGCCTGGGCCTTATGAATTTGCTGCCAATTCCTGTTCTGGATGGGGGGCATTTGCTGTATTATTCGCTGGAAGTTTTGACCGGGCGCCCCGTTTCCGCGCGCTTTGGCGAAATGGCGCAGCGTATTGGACTGGGTTTGCTGGTGTCTTTAATGGCGCTGGCGATATTCAATGACCTGGCCCGGCTGCTTTAATTTTTTTCGATTTGCCGATGAAATTACACACTGATCGTATCGTCCCTCAATTCCGCCGCACCCTGGTAGGCGCAGCCGTCCTGGCAATCTGCTCCGGCAGCGCAATGGCCGCCGAGTCGTTCGTCGTCAAGGATATCCGCGTCGAAGGCATCCAGCGTACCGAAGCCGGTACCGTGTTCAGCTACCTGCCGGTGCGCGTGGGCGAAACCTTCAGTGAAGACAAATCCGTAGCCACCATCAAGGCCCTGTACGCGACCGGCATCTTCAAGGATGTGAAACTGGAGCGCGACGGCAACGTGCTGGTGGTAATCGTGGAAGAACGCCCGGCCATCGCCAAGGTGGACTTCAAGGGCACCCACGAATTCGAGAAGGACATGCTGGTCAAGGCGCTGAAGGATATCGGCGTGGGCGAAGCCAAGACCTTCGACAAGGCGTCGGTAGACCGCGCCGAGCAGGAATTGAAGCGCCAGTACCTGTCGCGCGGCCTGTATGGCGTGAAGATCACCACCACCGTGACGCCGATGGAGCGCAACCGCGTCAGCATCGACTTCGACGTCGACGAAGGCGACGTGGCGCGCATCAAGCAGATCAACATCGTCGGCAACAAGGCTTTCAGCGACAAGGAGCTGAAAGAGCAGATCGCGCTGAATACCGGCGGCTGGTTCAGCTGGTATACCAAGTCCGACCAGTATTCCAAGACCAAGCTGAATGGCGATATCGAGGCCCTGAAATCCTTCTACCTGGACCAGGGCTATATCGAGATGAACGTGGATTCCACCCAGGTGTCGATCACCCCGGACAAGAAGGACATCTACATCACCATCAATATCACCGAAGGCGAGAAATACACCGTCTCCGACATCAAGTTCGAAGGCGAAATGTTCGGCCGCGAGGACGAATTGCGCCAGCTGGTGCTGCTGCAGAAGGGCAAGCTGTACTCCGGCAAGCTGCTGACCGCCACCAACAAGCTGATCACCGACCGCCTGGGCACCTTCGGCTTCGCCTTCGCCAACGTGAACGCCAACCCGGAAATCGACCAGCAGAAGCGCGAAGTGGCCTTCACCTTCTTCATCGACCCGGGCAAGCGCGCCTATGTGCGCCATATCAATATCTCGGGCAACACCACCACCCGCGACGAAGTGATCCGCCGCGAATTCCGCCAGTTCGAGTCGAGCTGGTACGACGCCGCCAAGATCAAGGCTTCGCGCGACCGTGTCGACCGCACCGGCTACTTCAAGGACGTCACCGTCGATACGCCGGAAGCGCAGGGCACCTCCGACCAGGTGGACATCAACCTGACCGTGGTCGAGCGCCCGACCGGCAACTTCCAGATCGGCGGCGCGTTCTCGCAGGCCGAGAAGTTCACCTTCAACGCCGCGATCCAGCAAGCCAACTTTGCCGGTTCGGGCAATACCGTGGGCCTGGAACTGAATACCTCGAAGTACAGCCGTACCATCGCCTTCTCGCACACCAACCCTTACCTGACCCCGGACGGCGTGTCGCGCAGCTACGAACTGTACCTGCGTACCTTCCGCCCGCCAGCGGTCAACACCGGCCTGTACACCATCAAGCAGACCGGCGGCCGCATCAGCTTCGGCGTGCCGTTCTCGGAACAGGACACCGTGTTCTTCGGTGTCGGCCTGGAGCGCTCGAACGTGGAAACCGACGAATCGTCGCCGACCTACTTCAAGCAGTACGTGCGCGACCTGGGCGGCCCGGCCACCGGCGTCGGCTCGGTCAACGCCTATTCGGTGCCGCTGACGGCGGCCTGGGCGCGCGACAGCCGCGACTCGGCCATGACGCCGACCCTGGGCTTCATGCAGCGCATTAACCTGGAACTGGATGCCATCGGCGAATCGAAGTACTGGCGCGCCGTGTACGAAACCCAGTGGTACAAGCCGATCACCAACAAGATCACCCTGGCGCTGAAGGGCGAGTTCGATTACGGCCGCGGCTTCGGCGGCAAGAGCTACCCCGTGTTCAAGAACTTCTACGCCGGCGGCATCGGTTCGGTGCGCGGCTACCAGAGCTCCTCGCTGGGCGTGGTCGACCCGCGCTACGGCGACTCGCTGGGCGGCGCCTCGCGCCTGATCGGTAACGCCGAACTGCAGCTGCCATTCCCGGGCCAGGGCCAGGACCGTTCGCTGCGCTGGTTCGGCTTCCTCGATGGCGGCCAGGTGTATGC
The DNA here is from genome assembly GCA_946482335.1 of uncultured Duganella sp. The sequence goes on along the minus strand of CAMLRG010000160.1, from coordinate 4,203 downwards.
GGAAAAGCAGAAGATGCGCCTGTCCGAGCTGCGCTTCTCGGCCGGCCTGGGCTTGAGCTGGATTTCTCCGGTCGGTCCGTTGAAGTTGAGTTATGCTTTGCCTCTGAACGACAAGCTGGGTGACCGCCTGGAACGCTTCCAGTTCCAGATGGGGACCGGGTTCTAAGGTTTTAGTGCATCAAGGCAATGTTTTTGAACGGAGAATCAAGTTGAAGACTGCAACCGCTACCCTGGGCAAAATGGCTGCCGTACTGGCGCTGGGCATCCTGGCCACGGCGCAGGCGCAGGCGCAGTCCTCGCGGATTGCCTGGCTGAGCGCCGAGCGCATCTACAACGAATCGAAGCTGGCCAAGCTGGCTGACCAGAAGCTGCGCGAAGAATTCTCCGGCCGCGAGAAAGCCCTGCAGGAACTGGCCGCGCGCTCCAAGGCGGCGGCCGAGAAATGGGAAAAGGAAGGGGCGACCAAGGCCGAACCCGAGCGCAGCAAGCTGCAGCGCGAAGCCTACGAGGCCGACCTGAACTTCCAGCGCCGCCAGCGCGAATTCCGCGAAGATTTGAACCAGCGCACCAACGAGGAGCGTGCTGCGATCGCCGACAAGGCGACGAAGATCATCAAGCAGCTGGCGACGACCGAAGGCTACGACATCGTCCTGCAGGACGCCGTGTGGGCCAGCCCGCGCATCGACATCACCAGCAAGGTGCTGGAAGCGCTGGACAAATAACAGATAGATTGGATTACAGATGGGCCTTCGACTAGGAGAACTGGTCGAACGCCTGGGCGGCCAACTGGTGGGGGACCCGGAACTTTTCGTTGCCGGGATCGCGCCGTTGACCGATGCAGGCGCTTCGCATATCAGCTTCCTCAGTAACAGCAAATTCCGCGCGCAAGCGGGGCAAAGCCAGGCGGCAGCCCTGATTGTCAGTGCCAACGACGATACCACCGTGGCGCAGACCTACCGCGGCGCGCGCATCGTCGTCAAAAACCCTTATGTGTACTTTGCCCGCGCCGCGCAACTGTTTGAAGCGCAGACGGCTTACGTGCGCCCGGCCGGCGTGCACCCGACCGCCTATGTCGACCCGGCCGCCACGGTCGATGCCTCGGCCCATGTGGGACCGAAAGTGGTGGTGGAGGCGGGCGCCGTGATCGGCGCCGGCGCGGTGCTCGATGCCGGCTGCTATGTCGGCCGCGACGCGCAGGTGGGCGAGGGCACGCATTTCTTCGCCAATGTGACCTTCCACGCCAGGTGCGTGATCGGCAAGCGCGGCATCGTCCACTCGGGCGCCGTGATCGGCACCGACGGCTTCGGCTTTGCCAACGACGGCGGCGTGTACGTGCGCATCCCGCAGGTGGGCCGCGTGGTGATCGGCGACGACGTCGACATCGGCGCCAATACCACGGTGGACCGCGGCGCCCTGGCCGACACCATCATCGAAGACGGCGTCAAGCTGGACAACCAGATACAGATCGGCCACAACTGCGTGATCGGCGCCCACACCGCCATGGCCGGCTGCGTCGGCGTGGCCGGCAGCGCGACCATCGGCAAGCACTGCACCTTCGGCGGTGCGGCGATGATCCTCGGCCACCTGACGATCGCCGATAATGTGCACATTTCCTCGGGCAGCCTGGTGTCGCGTTCGATTTCCGAACCTGGCCAGTACACCGGCTTCTACCCCTTGGCCAAGAACAGCGACTGGGAAAAGTCGGCGGCGATCGTAAGGAACCTGCCGACGATGCGCGATAAAATGCGCACGCTGGAAAAAACCATTAAAACGAAAATCGAAAACGACGAATCATGACCACTACCGAAAACAAGACGATGGACATCTGCGAGATCAAGGCCTACCTGCCGCACCGCTACCCGATGCTGCTGGTTGACCGTGTGCTCAGCTACGAAGAAAACAAGTCCATCACCGCCATCAAGAACGTCTCCGTGAACGAAGAATTCTTCAACGGTCACTTCCCGCACAAGCCGGTCATGCCGGGCGTGCTGATGATCGAGGCGATGGCGCAGACCGCGGCCCTGTTGTCGTTCAAGTCCATCGGCCTCAAGCCGGACGAGAATTCGGTGGTGTACTTCGTGGGCATCGACAATGCGCGCTTCAAGCGCCCGGTCGGGCCTGGCGACCAGTTGAAGATGGACGTGGAAATCCTGCGCAATGCGCGCGGCATCTGGAAATACAAGGCGGTCGGCTCGGTCGACGGCCAGGTGGCCCTGGAAGCTGAGCTGATGTGCACCATCCGCTCCGTGGAGTAACAGGCATGGCAAGCATCCACCCAACGGCGATCGTCGATCCCAAGGCCGAACTGGCGGCGGGCGTCGAGATCGGCCCTTACACGATCATTGGCCCGAACGTGGTGATTGGCGAGAACACCGTGGTGGGCCCGCACGTGGTGATCGAGGGCCATACCACGATCGGCAAGGACAACAAGTTCTTCCAGTTTTCCTCCATTGGCGCCGCGCCGCAGGACAAGAAGTGGAACGGCGAGCCGACCCGCCTGGAAATCGGCGACGGCAACACCATCCGCGAATTCTGCACCTTCAACCTCGGCACGGTGCAGGACAAGGGTGTGACGAAGCTGGGCAACAACAACTGGATCTCGGCCTACGTGCACCTGGCGCACGACTGCGTGGTCGGCAACAATACCATCTTCTCCAACAACGCCCAGATGGCCGGCCACGTCGAGATCGGCGACTGGGTGATCATGTCCGGCTTCGCCAACGTGCACCAGTTCTGCAAGATCGGCGCCCACGCCTTTGTCGGCATGAGCACCAGCCTGACCCAGGACGTGCCGCCGTTCGTGCTGCTGAACGGCAACCCGGCCGCCGCCCATGGCGTCAATATCGAAGGCTTGAAGCGCCGCGGCTTCACGCGCGAGCAGATCAACGCCATCCGCAACGCCTACAAACTGCTGTACCGTTCCGGCCTGACGCTGGAAGAAGCCAAGGCGGCCATGATCGCCGCCGAAGCGGAGCTGCCGGAAGCCGACGCCGTGCACGCGCGCGCCATGCGCGAATTCCTCGATACGACCACCCGTGGCATCGTCCGCTGACGTATCGATCGCGGTGGTGGCCGGCGAACCGTCCGGCGACCTGCTGGCGGGCCGCCTGCTGGGCGGCCTGCGCCCGCACCTGCCCGACGCCCGCTTCCACGGCATCGGCGGCCCGGCCATGCAGGCGCATGGCTTCGAGTCGCACTGGCCGCTGGAGAAGATGACGGTGCGCGGCCTGTTCGAGATCATTCCCCGCTACCGCGAGCTGAAAGGCATCCAGGACACGCTGCGCGACGAGCTGCTGGCCGAACGGCCGGCCTGCTTCATCGGCGCCGACTACCCGGGCTTCAACCTGGGCCTGGAAGCGCAGTTGCGCGCCGCCGGCATCCCCACCATCCATTACATCGGCCCGCAGATCTGGGCCTGGCGCGGCGGCCGCATCAAGAAGATCATCAAGTCGGTCTCGCACATGCTGGTGATTTTCCCCTTCGAGGAAGCGATCTACCAGGCAGCCGGCGTGCCGGTGACCTATGTCGGCCACCCGCTGGCCGAGGTGATCCCGGTCCAGCCCGACGAAGCGGCCGCGCGCCGCCAGCTGGGCCTGGCCGAAGACGCCAATGTGGTGTGCGTGATGCCGGGCAGCCGCATGGCCGAGCTCAAATACAACACTGCCGCCTTCATCGGCGCCTGCAAGCTGCTGCTGCAGCGCGACCGCACCTTGCGCTTCGTGGTGCCGATGGCCGGCGACAGGCAGCGCAAGTATTTCCAGGACCTGGTGGCGCAAGCCGGGCTGCAGGACGTCGAGCTGATGCTGCTGGACGGCCAGTCGCACACCGCCATCTGCGCCGCCGATGCCGTGCTGGTGGCATCCGGCACCGCCTCGCTGGAAGTGGCCCTGTTCAAGAAACCGATGGTCATCGCCTACAAGATGATGGCCGCATCCTGGCATATCATGAGACATATGGGGTACCAGCCGTGGATCGGGCTGCCGAACATCCTGGCGCGCGAATTCCTGGTGCCGGAAATGCTGCAGAACGCCGCCACCGCCGAAACCCTGGCCGACGCCATGTGGCAGCAGCTGAGCGACGCGCCGCACCGCCTGCGGCTGGTCCAGCGCTTCACCGACATGCACCACAGCCTGCTGCGCAACAGCGCCCAGGAAGGCGCCGCCGCCGTGCTGAAAGTGATCAACCGATAGAAAGTCGGGGTCA
>CAMLRG010000159.1 GCA_946482335.1 uncultured Duganella sp. | reverse complement strand
CAGCGGGTTGGTCAGCATGCCGGCGCGGGTGGTGGCGCCGACCAGGGTGAAGGGCTGCAGGTCCAGCTTCACGCTGCGCGCCGCCGGTCCCTCGCCGATCATGATGTCGATCTGGTAGTCCTCCAGCGCCGGGTAGAGGATTTCCTCCACCACCGGCGACAGGCGGTGGATTTCATCGATGAACAGGACGTCGTTCGCTTCCAGGTTGGTCAGGATCGCCGCCAGGTCGCCCGGGCGCTCCAGCACCGGGCCGGACGTCTGGCGCAGGTTGACGCCCATTTCGCGCGCGATGATGTTGGCCAGCGTGGTCTTGCCCAGGCCGGGCGGGCCGAACAGCAACGTGTGGTCGAGCGCTTCCTTGCGCTTGCGTGCGGCGTGGATGAAGATTTCCAGCTGGCCGCGGATCTTCTACTGGCCGACATACTCATCGAGATGCTTGGGCCGCAGGGCGCGCTCGATCGCCTCCTCGTTGGGCGAGGATGGCGCCGCATCGATGATGCGCTGTTCGGTGAAGTTGTCGGTTTGAATACTCATGCCAGCTCGAATGGGGGTTCAGGGCATGATTCTATCAAGGCTGGCCAATGCAGGCTCACTTCATGTGGGAAGTAACCGTGCTGGAAGTGCCCACTGGATCCCTAACGATATTGTGCTGCGCTGATGAACTGGCTGAAAGCCTCGCACCAGACTACCACAGTGGTGTACTTCGCCGGGTCGACACCCGGCGGCAGCGCCACCAGGAAGTTCTTGAACGTCTTCACGTCGCCGACGCGCACCATGCGCGGCTTCAGCCGCCGGAAGTCCGCCTCCGTTTCGACAAAAGCGGGCGAGAGGTAAAGTTTGTAGTCCGGCCCCGGCGCCAGCTCCCCTTCCAGTGCAATCGCGCGCGTCGTCACCGAGACTTTGCCTTCGCCCCAATGCAAGGCGTCGCTGTCCTTCAGGTCGCGCCGGAACGTGCCGCTGTACTGCGCCTGCGCCGCCTCCGCCCGCACCGCCTGCATCGTGGGCGCCGCCGGCGCGGTCAGGATCGGCAGCAGGTAGACGCCGAGCGCAAAGCCAGCCGCCAGCGCCAGCAAGTGGGTCGCCGCAAGCAGCAGTTTCGTTTTCATTTGGGCGCCGGCCTGCGGCAGGGCTTTGCCGGCTCGGTTTTCCAGCCCTCGCCGTCCGGCCCTTCCCGGCCGGAGCCGGCGACGTCCGCCGACCGGCCGAACTGCGCCGGCGGTGCCTCCGTCCCGGAAGCCGCGGAAAACAGTTGAATGCAAGCGACTTTGCGCATGTGACTGCCCACCTTTCCCAAGCCTGATCACGCCACAATAGCACAAGCCCGGCAGGGCCTTGTAGGACAGCGGCCCACACGACGACGGCGCGCGCGCCGCTTGGGGCGGACGGCTGCGGTGGCGATACTGGCGCCTTAGACCACAGGGAGGTTCCCATGCGCGCACTCACCTACCGCTCGGCACATGATGTCCAGGTGGACACCGTACCCGACCCCATCCTGCAGGAAGCCGACGACCTCATCCTGCGCATCACCGCCACCGCCATTTGCGGCTCCGACCTGCACCTCTACCGCGGCAAGGTGCCCGCCATGCAGCAAGGCGATATCCTCGGCCACGAATTCATGGGCATCGTCGAGGAAACCGGGCCGGGCGTCACGCGACTGGCCAGGGGCGACCGCGTCGTCGTCCCCTTCGTCATCGCCTGCGGCAGCTGCTTTTTCTGCCAGCGCCAGTTGTTTTCGGCGTGCGAAACCACGAATCCCGACCGTGGCGCCATCATGAACAAGAAGGGCTTGCGCTCCGGCGCGGCCATGTTCGGCTACACCCACCTCTACGGCGGCATGCCGGGCGGCCAGGCCGAATTCGTGCGCGTGCCAAAGGCCAACGTCGGCCCGCTGCGCATTCCCGACGCGCTCGAGGATGAGCAAGTGCTGTTCCTGAGCGATATCCTGCCCACCGGCTACCAGGCCGTGGTGAACGCCGGCGTCGGGCAAGGCGACAGCCTCGCCATTTATGGCGCCGGCCCGGTCGGCCTGATGGCGGCGGCGTGTGCGCGCATGGTGGGCGTGGAAACCATCTTCATGGTCGACCATAACGGCTACCGGCTCGACTTTGCCCGGCAGGCTTACGGCGTCATTCCCGTCAACTTCGACCATGTCGACGCCGCCGAGTACATCATCGACAACACTTCCGCACGCGGAGTCGACGCGGCCATCGATGCCGTCGGCTTCGAAGCCAAGGGCAGCGCGCTGGAGACCGCGCTGACGGCGATCAAGCTGGAAGGCAGCAGCGGCGCCGCGCTGCGCCAGTGCATCGCGGCCGTGCGGCGCGGCGGCACGGTCAGCGTGCCGGGCGTGTACGCGGGCTTTATCCACGGCTTCCTGTTCGGCGATGCCTTCGACAAAGGCATCAGCTTCAAGATGGGGCAGACCCACGTGCAGCGCTTCATGCCCGAGCTGCTCGAATTCATCGGCCAGGGCCGGCTGGACCCGGGCGCCATCATCACCCACCGGCTGCCGCTGGAACAGGCCGCCGAGGGCTACCGCATTTTCGACAAGAAGGAAGAGGAATGCCGCAAGGTGATCCTGCGGCCCGCTTAGTGCAGCTACGCAGCCGCCTGCCTCACCGCCCCGGCACAAGGTAGCGCAACTCGGCCATGCCGCTGCCGATCTGGCGCACGGATTGCAGCGACAGCGGTGGATGCGTGAGACGGCGCGGAAATAGCGGTTTGCCCTGGCCCAGCGTCACCGAACCGAGCTGGATGATGATTTCGTCGAGCAGCCCTGCATCGTGGAATTGTCCGGCCAAGTCGCCGCCGCCGACGATCCAGATGTTCCGCTCGCCGGCCGCCGCGCGCATCGCCGCATGCACCGGCGCCACATCACCTGTCACGAACCGCAGGTCCGCACCGGGAATTGCCGGCAAGGTGCGGGAAGAGAACACCCAGGCCGGTTGCGTATAAGGCCAGGCCGCGCCGGTTTCGGCGGCAACCGTGTCCGCGTTGCGCAGCATCCATTCGTAGGTAGAGGACCCCATCGCGATCGCCCCCACCTGGGCGATGAAATCCGGGTAGCTGCTGTCATTGATGTCGCCCAGCGGAAACAGCCAATCGAGCGAGTCATCCTCCGTCGCGAGAAAACCATCGAGGCTTGCCGCCGTAAAGAACTGCGTCTTCATCGTTACTCCTCCGGGATCGGCCTGGCAACCAGGAACAGGTAGGACATGGCGCCGGCGAAGGCGATCGCGGCCCCGGTCAGCAATGCGGGCACGAAAGACCAGGCCTGCGCGATGTAGCCGGTGAGGACGGGCGCCAGCGCGCCGCCCAGGAAGCCGCCGAAATTCTGGATCGCGCCGAGCGATGCGATGCGGCTGCGCGGCGCTGCCACGGTGGCGAGCGACCAGGCGCAGGCCGACGACGCGTTGGCAAGGAAAATGACGATCGAGATGCACGCCACGGCCACGACATTGCTCTCCACCAGCGCAGCGGGAATCGTGAACAGCACCATGCCCAGCGTGGCCGCCACCACCGCGTTGCGGCGCCCGGCAATCGGCGATGCGGCGAAGCGGACGATGCGGTCCGATGCCCACCCTGCAATGAGGGCGCCGGCAAAGCCGCACAGGAAAGGCACCGCCGAGGCCAGGCCTGCCGAGGCCAGGTCCATATGGCGCTCGGTGCGCAGGTAGCCCGGCAGCCAGGTCAGGTACACCCAGTTGAGGTAGACCGAGCCGAAGAAGCCCAGCATCATGCCCCAGGTGACGCGGTGGCGGAACAGTGCGCGCCAGGCCGCGAAGCTGGTCTTCGGCACCGCCTCGGGGGACTCGCCCGCCTCCAGGTAAGCGCGCTCCTGCGCCGTCAATTCGCCGCGCACCGGATCGCGGTACAGCGCCACCCAGACGACGGCCGCTACCAGCCCCAGTCCGCCGGTCACGAAGAAGGCCCAGTGCCAGCTGGTCGCCGCAATCAGCGGCGGTAACAGCAGCGGCGCCAGCGCCACGCCCAAAGGCGAAGCCGAGTTATAGATGCCGGTCGGCGTGCCGCGCGAGCGCAGCGGGAACCAGTTGCTCACCACCCGCGCCGCCGAAGGGAATTGCGGCGCCTCGCCGATGCCGAGCACAATGCGCACCATGACGAAATAGCCGAAGGTCGACGCCAGCCCGCCGGCCGCCTGGGCCAGCGACCACACCACCAGCCCCGCGCCGAGCAGCCAGCGCGGCCCGATCTTGTCCACCAGCGCGCCCACTGGCAACTGGCACAATGCATAGCTCCACGAGAACGCCGACAACAGCACCCCCATCTGGCCGAGCGACAGGCCGAGGTCGGCGCGGATGTACTCGTTGGCGACCGCCAGGGTTGCCCGGTCCAGGTAATTGATCACGCCACAGACCACCAGCATGACAAGTGCCAGCACCTGTTTGCGCCGGATCCGGGGGGGAGTGTCGGGATTGGGCCTGGCCAGCGCCTGCGGAACAGCGGTCATTCAAGGAATCCCAGAGGTTGGTTGAACTGCAGTCGAAAATTTTCGAGATTGTATCAACTGCCGCTCGCGCTTTACGAGATGGCGCTCCTGGACGAGGGAGAGGGATGAGGGTTCGGTATCGGGGACCGGGCGGGCAGGATAGCGCCCAACAAGACCGTGTCTGGGCCGGTCAGGCGCACCCGATGCAGGCCGTTAGCAATTGCCCTTCTTGGCCTGGCCAGGTGGGCAGAACTTTCCGTTGCCGGAATCCTGGCGTACTGCAGGATCAATGACGACAGAACCGGACGGTGTGTAGACAGCACAACCAGCGAGGGTCGATGCAAGGATAGCCAAAGCGATAAGAGTTCTCATAAATGCAGCCTTTTGTTGGGGGGTACCGTCCAGTTTATGCTGAAGTAGCCTGCCATGACAAGGCGTCAGCCTTTGGACAGTGCTTTAAGTGCTTGCTTGATACCGTCGGAGACCGAGGAGCCTGCCGGCACGGTCTTCAGCGCCTGCACGGCTTCCTTGTCGGAATAGCCCAGCGCCAGCAGGGCGTTCAGGATGTCGGCCTGCGAATCGTGGACCGGGTGGACGCCGGCGGCGCCGATATCGGCCCCCAGCTTGCCCTTCAGTTCCAGCAGCAGGCGCTCCGCCGTCTTCTTGCCGATGCCCGGGATTTTTACCAGCCGGCCGGCTTCCTGCAGCGTGACCGCTTGTGCCAGGTCGGCGATCGACAGGCCGGACAGGATCGACAGCGCGGTGCGGGCGCCGATGCCGCTGATTTTGATCAGTTGGCGGAACACGGCGCGTTCTTCGGCGTTGCCGAAGCCGTACAGCAGATGCGCGTCCTCGCGCACGGCCAGGTGGGTGAACAGCGCCACCTTTTCGCCCACGCCGGGCAGGTTGTAGAAGGTCGACATCGGCACGTCGACTTCGTAGCCGACGCCATGCACGTCGACCAGCAGTTGCGGGGGATTCTTTTCGAGCAGGATGCCGGTGAGACGTCCGATCATGGGATTCCTTTGGATGCGGTTAGCCGACCAGGCGGCCGCGTTTCATGCGCAGGCCGGACAGGGCGGGATGGACATTGGTGACCACCGACAGCGTGGCCTGGCTGTGCGCATGGCAGATGGCGATGCCGAGGGCGTCGGCGGCGTCGGTGCCGGGCAGCCCGGGCAGCGCCAGCAGGCGCGCGACCATGTCCTGCACCTGGGCCTTGGTGGCGCGGCCGGTGCCGACCACCGCTTGCTTCAGCTGCGTCGGGGAGTATTCGGCAACCTTGAGTTCATGCGTGACGAGGGCGCAAATGGCGGCGCCGCGGGCCTGGCCGAGCAGCAAGGTCGATTGCGGATTGACGTTGACGAAGACTTTTTCGATTGCGGCGCAATCGGGTTTGTAGGTGGCGGCGATTTCCGCCACCCCGTCGAGGATGATTTTCAGGCGTTGCGGCAGCTCGCCCTCGCCGCTCTTGATGGTGCCGGAGGCGATGTAGCGCAGCTTGTTGCCCACCTTCTGGATGACACCAAATCCAGTAGTGCGCAAGCCGGGGTCGATGCCGAGAATAATCATTCCGGGATTTTACGGCAGAAACCGGTAGAGCGGTGTCTGACCCGCAGGGTCAGACACCTGTGGCGCGGCGAGCGCTGGTCAGCGTTCGTTTAGTGGCGGAAGTGGCGGGTGCCGGTGTAGAGCATCACCACGCCGCGTTCGTCGGCGGCGTCGATCACTTCCTGGTCGCGCATCGAACCGCCCGGCTGGATCACGCAGGTCGCGCCCGCATCCACCACCACGTCGAGGCCGTCGCGGAACGGGAAGAAGGCGTCGGACGCCACCACGGAACCCTGCAGCGACAGGCCGGCATTCTGCGCCTTGATCGATGCGATACGCGCCGAATCGATACGCGACATCTGGCCGGCACCCACGCCCAGCGTCATGTTCCCGCCGCAGAACACGATGGCATTCGACTTCACGTACTTCGCCACGCGCCAGGCAAACATCAGGTCGGCCAGCTGCTGTTGGGTAGGCTGCAGCTTGGTCACCACCTTCAATTCACCCAGCAGCACATTCTTCGAGTCGGCCGACTGCACCAGCAGGCCGCCGCCCACGCGCTTGAAGTCCATCGCATTCACGCCATCGCCCAATGGAATTTCGAGCAGGCGCACGTTCTGCTTGGCGGCCATGATCTGGCGCGCTTCGGCGGTGAAGGAAGGGGCGATCAGCACTTCCACGAACAGCTTGGCCAGTTCGATGGCGGCCGCGCCGTCCACTTCCACGTTGAAGGCGATGATGCCGCCGAAAGCCGAAGTCGGGTCGGTCTTCAGGGCGCGCTGGTAGGCTTCCAGCGCATTCGCGCCCAGGGCCACGCCGCATGGGTTGGCGTGCTTGATGATCACGCAGGCGGTGGAGCCCATCGACTTCACGCACTCCCAGGCCGCATCGGCATCGGCGATATTGTTGAACGACAGTTCCTTGCCCTGCAGCTGGCGGTAATTGGCCAGCGAACCGGCCACGGGCGCCAGGTCGCGGTAGAAGGCTGCCGACTGGTGCGGGTTCTCGCCGTAGCGCATGTCCTGCACCTTCTCGAAGGCCACGTTCAGGGTTGCCGGGTAGGCGGAACGGGTTTCGTGCTTACGGTCCGGGCCCAGGCTGGAGAAGTAATTGGTGATGGCGCCGTCGTACTGGGCGGTGTGCGCGTACACCTTCTTGGCCAGGTTGAAGCGGGTTTCGTAGGACACGTAGCCCGGAGCGTTGTCGGTGCCCTTCATTTCCGCCAGCACCACGCCGTAGTCGGACGGGTCGCAGATCACCACCACGTCCTTGTGGTTCTTGGCGGCGGAACGCAGCATGGCCGGGCCGCCGATGTCGATGTTCTCGATCGCGTCTTCCAGCGAGCATTCAGCCTTGGCCACCGTGGCCTGGAACGGGTACAGGTTCACCACCACCATGTCGATGGTCGGGATGCTGTGCTCTTCCAGCTTGGCGACGTGCTCGGGGAAGTCGCGGCGGGCCAGGATGCCGCCATGGACTTTCGGGTGCAGCGTCTTCACGCGGCCATCCAGCATTTCCGGGAAGCCGGTGTAGTCGGCCACTTCGGTGACCGGCACGCCGTTATCGGCCAGCAGTTTCGCGGTGCCGCCGGTGGACAGGATGTTGACGCCCATGGCCGACAGGGCCTTGGCGAAATCCAGCACGCCGGTCTTGTCGGATACGGAGATGAGAGCTTGTTTGATCATAGCTGTGGGGAAGGTTAGGGAAAATCAGGTCAAAACCCACCGGCCCCACGGCCCGTCGCGGCCAAGAGGGACCGGGACGCGGAATCAGCCTTACAGCAGGCCGTGTTCCTGTAACTTCTTGCGCAAAGTATTGCGGTTGATACCCAGCATCTGGGCGGCGTGCGACTGGTTGCCGTCGGCACGGGTCATCACCACTTCGAGGATCGGACGCTCGACGGTCATCACCACCATGTCGTATACGTTCGAAGCTTGCTGCTCGCCCAGGTCATTGAAGTAGTCTTCCAGGCTTTTCTGGACCACTTCCTGAATGCTTTCTTTGCTCATTTTCTTATCGATCTTGCTAAATATTTGCCAGTGCAGGCGCGGCTTACGCGGCCAGCGGTTCTTCGGCGAGGCGGTATTGTAACCGGTCGCCGTACTTCCATTGGGATTCGAAGAAACTGTCGACTGCGCGCAGTTGTTCTGCGGTCGACTCGAGGCGGTTCATCTCCTGACGGAACTCCTCCCCGCCCGGGAGGTCGCGCACATACCAGCCAATATGCTTGCGCGCGGTGCGCACGCCCAGGAATTCGCCGTAGAAGGCGTAATGGGCCTGCAAATGTTCGTCCATCAGCTTGCGCACCTCGGCCACCAGCGGGGCCGGCAAATGCTCGCCGGTGCGCAGGAAATGGTCGATTTCGCGGAAGATCCATGGGCGCCCCTGGGCGGCGCGGCCGATCATGACGGCGTCGGCGCCGGTCTTGTCGAGCACAAAGCGCGCTTTCTCGGGGGTGGTGATGTCGCCGTTGGCGACTACCGGGATATTCACCGCCGCCTTGACGGCGGCAATGGTGTCGTATTCGGCGTCGCCGGTGTAGCCGTCGGCGCGGGTGCGGCCATGCAGCGTCAGCATCCGGATGCCGGCTTGTTCGGCGATGCGGGCGATGCGCAAGGCATTCTTGTTCTCGCGGTTCCAGCCGGTGCGGAACTTCAGGGTGACCGGCACGTCCACGGCCGGCACCACTGCTTCCAGGATGCGCTGCACCAGCTCTTCGTGCTGCAACAGGGCCGATCCGCACCAGTTGTTGCACACCTTCTTCACCGGGCAGCCCATATTGATATCGATGATCTGGGCGCCGCGGTCGACGTTGAACTTGGCGCATTCGGCCAGTTCTTCCGGCACCGCGCCGGCGATCTGCACGGCTTTCGGCTCCATCTCGCCGGTGTGGTCGGTGCGGCGCGACGACTTCTCGCTGGCCCACAGGCGCGGGTTGGAAGCGGCCATCTCGGACACGGCGTAGCCCGCGCCCAGTTCCTTGCACAATTGGCGGAACGGGCGGTCCGTCACACCCGCCATGGGCGCGACAAAGACGTTATTGCGGAGCTCGTGGGGTCCGATTTTCACTTAATAAATCCGTAACACAGCTTGGGAAGGGGGCTATTTTAACCGATGCGCTGCCCAAAAACTAAGCACTTTTTTAAACGATGTCGTCCAGGCTCGTGGACAGGTGCGCCACCTCGCCCCATTGTTCGAGCGACAACCCGCCATTACCGAAGGTAAAGCGGTTGATGCTGGCATTGCGCACCTGGAAGTCGCGCGGGCCGTCGATCGACAAGCCGCGCGCGGCGCGGTAGGCGCATTCCAGCACGCCGCCGTGGGCCACGATGGCGATGGTGTGCTGCGGGTAATGGGCGGCCCAGCGCGCGATGCCATCCTGGCAGCGCTGGTAGAACTGGCGGAAGCTTTCGGCCGTGCGTCCGCCGGCCGGCATCACGGCATCCACGTCGCGCGCCTGCCATTCGGCGAATTCCACGGGGTAGCGTTCGGCGATCTCGGTATACAGCAAACCTTCAAAGGCACCGTAGCCGCGCTCGCGCAAGCCGGGGTCGGTGTGCAGCGCAAGGTGGGGATGGCGGGCCGCCAGCGCCTGGGCGGTCTGCAGTGCGCGTCCCAGGTCGCTGGAGACGATGGCGTCGAGCGGTTCGGCGGCCAGCGCGCGCGCCAGCGCTTCGGCCTGGCGTTCGCCGGCAGGGCTGAGGGGGATGTCGGTGTGGCCTTGCAGGCGGCGCACGGCGTTCCAGGCGGTTTCGCCGTGGCGGATCAGCAGGATTCTGGTCATTCGAACAAAGTATAGGTGCCGATCACCTGCGCCTCGTCGAGGATGTGGCCATGGATGGCTTGCAGCACATCCAGGCAGGTGAAGCGGCCTTCCACCGCCAGGCGCGCGGTGTCCAGCGCGTACAGGCGGAAGATGTAATGGTGGGTGCGCTCGTCGTTCCAGGGCGGGCATGGGCCGTCGTAGCCGTAGTAGTCGCCGGCCATGTCCTTGTCGCCGGCGAACCAGGCGGTGTAGTCGTTGATGCCGTGGCGCATGGGGGCGAGGGTGCCGCCCGGCTTGCCTTTGGGCGTGACTTCTTTTGAAAATTCGCCGGCGGCGATGCTGCTGCGGGTGGTCGGGATGTCGACCAGGCACCAGTGGTAGAAATCGGCGCGCGGCATGCTGGACGGGAGCGTGGCGCCTGCCTTGTTGACGTTTGTGCCATCGGTGGGGGCATCGCCGTCGATGCATACCAGGACCAGGGATTCGGTGCCGGCGGGTACCTCGGACCAGGCCAGGTGGGGGTTCTTGTTGGCGGACAGGCGCACTTTCGTGGCCGGGTCGCGCACGGCGAAGGCAAAGTCGCCCGGGATGGCGGCGCCATGCTTGAAGGTGTCGCTCCAGATTTTCATCTTTCTCTCCCCGCTTGCCTTTTTTAAACCGGCAAACCGGTGCCTGACCCGCAGGGTCAGGCACCTGATACGCGGCTGCCGCAAGTCTGGTGTCTGACCCGGTGGGTCAGACACCGCCCTACCGGTTTTATGTTTTGGGATTCACCTGCAACCAGAACGTCACCGGCCCATCATTGGTCAGTGACACCTTCATATCCGCCCCGAACACGCCGGTACCGACTATGGCGTGCTTCGAGCGCGCCTGCGAAACAAAATAGTCAAACAAGCGCTTGCCATCCGCCGGCGCCGCCGCCGGGCTGAACGAAGGCCGCGTCCCGGAATTGGTATCGGCCGCCAGCGTGAACTGCGGCACCAGCAGCAGCCCGCCTGCGACGTCCGTCACCGACTTGTTCATTTTGCCGGCATCATCCGAAAACACACGGTACGACAAGAGTTTGGCCAGCAACTGGTCCGCCTCCTTCTCCGTATCCCCCTTCTCCGCGCACACCAGCACCATCAACCCGGCGTCGATCGCCCCGGTGGTCTCGCCATCGACGACCACCTTGGCCGACGACACCCGCTGCAGCAAGCCGATCATGCCGACAAAGTCACTTTCGCGAATTTGCGCTTGCCGACCTGCAGCACGAACACGCCCGGCTCGATCTTCAGCGCCTTATCGCTGATCACGGTGCCGTCGATACGCACGCCACCCTGGTCGATCATGCGCAGCGCCTCCGAAGTCGACGCGCACAGGTTGGCCTGCTTCAGCAGCTGGCCGATGCCGACCGGCGCGCCGGCCAGCGACACTTCCGGCACATCGTCCGGAATACCGCCCTTGGAACGGTTGACGAAGTCCGCCAGCGCATCCTCCGCCGCCTGGCGCGAATGGAAGCGTTCCACGATCTCCTGCGCCAGCGCCACTTTCGCATCGCGCGGATTGGCCCCGCCCTCGATCGCCTTCTTCAAGCCGGCGACTTCCTCGATCGACTTCCACGACAGCAGGTCGTAGTAGCGCCACATCATCACGTCCGAGATCGACATCACCTTGGCGAACATGGTGTTGGCCGGCTCGGTGATACCAATATAGTTGTTCTTCGACTTGGACATCTTCTCGACGCCATCCAGGCCTTCCAGCAGCGGCATGGTCAGGATGCACTGCTGCTCCTGGCCGTAATCCTTCTGCAATTCGCGGCCCACCAGCAGGTTGAATTTCTGGTCGGTGCCGCCCAGCTCCAGGTCGGCCTTCAGCGCCACCGAGTCGTAACCCTGCATCAGCGGGTACAGGAATTCATGCACGGAAATCGGCGTGCCATTCTTGAAGCGCTTGGAAAAATCGTCGCGCTCCATCATGCGCGCCACGGTGTAGCGCGAAGCCAGCTGGATCATGCCGCGCGCGCCCAGCGGATCGCACCATTCCGAGTTGTAGCGGATTTCAGTCCTGGCCGCATCCAGCACCAGCGAGGCCTGCTTGAAATACGTCTGGGCATTGAGTTCGACCTGCTCGCGGGTCAGCGGCGGCCGCGTCACGTTGCGGCCCGACGGGTCGCCGATCATCGAGGTGAAGTCGCCGATCAGGAAAATCACCTGGTGGCCCAGGTTTTGCAGCTGGCGCATCTTGTTCAGCACCACGGTGTGGCCCAGGTGCAGGTCAGGTGCGGTCGGGTCCAGGCCCAGCTTGATGCGCAGCGGCACGCCCGTCTTGTCCGAGCGCGCCAGTTTTTGAGCGAATTCGCTTTCGATGATGAGCTCGTCCACACCGCGTTTGGTGATGG
>CAMLRG010000158.1 GCA_946482335.1 uncultured Duganella sp. | reverse complement strand
AACAGTGCATGGAAGCGATCGAGTCCGGCATGGAATTGGTGGATGAGCTGCCGGGCAATGTATTGGGCTTCGGTGAAATGGGCATCGGCAATACCACCGCGGCGTCGGCCCTGATGCACCGCCTGACCGGCATTCCGGTGGCCGATTGCGTTGGCGCCGGCACCGGCCTGGCGCCGGAAGGCATCACGCGCAAGCAAGGCGTGATCGAAGCTGCCATGGCGCTGCATGCCGATGCGCAAGGCGGCCTGCAGGCGCTGGCCGCGTTCGGCGGCCTGGAAATCGCGATGATGGTCGGCGCGATGCTGAAGGCTGCCGAGAGGCGCATGGTGCTGGTCATTGATGGCTTCATCGTCACCAGCGCGCTGCTGGTGGCGGCGCGGGTGCAGCCGGCAGTGCTCGATTACTGCGTGTTTTCGCACTGCTCCGACGAGAGTGGCCACAAGCGCATGCTGGATTTCCTCGGAGGGCGCCCGCTGTTGAACCTGGGCCTGCGCCTGGGCGAAGGCACCGGCGCCGCGCTGGCCATGCCGCTGCTGCACGCCGCCGTCAACTTCCTGAACCAGATGGCCACGTTCGACTCGGCCCAGGTCAGCGAACAGTCCGAGTAAGACGCGATGCAGCAGCTGCGCCTGTTCTTCATCGCACTGCAATTCTTCACACGCCTGCCGATTCCGCGCTGGGTCGGCTTTGAGCCGGCGTGGCTGCACCACGCTTCACGCTACTTCCCGGCTGTGGGGCTGGTGGTAGCGGCGATTGCAGGTGTGGTGTATGCGGCGGCGGCATTGGGCCTGCCGCCGATGCTTGCCGTGCTGCTGTCCACCGCCGCCGGCATCTACGCCACCGGCGCCTTCCACGAGGACGGTTTCGCCGATGCCTGCGACGGCCTGGGCGGCGGGCGCACGCGCGAGCGGGCGCTGGAAATCATGAAGGATTCGCGCATCGGCGCTTACGGCGCAATCGGCATTGGCCTGATGCTGGCGGCCAAGGTCGCGGCGCTGGCGCATATGCCGATGCTTGTGGCACTGGGCGCCCTGCTGGCAGCGCACCCGCTGTCGCGCCTGATGGCCTGCTCCCTGATCTGGCGCATGGAATACGCCCGCGCCGAAGGCAAGGCCAAGCCGCTCGCGCAAGAGATGCGCGATGGCGAATTCCTCATTGCCGCACTGACGGGTGCCCTGCCTGCCATCGCCGCCATCGCACTGGGCTGGCTGACGCCCGCCGCGCTGGGCGCCGGTGTGGCAGCCATGCTGCTGGCGACCCTCTGGCTGGCGCGCAAGTTCCGGCAACGCCTGGGCGGCTACACCGGCGATTGCCTGGGCGCCGTCCAGCAGTTGACGGAAGCGGTGTTCTATCTTGCCGTGCTGGCCTGCGTGTGGAACTGATCCTCGTCCGCCACCCACAACCCGAGGCCGCAGCGGGCATCTGCTACGGCAGCAGCGATATCGCCGTGATGTCAGCCGCCCTGGCCGACGGCAGCGCGCAGCTGGCGGCGGAGCTGGCGCCCGCACTGGCCGCCGGCAGCCGCCTATACTCCAGCCCACTGCGGCGCTGCACGGCGCTGGCCCGCCTGCTGGGAAACTTTACGCCCGACGCGCGCCTGGCGGAAATGCATTTCGGTGCCTGGGAGCTGCGGCCCTGGTCCGGCATCCCGCGCGAAGAAGTGGACGCCTGGGCCGCCGATCTGCTGGATTACCGCCCTGGTGGCGGCGAAACGGTGCGCGAGGTGGCCGGCCGGGTGCAAGCTTTCCTCGACGAGCTGCGGCACGATGCGGTTATCGTCTGCCACGCCGGCACCATGCGCCTGATGGCCGCCATCGCCGCCGGCGAACCCTTGCTGCAGGCGGCACAAAAGCCGAACCAGATCAATTATTGCTCCACCCTTCGCTTGTCCTGGCCCGCCAAGTCCGTATAATGACGGGGTTTTGGTGCTCGCGTTCGAACCCTCGAACGCAGTTAAACGGGAAACACGGCGCTGTCCCATACAGCCAACGTGTGCTGCCCCCGCAACGGTAAGCAAGTGCCGCATGATCGATGCGGCAGCAGTCTCCCCAGCCACTGTGCACATGCATGGGAAGGCCAGACCGCCATACTTGCCAGCCCGGATACCGGCCAGACCAGGTGGGAACGCGCGCAGCGCTGTTCCTGTTCTTGCCGGCTTACGGGGACGTGGGCCGGCGGCTCGTTACGAAAGTTGTCATGACCTCTCCCGTCACCCGGCAAGCGGCCTTCGCGTCGCTGGCACTGGCTGTTGCCGCACCTGCCGTCCAGGCACAAATCTCCGCCCCAATCCTGAATTCCGTCCTCGTTACCGCCACCCGCACGCCGCAGGCTGCGCGCGATGTCATCAGCGATACCCTGAGTATCGGCGCGGAGGAAATCGCCCGCAGCGGCGCCGGTTCCATCACCGAGCTGCTGCAGCGCCAGCGCGGCATCGAAGTCACCCGCAACGGCGGACCTGGCACCAATTCCGGCGTCTTCCTGCGCGGATCCAACAGCAACCAGGTGGTCGTCCTGATCGATGGCGTGCGCATCGGCTCCGCCACCAGTGGCGCGGCGGCGTGGAATGCCATCCCGCTGGGCGCAGTGGACCACATCGAAGTCGTGTTCGGCCCGCTGAGTACCATCTACGGCGCCGATGCGATTGGCGGCGTCGTGCAGATCTTCACGAAAAAGGGGCAAGGCAGCCTGGCGCTGGATGCGGGCCTGCTGGCCGGCAGCTACGGCGCACGCGCCGGCAGCGCGGGCCTTTCCGGCAGCACCGGCGCTTTCAGCTATGCCATCAGCGCCGGCAAGGAGCGCGCCGACGGATTCTCCTCCACCCTGCCCGGTAGCAGCAGCTACAACAAGGATGACGATGGCTACGACCGCAAGCACGCCAACGGCCAGTTGGCCTGGCAGCTCGCGCCCGGCCACGAGCTGGGCGTCGTGTTCCTCCATAGCGACCAGGAAGCGGACTTTGACAGCGGCGCCACCGTGCGCGCCTGGAGTACGCAGAAACTGGGCACGGCGGCACTGTACTCCCGCAACCGCCTGAATAGCGTATGGCAAATGACCACGCAGGCCGCGCAGTCGCGCGATAAGTCGGGCAGCTTCACTTCCACCGCCAGCCAGATCGATACCAGACAGTCGCAATACAGCTGGCAGAACGACATCGCGCTGGGGCCGGACAACCTGCAACTGCTGGCCGAATACCGTAAGGAAGAAGTGCAGTCCAACACCGCTGCGCTGGTGCGCGAGCGCAGTACCACTTCATGGGCCGCCAGCTACAGCATGAAGCGCGGCGACCATTTGCTGGCAGCCGCTGCGCGCAACGACGACAGCTCGCAGTATGGTTCGAAGAGCACTGGCTCGCTGGGCTACGGCTACCGCATCACGCCCGGCTTGCGCCTGAACGCCAGCCATGGCACCAGCTTCCGCGCGCCCACCTTCAATGAACTGTATTACCCGGGCTACGGTTTGCCGGCCAACCGTCCGGAAAAAGGCCGCAACAGCGAGATCGGCCTCCACTTCGACCAGGGCGGCACGTCGCTGGGCGCGGTCGCCTACCGCAACAGGCTGAGCGACCTGCTGGTGAATACCGTGCCGTGCCCAATGCCCGGCTTCCGCTTCGGTTGCGCCTACAACGTCAACCAGGCAACGCTGGAAGGCATTTCCCTGTCCGCCCGCCAGCAGCTGGGCAGCGCGTTCACGCTGTCGGCCAGCGCCGACCTGCAGGATCCGCGCGACGAGAGTACCGGCAAGCAGCTGGCGCGCCGCACCAAGCGCCACGGCAACGTGGCACTGGAATATACTGCCGGCAGCCTGCGCAGCGGCGCCGAATGGCAGGTTTCCGGCTACCGCTACGACGACGCGGCCAACCGCAACCGCCTGGGCGGCTACGGTTTGCTGAACCTGTACGCGGCCTGGGACTTCGACCGGTCCTGGACCGCCACCCTGCGCTGGAACAATGTGGCCGACAAGGACTACGAATTGGCGCGTAATTACGGCACTGCCGGCTCCACCGTGTACGCCGGCCTGCGCTATAGCTATAAATAAATGAGATAAGCTGCCCGCTATGCATCCCGTTTCCGCCAACCTGCGCGTGCGCACCGTCACCGTCATCACACTGCTGGTGTTGCTGTCGCTGGCCAGCATGGTGGCCGCCGTCATGATCGGTTCGGTCAGCATCCCGCTGGCCGACCTGCCGGGTGCGCTGCGCGAATTCATCAGCGGGCAGCCGACCTCCTTGCCGGGCCACTTGCTGGGACTGCGCGCCGAACGCGCGGCCACGGCCTTCGTCACGGGCGCTTCGCTGTCCCTGGCCGGCGTGATGATGCAGGCATTGTTGCGTAACCCCTTGGCCGACCCTTATGTGCTGGGCATTTCGACCGGCGCCTCCGTCGGCGCGCTGGCGGCGCTGCTGTTCATGTGCGCGGCGTGGATGGTCGATGCGGCGTCCTTCGCCGGTGCCGTCGTCGTATCGATGATGCTGTACGCGCTGGCGCGCCACGACCTGCGCGGCGGCACCGCGGCGGAAGGCGGCACGGCACAGTTGCTGCTGACAGGCCAGGTGCTGTCGGCCGGCTGCGTCGCGCTGATCACGCTGATGCTGTCGATTGCGCCGGAAGGCCGGCTGCGCAACATGGTGTTCTGGCTGATCGGCGACCTGTCCGGCGCTTCGGTCCGCTGGCTGCCATGGATCGTGCTGGCCGGCGTGCTGGCCTTCACCCTGCGCGCGGCACGTTCACTCAATGTGATGGCATTGCATGCGGAAGCGGCGGCCACGCTGGGCATCCGCGTCGGCGCCCTGCGCAAGGGCCTGTTCTTCTGTTCCGGCCTGCTGACCGCCAGCGCCGTGACCACCGCCGGTAGCATCGGCTTTGTCGGCCTGATCGTGCCGCACGCCTGCCGTTTCGCTTTCGGCGCGGACCACCGTCTGCTCGTACCGTGCGCCACGATGGTGGGCGGCGCCTACCTGGTGCTGGCCGACACCGTGGCGCGCACGGCGATCGCACCGCAGCAGCTGCCGGCGGGCGTAGTGACCGCGCTGGTCGGCACGCCGGTCTTCCTGTATCAATTGCACCGGCTGAGGAAATGAGATGATCGGCACCCACCAACTGCGCCTTGCCATGGGCAAGCGCACCCTGCTCGATCAGCTGGACTGGCAGGTCGGCGACGGCGAATGCTGGAGCGTCATCGGCCGCAACGGCGCCGGCAAGAGCACCCTGCTGCGGACGCTGGCCGGCTTGCGCCAGCCGGAGACGGGCTACGTCAGCATCGACCGGCGCCCGTTGGGCGATTGGCCGCTGCAGGAGCTGGCGCGCAAACGCGCCTTCCTGGCGCAGTCGCGCAGCGATGCATTTTCCTACTCCGTGATCGAGACCGTGCTATCGGCACGCCACCCGTACCACGACAACCGCTATTGGGAAAACAGCGACGACCATCATGCCGCGATGACCGCCCTGGCGGCAATGGAAGTGGACGGCCTGGCTGCGCGCGACGTGCGCACCCTGTCCGGCGGCGAACGGCAGCGGGTGGCAATCGCCGCCATGCTGGCCCAGGACACGCCCTTGCTGCTGCTGGACGAACCGGCCAATGCACTGGACCTGGCGCACCAGGTCAGTGTGATGTCGCTGCTGGCCAAGCTGTGCCGCGGGCAGCGCAAGACGGTCGTGATGGTCGGCCATGACCTGACGCTGGCGCACAGCGTTTCGAGCCACGCCTTGCTGCTGATGGGCGACGGGCGCTGGCTGGCCGGGCCGGTCGCGGACGTGATGCAGCCGGATATCCTGAGCCAGTACCTCGACCATCCAATCGAGGCCGTCCGCCACGGCGACCGCACCATCTTCATTCCAGGGAGTCCGCAAGCATGAACGACATTAACGACCGCCACCGCGACCGCATGGCGCGCAAGAAGGCCATCATCGACGCCAAGATCGCGGCAGCCGACAAGAACATCGGCGTCCTGATCGTCAATACCGGCAATGGCAAGGGCAAGAGCTCCAGCGGCTTCGGCATGGCAATGCGGGCCATGGGGCACGGCATGAAGGTGGGTGTGGTGCAATTCATCAAAGGCGCGATGTCGACCGGTGAAGAGCAATTCCTGCGGCGCTTTCCTGACGAATGCAGCTTCCACGCCATGGGCGAAGGCTATACCTGGGAAACCCAGGACCGCGAACGCGACATCGCCAAGGCGCGGGAGGCCTGGGAGCAGGCGCGCGCCTTCCTGCGCGACCCTTCCTACGGCATGGTGGTGCTGGACGAGTTGAACATCGCCCTGAAGTACCGCTACCTCGACGTGCACGACGTGATCGCCGACTTGCTGGACCGGCCGGAAATGCAGCACGCCGTCGTCACCGGCCGCGCCGCGCCGCCTGAGCTGATCGAGGTGGCCGACACCGTCACCGAGATGACGGTGGTGAAGCACGCCTTCAAGGCCGGCATCGCGGCGCAGCCGGGCACCGAATGGTAGCGCGCGCCGTCCTGATTGCCGCCGCGGCCTCCGGGCAGGGCAAGACCACCGTCACGGCGGCGCTGGCGCGCAAGCTGGTGCGCGCCGGGCGCCGCGTGCGGGTCTTCAAGTGCGGCCCTGACTTTATCGACCCCATGGTGCTGGCGCGCGCTTGCGGCTCTCCGGTCGAGTCGCTCGACCTGTGGATGGTGGGCCGCGAGCGCTGCCGCAGCCTGCTGGCGGAGGCGGCGCAGCAGGCCGACGCGGTATTGGTCGAAGGCGTGATGGGCCTGTATGACGGGACGCCTTCCGCCGCCGACCTGTCGCGCGAGTTCGGCTTGCCGGTGCTGGCCGTGATCGATGCCGGGGCAATGGCGCAGACGGCCGGTGCCCTGGTGCATGGCTTGCGGGATTATGGACCGGTTGCCATGGCGGGGGTGGTGGCGAACCGCATCGCCAGCGCGGGGCACGCCGCCATGGTGGCGGCATCCCTGCGCGACATTCCGTTGCTGGGGACGCTGCCGAAGCAGGCGCTTTCCCTGCCCGAGCGCCACCTGGGCCTGGTGGTGCCGGATGAAGTGGCGGACCTGGATGCCACGCTCGACGCGCTGGCCGACCAGCTGGACCTCGACCTTGCGGCGTGGGATGCACTGCCGGCGGCCGATATCGCAGGGCCGGACGATGCCGCCCCGCATCCCGGGCCTGGCCGTCCGCTGGAAGGCGCGCGTATCGCGGTCGCACGCGATGCCGCGTTCATGTTCCTTTACCCGGCCAACCTCGCAACGCTGGAAAGCCTGGGCGCGCAGCTGGTGTATTTTTCGCCGCTGGCCGACGAACCGCTGCCGCCAGCTGCAACAGCAGTCTACCTGCCGGGTGGCTATCCAGAATTGCATGCCGCCGCCTTGTCCGAGGGGCGGCACTGGCAGGACGCCTTGCGCACGGCGCATGCGGATGGCTTGCCGATCGTGGCCGAATGCGGCGGCATGATGGCCCTGGCCGAGTCGCTGCAGGATAAGGAAGGCCGCGACTGGCCGATGGCAGCCCTGTTGCCGGGCAAGGTCGTCATGCAAGCACGCTTGGCCGGCCTTGGTGCGCAAGCGATGCCGACGCCGCAGGGGCCCCTGCGTGGCCACACATTCCACTACTCGCGGCTTGAAACATCCCAGGCTGCAGATGCGACGACGCAAAAGCATCCGAGCGGCGCGGCGGGGGAGGCCGTATACCGCGTCGGTTCGCTGCAGGCATCCTATTTCCACGGTTATTTCCCATCCAATCCCGCCGCCGTAGCGGCCATGTTCTCGCGAGGTGCGCGATGAACCGCACCCTGGTGTTTGGCGGCGCACGTTCCGGCAAGAGTGCTTATGCCGAGCGGCTTGCCACGGCATCCGGCAAGGAAGTGGTCTACATCGCCACCGCCACCGCAGGGGATGCGGAAATGGCGGCGCGCATTGCCCACCACCGCGCCCAGCGGCCGGCGGCCTGGCTGACGGTCGAGCAGCCGACCGCACTGGCCGCAGCGCTGGCAGCGTGGCGCGCGCCTGAGCGGCTGGTGCTGGTCGATTGCCTGACACTCTGGCTGAGCAACCTGATGTTCAGCGATGGCAAGCACTATCCCGACGTGGGCGCCATCGCGCTGCCTGACTGCTTCCATGAAGAGCGCGCCGCCCTGCTGGCCGAGCTGGAGACCGATCGCGGCGACGTGCTCCTGGTGTCGAATGAAGTCGGCATGGGCATCGTGCCCTGGGGCGCTGTATCGCGCAGTTACACCGATGAAGCCGGGCGGCTGAACCAGTCCGTTGCCGCCGTGTGCGACCGCGTGGTGCTGGTCGCGGCGGGCCTGCCGCTGATGCTGAAGGGCGGCTGATGCTGGCGGGGATTCCTGGCTGGGACGTCCTTGCTGCAGCGCTGCTGGCGGGCGTGCTGCTCGACGCCCTGCTAGGGGAAGTTTCGCGCTTCCACCCGCTGGTCGGCTTCGGACGGCTCGCCAGCGCGATCGAGAAGCGCATCAACCGGCGCAACATCGCACGCGGCGCCTTTGGCTGGGCGCTTGCAGTCCTGCCGCCAGTGGCGCTGTTCGCCTGGGTTTGTGCGCAACCGCTGCCGCCAACGGCGCTCGTGGTGCTGCACGCCGTGCTGCTCTACTTCTGCCTGGGTTTGCGCAGCTTGCGCGACCATATGCTGCCGATCGCGCACGCCTTGCAGGCTGGCGACCTGGCAGCCGCGCGCAAGCTGACTGCCCGCATCGTCAGCCGCGACACGCAGCAGGCCGGCGAGCCCGAGCTCGCGAAAGCGGCCACCGAATCCATGCTGGAAAACGGCAACGACGCCGTCTTCGGCACGCTGTTCTGGTTTGCCATTGCCGGCGGTCCCGGCGCCCTGCTATTCCGCCTGGCGAATACGCTGGATGCCATGTGGGGCTACCGCACCGAACGCTTCAACCTGTTCGGCCGCTGCGCCGCACGCATTGACGACGCACTCAATTACCTTCCCGCGCGGCTGACGGCAATAACATACGCCCTGCTGGCACCCGGCAGCAGGGGTACGCGCCGCGCCCTGGCCTGCTGGCGCAGGCAGGCGCCTGCCTGGAGCAGTCCGAATGCCGGGCCGGTCATGTCCAGCGGCGCCGGCGCGCTCGGCCTGCAATTGGGCGGCGCAGCCAGTTATGGCGGCGAGACCGAAGCCCGTCCGCCACTCGGCGAAGGCGCTGCCGCTGCGGCCGCCGACATCGCGCGCGCCTGGCGGCTGGTCCGCAACGGCACCTGGCTGTGGCTCGCGGCCATGCTGTGCATTGCCTATGGGGCGCGTCATGCTTGAACATGGCGGCAAACTGCGCGAAGCGGCGCAACGTTACGGACGCAGCGACTGGCTCGACCTGTCGACGGGCTTGAATCCGAACGGCTACCCGGCGCCGGCACTGTCGGCAGACGCATGGCATCGCCTGCCGGAACACGACCCCGCCCTGCTGGAAGCCGCGCAGCACTTCTATAAGGCACCCCGCATGCTGGCCGTCGCCGGCACGCAGGCTGCGATCCAGGCTTTGCCACGGCTGCGCCCACCTTCGCGCGTCATCGTGGCCAGCCCGAGTTATGCGGAACACCTGCATCACTGGTCGCAGCACGGCCACCAGACAGTGGCCGTGCCGTATCGCGAGCTGGAGGCAGCGGTTGCCGGCGCCGATGTGCTGGTGGTCTGCAATCCCAATAACCCGACTGGCGAACGCGTGCCGCGCGCCAGCTTGCTCGAATGGGCGGACCGGCTGGCTTCACGTGGCGGCTGGCTGGTGGTCGACGAAGCGTTTGGCGACACCGATGGCGAACACAGTCTTGCCGATGCCACGCAGGCACCGGGGCTGATCGTGCTACGCTCTGTCGGCAAGTTCTTCGGTCTCGCCGGCCTGCGCCTTGGCTTTGTTGCTGCACGCGAAGACATCCTGGGGCCGCTGGGCGATATGCTCGGTCCGTGGGCTGTCAGCGGACCGGCGCAACAGGTTGCGCGTGCCGCGCTGGAAGACAGTATCTGGCAGCGCGGCACGCAAGCGCGGCTGCAGGCGGAGGGCGCGCGGCTGCGCGCCTTGTTGGCCGGCCATGGAATCGAGAGCCACGGCACCTCGCTTTTCCAGTGGTGGCCGGAAGCGCGCCCCGAAGCCTTCCATGAGCATATGGCGCGCCGTGGCATCTGGGTGCGCCTGTTCCGCGAGGCTGCACGCGGGATCCGTCTCGGCTTGCCGCCGGATGAAGCGGGCTGGCAGCGGCTCAAACAGGCATTAAACGAATGGACGAAGGAAAACCAATGAAGAAGCTGTTGCTGATCCCCGCCTTGTGCGCCTTGCAGATGCCAGGACATGCCGCCATCACGGTCAATGATGACGACGGCAAGCCGGTCACCTTGCAGAAGCCGGCGCAGCGCGTGGTGGCCCTTGCACCGCACGTCACGGAATTGCTGTTTGCCGCGGGCGGTGCCGACAAGATCGTTGGCGCAGTCACTTATAGCGACTACCCCGAAGCGGCGAAACAGATCCCGCGCGTGGGCGACAACCGCCAGGTTGACATGGAGCGCCTGCTGGCAATGAAGCCGGACCTGCTGGTGATCTGGCGGCACGGCTCGTCCGAACGCCAGATCGAGCAGATGCGCCAACTTGGCATCCCGATGTTCCACAGCGAGCCGAAAAAGCTCGACCAGCTCGCGGACAATCTCGAGAAGATGGGCAAGCT
Organism: uncultured Duganella sp.; assembly: GCA_946482335.1. Next base: position 1,944 of record CAMLRG010000158.1, on the reverse strand, counting down.
GCTCGGTACTGAGACCGCCGCCAATGCCGCGGCCAAGGAATTGCGCCAGAAACTGGCGGCATTGCGCGCACAGTACGCGGCGCGTCCGCCGGTGCGCACCTTCTACCAGGTGTGGGACAAACCGCTGTATACGCTGAACGGTGAACACATCGTGACGGATGCGCTGAAAGTCTGCGGCGGCCAGAATATCTTCGCCGGACAAAAGGTCACCGCGCCGGTGGTCAGTGTGGAGGCTGTACTGGAAGCGGATCCGGAGGCAATCTTCGCTACCGCCGAAAAGGATTATGGCGGCGTCAACCTGTGGCGCCCTTACAAGACGCTCAAGGCAACCCGCCAGGACAATCTGTTCACCATCGATGGCAACCTGCTGAACCGCGCCGGCCCACGTATGGTCGCCGGCACTGCCGTGCTGTGCGAAAAGCTGGAAGAAGCGCGCAAGCACCGTTCCGCCAAATGACTTTCCCATATCGCACCCTGATGGTTCAGGGCACCACTTCCGATGCGGGAAAAAGCACGATCGTGGCGGCGCTGTGCCGCCTGCTGAAGCGCCGCAACGTACGCGTGGCGCCTTTCAAGCCGCAGAACATGGCGCTCAATAGTGCGGTGACCATCGATGGCGGGGAAATCGGACGCGCGCAGGCGCTGCAAGCCATTGCGGCCGGCGTGCCGGCGCATACCGACATGAATCCCGTGCTGCTCAAGCCGAGCAGCGACATTGGCGCGCAGGTCATCATCCACGGCAAGGTACGCGGGGATATGAATGCGCGCGATTACCACCAATACAAGACTGTCGCCATGGCAGCGGTGCTTGAATCGCACCAGCGCCTGCTTGGGCAGTACGAGGCCGTTGTAGTCGAAGGTGCCGGCAGCCCGGCGGAGATCAACCTGCGCGACCGCGACATCGCGAATATGGGTTTCGCGGAAGCGGTCGATTGCCCGGTCATCCTGTGCGCGGACATCGACCGCGGTGGAGTATTCGCACATATCGTCGGCACGCTCTCCTGCCTGTCGGACAGCGAGCGCAAGCGCGTGATCGGGTTTGTCATCAACCGTTTCAGGGGCGATATCAGGCTGCTGGAGCCCGGGCTGGATTGGCTGGAGGCGCAGACCGGCAAGCCTGTGCTGGCGGTCGTGCCATATCTGCATGGGCTCTACCTGGATGCTGAAGATGCGGTGCAGCCGGCGCAGCAACAGCGCGGCACTTTCCGCGTGATCGTCCCGAGTTTGCCGCGCATGAGCAACCATACGGATTTCGATGCCTTGCGCGCGCATCCGGATGTTGATTTGCGATTCGTGCGCAAGGGGGAGCCCATTCCGCCGGCCGATTTGATCATCGTCCCGGGGAGCAAGAATACGCGCGCAGACCTGGCTGCGTTAAAGGAAGGCGGCTGGCCGCAGGCGATCGCGCGGCATCTGCGTTATGGAGGAAAGGTCCTTGGCATCTGTGGCGGGTTCCAGATGCTGGGTGAGCTGGTCGACGATCCGTATGGCGTGGAAGGGCATGCCGGGCGGGATGAAGCGCTTGGCTTGTTGTCGATGAAGACTGTCCTCACGCGGGAGAAGCGGCTGGAGCAGGTGAGCGGCAGCTGTGCTTTTGCCGATGCGCCGGTTACGGGTTATGAGATCCATATGGGAGTTTCGAGCGGTGCTGCGCTGGAACGTCCGGCGTTTGTTATCGGGGGCCGCGCTGAAGGGGCGTTGTCTGCGGATGGGCACGTGCTGGGTACCTACCTGCATGGGTTGTTCGATCATCCTGCCGCAGGCAAGGCGCTGCTGGAGTGGGCTGGGCTGCGGAGTGAACATGTGGTCGATACGGCGGCGCTCCGGGAGGCTAGCCTGGATCGGCTGGCGGAAGCTTGTGAGCCTTTGCTCGAAGCAGTTTTGCGCGTAAACCGGTAAACCGGGGTCTGACCCGGAGGGTCAGACCCCGTCTGTTCGAAGGGG
>CAMLRG010000157.1 GCA_946482335.1 uncultured Duganella sp. | reverse complement strand
CATGGTGCCCGGCGGCCGCGCGCATATGATGTACGTCGACCGCACCACGAAGGTGGTGTATATCGTGCAGACTTCGGGGCCGGCGGATTCCGAGGTTGTGTTCGGGCCGTTGCCCGCCGTCGGCTGTCCCAAATCGTGATGCGCAAGCTGCGCGCCGGGCAGCCTAAAGCGCGAGCTTGGTCTCGAACTTCGAGCAGTTCATGGCGAACAGGCTCTTGACGTTGGTGACGTTGTGGTGGGAAGTGAAGACGCGGCGGGTGAAGGCGCTGTACTCCTCCATCGACTCCACCGTGACGATCAGGTGGAAATCGAATTCGCCCGCCACTTCATAGCAGGACATCACTTCCGGCTGCTGCCGCATGCGCTGCTCGAATTGCTTGAGGATGTCGGTGTTCTGCTTCTCCAGCTCGACCGAGACGAACACCGTCAGCGGGCGCCCGGCCAGCACCCGGTCGACCAGCGCAACCGCTTTCACCAGCACGCCGTCGGCGCGCAGTTTCTCGATGCGGCGCTGGCAGGTGGCGACCGATGAATGCACGCGTTCCGCGATCTCGCGCAAAGGCGTGCTGGCATCCTCCTGCAGGATATTGAGGATGCCACGGTCGATCCGGTCCAGCTCCCTCATGCAAGATGGCGCAGCGGATGCGCCCAGGCCGGCCAGCATGGCTCGAAGAAGCGCGCCACCAAATCGGGCGTGACTTGCTCCAGCGTTGCAGGATTCCACTTCGGCTGGTTATCCTTGTCGATCACCAGCGCACGCACCCCTTCGAAGATTTCGCCATGTTCAAAGTTGCGGCGCACGAGGTTGCGTTCCATGCGCAGGCAATCGGCAACGCCGAGGGCGGCGCCGCGCTTGAGCAGTTCGTGCGTCACGCACATCATCAGCGGCGAACGCAGCTCCATGGCCTTCAGCGACTTTTGCGCGAAGGGATTGCTGTCGCCGCGCAGCGATTCCATGATGGCGGCCACGGAGCCGGCAGCGAAGTGGCGATCGATCAGCGCGCGCTGGCGCTCCAGCTCGCTATCGCCGGAAAATGCGCGGTGCGGACCGGCAAACACGGCGACCGCATCGCGCAGCGCCTTGCCGGGCGTGGATCCGATCAGCGCGGTGAGCGCGGGCAGTTCGGTCTCCGGCACGAAATAATCGGCCAGGTCCAGGTAGAGCGCATCGGCCGCGCCGACGGTCAGGCCGGTCAGGCCCAGCCACATGCCGAGCTGCCCCGGCGCATGCGACAGGAAATGGCTGCCGCCCACGTCGGGGAACAGGCCGATGTTCACTTCCGGCATGGCCATCTTGGTGCGGCCGGTGACGATGCGCACGCCGCAATCGGGCCCGCCCTGGGCAATGCCCATGCCGCCGCCCATCACCACGCCATCCATCAGCGCCACGTAGGGCTTGGGGTAGAAGTGGATCAGATGGTTCAGCGCATATTCCTCGGTGAAGAAATCCTCCAGCAGCGCGCTGCCGCCCTGCGTATTGCCGCGCCCCACGTCATGGAAAAAGCGGATGTCGCCGCCGGCGCACAGCGCGCGTTCGCTGGTGCTGCGCACCACCACGGCTGCCACAGCGTCATCGTCGCGCCAGGCAAGCAACGCCTGCGTCATGGCGCGCACCATGTCGAGGGACAGCGAGTTGAGGGCCTTGGGGCGGTCCAGCGTGATGAAGCCGGTACCGTTGGAAATGTGGGTGTGGACGTGTTCGCTCATGCAGGCATTCTAACGCACGCAAAAAAGGGCGCCAATTGCGCCCTTTGGTGTGCTGCACGGCCAGTCCTTTACATGGCGGTGGGTGGTGCTTCGTAGGTATCCGGGAAATGCTTGATGGCTGCGTGATTGTGGTTCTGCACACGGTCCTTGTACTTCATGACCTGGCGATCCAGTTTATCAATCAGGGAGTCGATGGCGGCGTAGAGGTCTTGCGACAGGCTTTCGACGTATACGGTTTTGCCAGACATGTGCAGGTTGATTTCCGCTTTCTGGCGCTTCTCTTTCTCGGTGAGGTTATCTACAGTCAGGATGACAGCAATATCGATTACTTGATCGAAATGGCGCTTGACTCGTTCCAGCTTGTTCTGCACGTACTCGCGAATGGCCGGGGTCACTTCGACATGATGTCCACTGATGGTGAGATTCATACACACTCCTAAAGATGATGTCGCTCTCGAGTTCGTGCGCGCCAAGGCGCACAGAGGAACCCATGCACTACAAAGATTTGCGGAGGCTTACCGGAGGGATTTTCAACGCTTCTCGATATTTGGCAACAGTCCGTCGCGCAATTACCATGCCTTGTTCACCCAGCATGTCCGCAATCTTACTGTCGGATAAAGGATTTTTCGGGTCTTCTGCTCCTGTCAATTGCACGATCAGCGCCCGTATCGCAGTCGAGGAAGCTTCACCCCCAGCTTCCGTGGCGACGTGGCTGCCAAAGAAATATTTCAACTCAAACATGCCATGCGGGGTGAGCATATATTTTTGAGTTGTTACGCGAGAAATAGTGCTCTCGTGTAGTCCCAGTGTATCAGCAATTTCACGCAACACAAGGGGTCTCATGGCCACCGCGCCATGGCTGAAAAAGTTCTTTTGTCGTTCTACTATCGCTTCCGCGACGCGCAGGATGGTATCGAAGCGCTGCCGCATATTCTTGATCAGCCATTTCGCTTCCTGCAGTTGGCCATTCATCTGCGATTCGCTCTTGCCTTGCTTGAGCAGGTTGGCGTACAGGGCATTGACGCGCAAGCGCGGCACCACGTCGTTGTTCAGGGTGACCACCCAGCCGCCGCGGCCCTTTTTCACGATCACGTCCGGCACCACATAGTCTGACTCGCCTGACGCAAATTCGGCGCCCGGATGGGGGTTGCATTGGCGGATCACGGCCTGGGCTTCGCGCAAGTCTTCGTCGTCGCAATCAAGCGCCTTCTTCAGCTTGTTAAATTCGCGCTGGGCGAACCAGGCCAGGTGCTTGTCGACGATGGTCAGCGCCATGCGCCGCGTGACCAGCGGCACGCCGGGCATGCGCTTGATTTGCAGCGCCAGGCATTCGGCGGCGTTGCGCGCGCCCACCCCGGCCGGGTCGAAGCTTTGCAGCAGCACCAGGGCGCAGCGCAGCTCGTCGACCTCGATTTCCAGCTCGGGCGGCAAGCGTTCGTGGATTTCTTCCAGCGGCTCTTCCAGGTAGCCATTTTCATCGAGCGCGTCGATGATCAATTCCATCAGGGCGCGGTCGCGCGCTTGCTGCACGGTCACGCGCATCTGTTCCAGCAAGTGTTCGCGCAGGGTGCAGCCGGACGCTTCCAGCTGCGGGCGGCTGTCTTCGTCGTCGGCCGATTTGCTGCCGGCGCTGGCGCTCCAGTCGGCATCGTCGCTGCCGCCCTCGCCGTCGCCGCCTTCATAGCCTTCGCCCTCGGCGGCGGGCGCGGCGCCGGCCTCGCCCTCGCCGGGGCCGCCTTCGGGCGCGGCCGGGCCTTCAGTGCCATTGCCGCTGCCCTGGCTGATGGCGCCATCGGCCAGCAGGCGCACCGAATGGTCGAGTGGATCGTCGAGGCGTTCCAGCATCGGGTTGTCGCTGAGCAGCTGCTCCAACTCCTGATGCAACTCCAGCGTGGACAGCTGCAACAGGCGGATCGACTGCTGCAGCTGCGGCGTCAGCGCCAGGTGTTGCGAGGTTCGCAGTTGCAGTGTCTGTTTCATGGCCTTCGCTTACATGCGGAAGTGTTCGCCGAGGTAGACCCGGCGCACGGATTCGTTGGCGATGATATCGTCCGGTCGGCCCGAGGCCAGCACGGCGCCCTGGTTGATGATGTAGGCGCGGTCGCAAATGCCGAGGGTCTCCCGCACATTATGGTCGGTGATCAGCACACCGATATTGCGCTCCTTCAGGAAACGGACGATACGTTGGATTTCGATCACGGCGATCGGATCGACGCCGGCGAACGGTTCATCCAGCAGGACGAAGCGCGGGTTGGTGGCCAGGGCGCGCGCGATTTCCACCCGGCGCCGCTCGCCGCCGGACAGCGACAATGCCTGGTTTTCGCGCAGCTTTTCAATTTGCAAGTCAGCCAGCAGCGCGTCCAGGCGCTGGTCGATGTCGGGCTTGGACAGCGGCTTGCCATCGGCATGCTGCAATTCCAGCACGGCCCGGATATTTTCTTCCACCGTCAGCTTGCGGAACACCGATGCTTCCTGCGGCAGGTAGGACAGGCCCAGCGTGGCGCGTTTGTGGATCGGCAGGCTCGACACGTCGGTGCCGCCGATATCGATGGTGCCCGCATCGGAGGCCACCAGGCCGACGATCATGTAGAAGGAGGTGGTCTTGCCGGCACCGTTCGGGCCCAGCAGGCCGACCACTTCGCCGCAATCGACTTGCAGCGAGACGTCGTGCACCACCTGGCGTTTGCCGTAGGATTTCTGGAGGCCGCGCACGACCAGCGTGCTGGCGCAGGTATTTGCTTCCATGCTTACTTTTTCTCCACTGGCGGGGTGGCCGGCGGTTCGCTGCGCGAAGGCTGGATCACCATGGTGCCGCGTCCGCCGCCCGGCTTGCTTTCGCCGGTGGCGGTATTGCGCACGCTGAAGAATTCCTTGCGGCTGTCGTAGGAAATGAATTCGCCCTGGACTTCATCGTTCTGCTTGCCGCCTTCCAGGCGGCGGATGGCGGCCTTGTTGAACATCTTCACCAGTTCGGCCTGCTCATCGTATTCGATGCGGTCGGCATCGCCGTCCACCCACAGGTCGCCGGCGCCGTCGCGCTTCTGGCGGAAGGTGGCCTTCTTGCCGTCGCCGAACAGCGTCACGTGCCGGTAGCCTTCCGGCGTCTGTTTGACGAAGGCGCGTTCGGCCGTCATGGTCAGCGTGCCGCGCGTCAGCTTCACGCCGCCCGACAGCACGGTGACCTGCTTGACGTCGTCGATGTCCATCGAGGCGTAATTGATCACGGTCGGTTTGTAAGAGTCGGCCTTTTCGGCCAGCGCCGGCGCCGCTGCCCCGAGCAGCATGGCAAGCGACAGTAAAAGTCGTTTCATAGTCATTCCTTGTTTATTGGGCCGCAGGCGCCGCCGGAGGGAATTGCAGCACGCCGTTGCCCTCCATGTGCAGCTGGCGCGTCGCATTGTTGGCGCGCATGCTGTTGGCCGTTGCCACGTTATTCCCCAGCTTCATCCTCACCGGCTGGTCGGTTTCCATGCGGTCTTCGTCCGGGAAGATCACCAGTTTTTCGGTCGCCATGTGCATGGCCTGGGCATTGGGCGCCGCGGCGCGGTCGATCCGCACCGCCCCCTTCAGCGTCACGCGGCTGTTGGCATCGTCCACCCGCGCCGTGGCTGCCACGATGTCCATCGGCGGGTTCTCGCCGGCCAGGCTGCGCACGCGCGGCTTGTCGATCTCGGACGAATCGTCGACCGGACGGTGGGTCAGCTTGTCGCCGGCAATGATGTAGCTTGGCTTGCCTTCCTTCGACATGCGCACGAAGGAAAAGTTCTCGATGATGTAGTCAGGCTCATTCAAGCGCAAGTCCGCCTGCATGTCCTCGTCGGCGCGGTTCATCAGCTCGAGCAGGTAGAAGCTGCCGAGCGCCGCCAGCAGCACGACGACCATGCCAAGCGAAAGGCGGAAACGGTGGGCCATCCTCTGGTTGCGCATCGCTCGCTCCACTCAAACCAGGAACTGGGCCATGACGCGGTCGTAGTTGCCGGTCGCACGCAGCACATACTCGCAAGCTTCGCGCACCGCGCCGCCGCCGCCCGCGGCCTCGGTGATGTAGTGGGCGCGCGCATGCACCTCCTGGCGGCCATTGGGCACGCTGACGGCAAAGCCGACGCGGCTCAGGATGGGCAAATCCACCACGTCGTCGCCGATGAAGGCAACCTGTTCCGCGCCCAGTCCGAGCTGTTCGAGCAGGGCCTTGAACGGGGTCAGTTTGTCATGGCCGCCCTGATGGACATACTCGATCCCCAGGTCTTTGGCGCGGGCCAGCACGATCGGCGTACGGCGCGCGGAAATGATGGCAGTCTTGATGCCGGCTTCCTGCAGCAGCTTGATGCCCAGGCCGTCCTGCACGTTGAAGGTCTTGACGATTTCGCCGTCGGGGCCATAGGACAGGCTGCCGTCGGTGAGCACGCCATCGACGTCGAAAATGAACAGGCGCACCTTGGCGGCACGGGCAAGCAGGGCTTGGCGGGTCAGCGGCATCAGATCACCTTGGCGCGCGTCAGGTCGTGGATGTGCAGGGCGCCCACCAGCTTGCCCGCTTCATCGACCACCAGCATCTGGTTGATGCGAAATTCTTCCATGACCGCCACGGCATCGACCGCCAGCTGGTCGGGGCCGATGGTACGCGGGTTCAGGTGCATCACATCCTTGATGACGACCTTGGTGAAGTCCTGCACCTTCTCGATCATGCGGCGCAGGTCGCCGTCGGTGAACACGCCGGCCGGCTTGCCGTCGGCATCGACGACGGCCGTCATGCCCATGCCCTTCTGGGTGATTTCCAGCAGCGCGTCCGGCAGGCGCGTTTCCAGCCCCACGGCGGGAATCGCGCCATCCTTGCGCATCACGTCGCGCACGTGGGTCAGCAGGCGGCGGCCCAGGGCGCCGCCTGGGTGGGAACGGGCGAAATCCTCTTCCTTGAAGCCGCGCAGCTCCAGCAGCGCGACGGCGATCGCGTCGCCCAGCGCCAGCGTCACGGTGGTGGAGGCGGTCGGGGCCAGGTTCATGGGGCAGGCTTCCTTCGCCACCGACACGTCCAGGTGCACTTCGGCCAGCTTGGACAGGCTCGATTCCGGTTTGCCGGTCATGGCGATCACATGGCCGCCCATGCGCTTGACCACCGGCAGGATGGCCATCAGCTCGGCCGCTTCGCCGGAATAGGAAATCGCGATCACCACGTCTTCGGGGGTCACCATGCCCAGGTCGCCGTGCGCGGCTTCGGCCGGGTGGACAAACAGGGCCGGGGTGCCGGTGGAGGCCAGGGTGGCGGCAATCTTGCGGCCGATATGGCCGGACTTGCCGATGCCGGAGACGACAACGCGACCTTTGCACTGCAGCAACAGCGAAACCGCCTGCCCCACGGACTCGTCGGTTGCCAGCCGTGCATGCAGGGCAGCCAGGGCATCCGTTTCGATCTGCAGGGCTTCGCGCGCCAGTTCCAAGGCCCGGCTTGCGGTCTTGGCATCAAAAGATTTCAGCATTGTTTTTTCATCGGTTACACTCATGCCCGAAGTATAGCCGAATTAGATAAGCAAAAAACTTGCCAGACAAAACAAACTACGGATGTTCTCCCCCCTTGAACTGACCCTTCTCCTTCTCGGCAGCGCCGTCCTGGGCGTGGTGGCCTTCCGCATGATGCACCTGCCGCCGATGCTCGGCTACCTGGCGGTCGGCATCCTGCTGGGGCCGCACGCCATGGGGCTGGCCGAGCAAAGCCATGCCACCGAACTGCTGGGGGAGTTCGGCGTGGTGTTCCTGATGTTCTCGATCGGGCTGGAATTCTCCCTGCCCAAGCTGATGGCCATGCGCTCCATCGTGTTCGGGCTGGGCATGGCGCAAGTGGTCCTGACCATTGCCGCCACCATGCTGTTCGGCTGGGCGATCCAGTTGGTGCTGCCGCCCACGATCCAGCTGGGCTGGCAAGCCTCGTTCGCCCTGGGCGGCGCGCTGGCCATGTCGTCCACCGCCATCGTGGTCAAATTGCTCACGGAACGGCTGGAGCTGGAAAGCGAGCATGGGCGCAAGATCATCGGCATCCTGCTGTTCCAGGACTTGGCGGTGGTGCCGCTGCTGATCCTGATCCCGGCCCTGGCGCAGAATCCGGCCGACCTGCCCAAGACCCTGGCGACGGCCGGCCTGAAGGCGGCCGTGGTGCTGCTCCTGCTGCTGCTGCTGGGACAGAAGGTGATGCGCAAGTGGTTCACCATCGTGGTCATGCGCCGCTCGCAGGAACTGTTCATGCTCAACCTGCTGCTGGTGACGCTGGGCGCGGCCTGGATCACCGAGCGCGCCGGCCTGTCCCTGGCGCTGGGCGCCTTCGTGGCGGGCATGCTGATTTCCGAGACCGAATACAAGCACCAGGTGGAAGAGGACATCAAGCCCTTCCGCGACGTGCTGCTCGGGCTGTTCTTCATCACCGTCGGCATGCTGCTGAACGTGCGCATCGTGCTGGAAAACTGGTGGCTGGTGCTGGTGCTGCTGACCGGCCCGGTGCTGCTCAAGTTCGCCCTGATCGCGGGGCTGGCGCGCCTGTTCGGCGCGTCCACCTCGACCGCCATGCGCACCGGCCTGGCGCTGGCACAGGCGGGCGAGTTCGGCTTTGTCCTTCTGAATGTGGTGGGCGGCATGGAGCTGGTCGACCCCTTCGTGGTGCAGCTGGTGCTGGCATCGATGGTGCTGTCGATGCTGCTGGCGCCTTTCCTCATCGCGCAATCGGACAAGATCGTGCTGAAGTTCTCCGCCAACGAGTGGATGATGCAGTCGCTGAACCTGACCAATATCGCGGCGCGCACGATGTCGGCGCAAAAGCATGTGATCGTGGCGGGCTTCGGGCGCTCGGGACAGTCGCTGGCGACCTTGCTGAGCGAGGAAAAGATTCCTTACCAGGCGCTGGACCTGGACCCGATCCGGGTGCAGGAGGCGCAGGCGGCCGGCGCCAACGTGTCCTACGGCGATGCCGCGCGGCGCGAATCGCTGGTGGCGGCGGGTATCAAGCGTGCCTCGGCGGTGGTGATCACGTACGCCTCGACGCCGTCGGCGCTGCGGGTGCTGCACCTGGTGCATGAACTGGCGCCCGAGCTGCCGGTGATCGTGCGTTCGCACGACGATTCAGACCTGGATCGGCTGAAGGAGGCCGGCGCGGCGGAAGTGGTGCCGGAGCTGATGGAGGGCTCGCTGATGCTGGCGTCGCACGCGCTGGTGATGCTGGGCGTGCCGCTGCGGCGCGTGGTGCACCGGGTGCAGCGGGCGCGCGAGGAGCGTTACGCTTCGCTGCGCGGCTATTTCCACGGCACCAGCGACAGTGGTGAAGAGTCGGAGCTGATCAGGCTGCATTCGGTTTCGCTGGGGGAGCAGGCCTCGTGCATCGGCAAGTGCTTGCAGGACCTGGGGCTGGATGAAACGGGGGCCGAAATTTCGGCGATCCGGCGCGGCAAGACGCGGCTCGAGGCGCAGCCCGGGACCACGCTGGAGGCGGGTGATGTGGTGGTGCTGCGGGGGACGGCGGAGGAAGTGGCGCGGGCGGAGAATGATTTGCTGGCCTAAAACCGGTAAACCAGGGTCAGACCCACAGGGTCAGACCCTGCCATGCGGCGGCTGCGGACTGGGGGTCTGACCCTTCGGGTCTGACCCCGGTTTACCGGTTTCAGGCAGCATACCGCACCACCCGATTGCGCCCGCCTTCCTTGGCCTGGTACAACGCCTCGTCCGCATGCGCAATCAGCTGCGCCGCCTGTTCCTCCGGCTTCGCCTCCGCAGGCACCTGGTCCAGGCTGGCCACCCCCGCCGACGCCGTAATCGACACCCGCACGCCGTGCGACAGCTCGATCATGCTGGCCGCAATCCCCGCCCGGATACGCTCAGCGACATAGGCCGCGCTCTCCAGATCCGCATCGATCAACAGCACCACGAACTCCTCGCCGCCAAAGCGCGCCAGCGCATCGGACAAGCGCAATTCCGCCTTGATCCGGCAGGCCACCTCGCGCAGCACTTCATCGCCGCCGCCATGCCCCACCGTATCGTTGACGCGCTTGAAATGGTCGATATCGATATACATGAACGACACCGGATAGGCCTGCCGCCGCGCCCGTGAAATTTCCTCCAGCAGGCGCCGGTCCACGTAGCGACGGTTGAACACCCCGGTCAAGGCGTCGGTCAGCCCCAGGTATTTCAACATTTCATTGGAGATCACGTTCTCCAGGCAGATGGCGATGATGGATGCCATATGCTCGACGAAATCGGTACCCAGGCTGGGCGAGAAGCGCGTCGGATCGGCGCTGCCCAGGTTGAGCGACCCGATCAGGCGCTTATTGCGCAATAGCGGCACCACGCCGACGCTTTGCAGGCGCAGGCCCGGTTGCGGGAACTGGCGCCCGTGACGCAGCGGATCGAACATACCTAGCAGCGGCTTGGGGGGCTGCCCCGCTTCGCAATCGAACGCCAGCCCCTCCACGCCCGGCACGAATACCAGGTCGGGGAAATCGCCGAAATCGACCCCCAGCTTCTCCATCACGGTGCGGATATCGTCATCCTCGTCGACCAGGGTCAGGGTCACGGCATCCAGGTCGGAAATGACCGGCAAGGAGCGGAAAATGGTGCCAATCAGCTCCGGGAAACTGGCCGCGCCAACGATTTCCAGGTCGAACGCCTGGTGGCGCATCATGATCGAGTGGTTGCGTTCCGCCTGTTCGATCAGATAGGCAAGGCGGGCACGCAGGGACTGGTTTTCCGCCGCCAGTTCCGCCTGCGTGGGCTGCTTGCCCGTGATTTTTTGCGTAATCTCCATCGCCTGCCGCTATTGACTACTAAAACGACAGTGTAACCTCGATTTGGTCTCCAACCCTTAGTTTCGTGCCATCACCTGTTGTTACGACGGCATTCATCCCGAAGCAGATGCCGCCATCGACTTCCGGCTTGGCGCGGTAAGTTTGCAGGATATCCAGCGGGTCGGGTCCGAATTCGCCGGTGCCCTGGTCGATCGACGGCATGGGGCAGCGCGGGCATGGTTTCACCGGCTTCAAGGTGGCCTCGCCGATGCGGAATTCCTCGGTGTAGTCCTCCTCGAAGGCGTCCAGGTCGCCCACCACCAGGTTGGGACGGAACCGGTTCATCGGCAATGGCGCGCGGCCCTGCTGCGCCAGCTTGTCGTTCAAGTCCTGCAGCGAACCGGTGCCGATCACCAGGATCGGGTAACCGTCGGAGAAAAGGGTCGGGTGCTGCTCGCCATCGGTCCATTTGCCGCTGGTCAGGCGCCTGGCGTTGGCGTGGAAGCGCACCAGGCGGCATTCGATGCCGAGGAATTTGCTGAACCAGGTGGCCGTGGTTTCGTCGCAATCGTAAGCCAGCACCGTGTCGTCCCAGACTTGCACTTGCAGGGACGGCGCCGTTTCGGGGTCCGGCAGGCCGAGCGGGATTTCCAGCTGCAGCATGCCGGGCGCGCGCAACTCCATGGTTTCGGACTTCAGGCGCGGCACAATGAGGGACATGCGCGGATGCTCGCGCTGGGTCAGCGCAATGCCGTTGGCATCGACCAGCATCCATTCGCGGTCGTAGATCTGCTCGGTCATCAGTCCTGCTCGGGTCAGGGTCGCTTCTTTCAGCGACAGGCCGGCGCAGGATTTGATGGGGTAGAGGTTGAGTTCGGAGATGATGGGCATGGTGCGCATCAGTATCGCAGAAAACCGGTACACCGGGGTCAGACCCAAAGGGTCGGCCCCCGATGCGCGGCCGCCGCAGGCCGGGGTCAGACCCTTGGGTCTGACCCCGTTTTACCGGTTTAGGGCGCTTCAGCCTTCGGCTTCTTCGGCAGCTTGCTGCGCGCCGGCGGCTTATGCGTCCCCGGCTTTTTAGCGCGTTTCGCCGGAGCCGGCGCCAGTTCCGGAGCGACCGCTTCCGCCTCGGCCGCCACCGCCGCTTCCGCTGCCGCAGCCAGCGCGGCTTCCGCCTGCTGCACCGCCTCGGCCGCATCGGCCGCGGCCTGCGCTACCTTGCTGCCGCGCGCGCTCGCTTTCTTGGCCGCAGGTTTCTTGGCAGCGGCACGGGTACGCTTGGCAGGCGCCTCAGCGGTGCCCCCGGCAGGTACGTCCGCCGCAGGCGCCTCCACCACCGGCGCCACTTCCTCGACCGCTGCCACCGCAGCGACTTCGGCGTCGGCCGGCACTTCGACCGGAATGACGCCCGGCACAGCTTCGCTGTCCGCCGCAGCGGCCTCGCCCCGACGGCCACGGCCGCCACGGCTGCCGCGTCCGCGGCGACCATCGCGGCCTTCACGCTCGCGCCGCGCGTCGCCGGTTTCGCCCGGTACGCCGGCTTCCTGCGCTTCCGCAGCATCGCCTTCAGCCCCCATGGCAACCGCTTCCTGGTCGGCTGCCGTTTCCACGGCCGGCAGCACGACCGGATGGCTGCTGCGGTACACATAGGCGCCCGATTTCTCGTCGCGGCCAAACTCCAGCAGGCCGCGCGCCTTCATTTCCTCCAGCAGGTTGCCGAAGGTACGGAACCCGTAATACGACTCGCTGAAGTCCGGTTTGCGGCGCTTGATCGCTTCCTTCAGCACCGAAGCCCAGATCTTGCCCTCGCCCCGTTCGGCCGCCAATGCGTCGAAGGTGGTGTAGGCAATCTCGATGCACTGGTTGCGGCGCTTGTCCATTTCCTCGCGGCGGCGCTTCTCCTCTTCCGCTGAACGCTTCGGCTGCTGTTCGCGCTCATTGCGCGTGGCCTGGCGCTGGCGGCGCGATTCGCGCACCAGGTCGTCGTAGAAAATGAATTCGTCGCAATTGGCGACCAGCAGGTCGGAAGTGGAATCCTTCACCCCCACGCCGATCACGCGCTTGGCGTTCTCGCGCAGCTTGGATACCAGCGGCGAAAAGTCGGAGTCGCCGGAAATGATGACGAAGGTATTGACGTGGGCTTTGGTGTAGCACAAGTCCAGCGCATCGACCACCATGCGGATGTCGGCCGAATTCTTGCCCGACAGGCGC
>CAMLRG010000156.1 GCA_946482335.1 uncultured Duganella sp. | reverse complement strand
CCGGACATTTTGCGTAGCAAAATGTCCGGTTGCCAGAGCTGACCCCGACTTTCATGCCGAGAGCTGACCCCGACTTTTATTTTGCATGGATAACATTACCCACTCTGTCGTCGGGCTGGGCGTCGGTGAGCTGATCCAGCGCTCGCTGCCGCCGGAGGCCGATCCGGCGCGCCAGCGCACCCGCCATCGCTTGCTGTTGACGGCTTGCGCGGCGGCCAGCAACTTCCCCGACCTCGACCTGGTGTTCACGCGGCTGGCGCCGGCGCCCCTGGGCTACCTGCTGCACCACCGCGGCCACACGCATACCTTGCTGTACCTGCTGCCCCAGGCGATGCTGCTGCTGGCGCTGTTGTGGGCGCTGTGGCCGACCGCCCGCACGCTGCTGCGCGAGAGCCGCACGGCGCGGCGCGGGCTGGGCCTCGCCCTGGCGGCAGGCTTCCTGCTGCACCTGGGCATGGACTTCATGAACAATTATGGCGTCCATCCCTTCTACCCGTTCAGCGGGGCCTGGTATTTCGGCGACCTGGTCTACATCATCGAGCCCGTGTTCTGGGTCGCTTTCGGTGTGCCGCTGGCGATGGCGGCGCCGTCGCGGCGCATGCGCATCGTGCTGCTGGCCGTGCTGCCGGTGGTGCTGCTGTACGTGACCATGCATGGCTACCTGGGCTGGACATCGTTCGCGGCACTGGTGCTCCTCGGGGCGGCGGTGGCGGCGCTGCGCTTCATGCATATGCAGAGCCGGCGCGCGCTGCTGCTGGCGCTGGGCGTGGTGCTGGCCTTTGTCGGCGTGCAGGCGTCGGCCTCGTTCAAGGCGCGCCAGGCCGTCACTGCGGCGCTGGTGCTGCAAGACCCGCAGGCGCGCGTGCTCGACGTGGCGCTGACGGCCTTCCCATCCCAGCCGCTGTGCTGGAGCTTTACCTCGATCGAATCGGACGGCAAGGTTTACCTGCTGCGGCGCGGCCATCTGAGCCTGGCGCCGTCCCTGCTGCCGCCGCGCGCCTGCCCGGCGGCGCTGTCGGTTGACGCGGCGCAGGAAATGCCGGTGCAAGTGCCGGGTGTACTGCTGTCCGGCACCTGGCAGGGCGATGTGGCTGCCCTGCGCGCGCGCGCGGCCGCCGATTGCCAGCTCGACGCCTGGCTGCGTTTTGCGCGCATGCCGGCGGTGGGCGCGGACCAGGCCAGCGATTTGCGCTTCGCCAGCACGCCACGCGGCAATTTCACCACGCTGCTGCTGGCGGCCAAGCCGCATTGCCCGTTCGGCGTTCCCGACTGGGGCATGCCGCGCGCCGACCTGCTGGGGAAGACGCCATGAAGAGTTACGACCCGCACCAGCGTTACGGCCGCCCGGACGGTGGCTGGCGCGCCAGGCTGTACGCCGTCATCTTCGAATCGGATACGCCAGCCGGACGCGCCTTCGACCTGGCGCTGATCGGCGCCATCCTGCTCAGCGTGACGACCGTGGTGCTGACCAGTATCGGCGCGGTGGCGCAAACCTATGGCGGCTGGCTGTTCGCGGCGGAGTGGTGCTTTACCGCGCTGTTTACCGTCGAATATGTGTGCCGCCTGCTGTGCGTACGCCATCCCTTGCGCTATGCGCGCAGCTTCTTCGGCATGATCGATTTGCTGGCGGTGCTGCCCAGTTATATGGCCCTGTTCCTGCCCGGCGCGCACGTCCTGCTCAACGTGCGCATCCTGCGCCTGCTGCGCATGTTCCGCATTCTCAAGCTCACGCTCTATATCGAGGAATACGGCATGCTGGGCCGCGCGCTGCTGGCGAGCCGGCGCAAGATCCTGATCTTCCTGTCGGTGGTGTTCATGATCGTGTTCCTGCTGGGAACCGTGATGTACGTGGTGGAAGGGCCGGCCCACGGCTTCACCAGCATCCCGACTGCGGTGTACTGGGCCATCTCCGCCGTGACCACCGTCGGTTTTGGCGACCTGGTGCCGAAGACGGATCTGGGACGCGGCATCGCCTCCATCATGATGCTGCTGGGCTGGGGCATCCTGGCCGTCCCGACCGGCATTATCAGCGCCGAGATCAGCCACCATCGCCGCTCGCAACGGATTTGCGCCGGCTGCCTGGCAGGGGACCATGAGCAGTCGGCGCGCTTTTGCAAGAGTTGCGGGAAAGAGCTGCCGGAACCTTAGGCGGCTTGCTTGACCGGCGCTTCGAAGTCGGTCGACAGCGCCAATTCCTTCCACTGCGACAGTTCGCGCTCGACCTGCTGGTGCTTGGCATAGGCGCGGGCCACCGCATCGCTGCCCAATTGCAGGCGCAGCGGCGGCTGGGCGGCATCGGCCAGCTTCAGCAAGGCCAGGGACAGCTTGGCCGGGTCGCCCGGCTGCGCGTGGTTGGCGCCGGCCGCGAACACGCGCATGGCGCCGACCGTGTCCTGGTAGTCCTCGATGCGGGCTGCGGTTTCCACCAGCGAGGTCGCGTCGAGGAAGTCGGTGCGGAAGAAGCCCGGCTCCACCACCGTCACGTGCACGCCCAAGGGCGCCAGTTCCTGCGCCATCGCTTCGCTCAAGCCTTCCACCGCGAACTTGGTGGAACCGTAGACGCCCCAGCCATGATAGGCCTGGTAGCCGCCCAGGGAGGAAATATTGATCACGTGGCCGCTGCGCTGCTTGCGCATTACCGGCAGCACGGCGCGGCTGACGTTCAGCAGGCCGAAGACATTGGTCTCGTAATTGCGGCGTACTTCCTCCGCCGAGGTTTCCTCCACGGCGCCGAGGATGCCGTAACCGGCATTGTTCACCAGCACGTCGATGCGGCCGAAGCGCTCGACGGCGGCCCTGGCGGCCAGCACGGCGGCAGCCTCCTTGGTCACATCCAGCTGCACCGGCAGCAGGCGGGGATGCACGCCCAGGGCGTCGACGATGGTTTGCGGGTTGCGGGCGGCGGCGACCACGGCATCGCCGCGGGCCAGGGCGTCGCGTGCAACCAGCAGGCCGAAGCCACGGGAGGCGCCAGTGATGAACCAGACTTTGTTTGCCATGATAGTGCTCCTTCAAGTAAGTGGTGGGTTGGTGAAGCACATGTTAGGCCGCGCCGAGCTGCTACACTAGCCACGGTAAAGGTGATTGATCTTCAACCAGCGGTTGTAAATAATGGACAAGGCGCGCGTCATTACCCTCTTCATCGGCGTGGTCCACGCCGGCAGTTTCAGCCAGGCGGCGGTGGAAGCCGGCTTGTCCGCGCAGGCGGTCAGCAAGGCGATCCGCCAGCTGGAGGAGCACCTCGGCGTGCGGCTGTTCCACCGCACCACGCGCAGCCTGAGCCTGACCGACGAGGGCCAGCGGCTGTTCGAGCTGGCCAATCCCGGCCTGCGCCTGCTGGATGAAGCGCTGGACCACGTGCGCAACAGCCGCGAGGCGGTCGACGGCATGATCCGGGTGGCGGCGCCGACCTCGCTCGGCACCGTGCTGCTGGCGCCCCTGTTGCGCGAATTCCAGGAACAGTACCCGAGCGCGCATTTCGACATGCTGTTCGACGACCACTTCACCGACCTGATCGAAGCCAGGATCGACGTCGGTTTCCGCGCCGGCAATCCGCCCGAGCGCAACCTGGTGGCGCGCCAACTGGGCAGGATCCCGCTGTATATCTGCGCCGCGCCCGCCTATATCGCACGCCATGGCGCGCCGCGCACGGTGGAGGAACTGCTGCAGCACCGTTGCACCGGCTTCCGCCAGCCCAACACCGGCCGCGTCATCCCGTGGGAATTGAAGGGGCAGGGCGGCACCGTCTACCAGGACGTGCCCTGCGTGGCGACCTTCAACACGGCCGAAGGCGAGGTGGAAGCGGTGCGCGCCGGCGTCGGCATCGGCCAGCTGGCGCTGTACATGGTGGAGCGCGACCTGGCCGAAGGCCGGCTGGTGCACCTGCTGCCCACCCACGTCACGGCCAATGGCGCCGTTTACATGTACTATCCGCAGCGCAGCCGCATGCCGATGCGCGTGCGGCACTTTATCGACTTCATGGTGAAACGCAAATGGACCGGCTTTACCTGATGACTGTGTATGTGGCGGTGGCCGAGGAGCAGGGTTTCGCGGCCGGCGCGCGCCGGCTCGGCATGTCGCCGCCGGCCGTCACGCGCGCCGTGGCGGCGCTGGAAGAACGGCTGGGCGTCAAGCTGCTGGACCGCACCACGCGCCACGTGCGCGTGACCGAGGCCGGCCAGCGCTACCTGGACGATGCGCGCCGCATCATCGCCGAAGTCGACGAGGCCGACGACGCCGTGGCCGGCATCAACGCCGCGCCGCGCGGGCACCTGACGGTGACGGCGCCCGTGCTGTTCGGGCGCCTGTACGTCATACCGGGCATTGTGGATTACCTGAAGCGCTATCCGGGCATGGACGTCTCCACCGTATTCGTCGACCGCGTCACGAACCTGCTGGAAGAGGGCATCGACGTCGGCATCCGCATCGGCGAACTGCCCGATTCGAGCATGCGCGCCATCCCGGTGGGCCAGGTGCGGCGCATGATCGTGGCGGCACCCTCTTATATAGCGCAGCATGGCGCGCCGGGCACGCCGCAGGAACTGGAGCGGCACACCATCGTCGCCTCCTCCGGCTCCAGCGTGCCGCCGGACTGGCGCTTCCAGCATGGGGGCAGCACGCAATCGCTGCGGATGAAAGCGCGCCTGGGCGTCAATAATAACGATTCGGCAATCGAAGCGGTGCGCAGCGGCTTCGGCATCGCGCGCCTGCTGTCCTACCAGGCGGCCGCCTTGCTCGATGCCGGCAAGCTGGTGGAGGTGCTGGCGGACTACGCCACGCCGGCCGTGCCTATCCATATCATCCACCGCGACAGCCGCCAGGGCTCGACCCGTATCCGCAGCTTCGTGGACTTGATGGCTGAGCGCTTGCGCACCGATTCGAGGCTCTACCCGGTGCGTTAACGGCGCTGGATTGGTGCACCGCACAATCGCGGTGCCGGATTTCCACATCCATGCCCTGTGCGTCGGGGGTGGCACGGTGCTTGCAATATCCCTGTCATTAACCACAACGGGGATAGAGATGGATCATACGTTCAGCCTTACCCGCCGTCGCCTGCTTGCCGCAGGTGCTGCGACGGCTTTGTCGAGTTACGCCTGGGCCGCAGGCTCGGACAAGCCGGAAAAAGAAGAAGTCCGAGTCGGCTTCATTCCGCTGACCGACTGCGCCTCGGTCGTGATGGCCTCGGTGCTGGGCTTCGACAAGAAGTACGGCATCAAGATCGTCCTCAGCAAAGAGGCGTCCTGGCCGGGCGTGCGCGACAAGCTGGTGAACGGCGAGCTCGATGCGGCCCATGTGCTGTATGGGCTGGTGTACGGCGTGCACTTGGGCGCTGGCGGGCCGAAGAAGGACATGGCCGTGCTGATGAACCTCAACCACAACGGCCAGGCCATCACGCTGTCGAAGAAGGTGGCCGACAAAGGCGCGGTCGATGGCGCATCGCTGGCCAAGCTGATGCGCAGCGATCCACGCGAATACACTTTCGCGCAAACCTTCCCGACCGGCACCCATGCCATGTGGCTGTATTACTGGCTGGCGGCGCATGGCATCAACCCGATGAAGGACGCGAAGGTGATCACGGTGCCGCCGCCGCAAATGGTGGCGAACATGCGGATCGGGAATATGGACGGCTTTTGCGTGGGGGAACCGTGGAACCATCGCGCCATCGTCGACGGCATCGGCATCACCGCCACCACCACGCAGGATATCTGGCGCGACCATCCGGAAAAGGTGCTGGGCACCAGCGCGGAATGGGTGAAGAAATATCCCAACACGGCGCGCGCCCTGGTGGCGGCAGTGCTCGAAGCGGGACGCTGGATCGACGCGTCCATGTCCAACAAGGTGAAGATGGCGGAAACCATTGCCGACAAGGCTTACGTCAACACTTCGGTCGACGTGATCAACCAGCGCATCCTGGGCCGCTACCAGAATGGCCTGGGCAAGACCTGGGATGACCCGAACTATATGAAGTTCTTCAGCGATGGCGCGGTGAACTTCCCCTACCTGAGCGATGGCATGTGGTTCCTGACGCAGCAAAAGCGTTGGGGCTTGCTGAAGGCCGAGCCGGATTACCTGGCCGTTGCCACCCAGGTGAACCAGATCGACGTCTTCAAGGATGCGGCGGCAATGGCGAAGGTGAGCGTGCCGAAATCGCCGCTGCGCAGCGTGAAGATGGTCGATGGTGCGGTGTGGGACGGCAAGAATCCCAAGGCCTATGCCGATTCGTTCAAGATCAAGGCGTAAAGGGAGGGCGTATGAGTGCAGTCTACCAATCGATCGGCGGCGCCGATGCGGGTGCGGGCATGCCGGCAGTGCAGGATGGGCAGTCGGTGCGTGATGCGGCGCGCGAGGCGGCGGCCGCCGCACTGGCCGCGGCGGGCGTAGGCGGGACGGCGCAAGCGCGCACGGATGGAGGTAACGGCCTGGCCGACGCGGCGGGACCGGCAGTGGCAGCGGCAGCGGCAGGGGCGCCGTCGCACGGTCCGGGGCGGCCGACGCGCCGCACGCGGCTGGCAGCGAAGGGCATCCAGTTGACGCCGGCGAGTGAGCGCTTGCGGCCCATCGTGATGAAGGTGTTGCCGCCGTTTCTGGGCTTGGCCTTGCTGGTGCTGGCCTGGCAGATCCTGGCCGAGCGCAACGCGGGCTTCCCGACGCCGCTGGAAACCTGGCGCGAAGCGCTGCACCTGTTCTCCGACCCGTTCTACCGCAAGGGACCGAACGACCAGGGTATCGGCTGGAACGTGCTGGCATCGCTGCGGCGGGTGGCGATCGGTTTCGGCCTGGCGGCGCTGGTGGGCATCCCGCTGGGCTTCCTGATCGGGCGCTTCAAGTTTGCCTACGGCATGTTCAGCCCCTTGATCAGCCTCTTGAAGCCAGTGTCGCCACTGGCCTGGTTGCCGATCGGGCTGCTGGTGTTCAAGGCGGCCGACCCGGCCGCGATCTGGGCCATCTTCATCTGCTCGATCTGGCCGATGATCGTCAACACCGCCGTCGGCGTGCAGCGCGTGCCGCAGGATTACCTGAACGTGGCGCGGGTGCTGAACCTGTCCGAGTGGAA
This sequence comes from uncultured Duganella sp., assembly GCA_946482335.1. The sequence continues at coordinate 5,708 of CAMLRG010000156.1, read as the reverse complement.
GGTGGCGACCAGGATCCTGCTGCCGTCCGTGCTGCCCTACATGCTGACCGGCGTGCGCCTTGCCATCGGCACCGCCTGGCTGGTGATCGTGGCGGCGGAAATGCTGACCGGCGGCGTCGGGATCGGCTTCTGGGTCTGGGACGAATGGAACAACCTGAACGTGCCGCACATCCTGATCGCGATCGGCGTGATCGGCATGGTCGGCCTGTTGCTGGAACTGGCACTGGTCACGCTGGCCAAAGCCTTCAGCTATGAGGAGAAATGAGATGGCCACAAAATTCATCGATATCAGCAAGGTCGACATGCGCTTCGGCCAATTCCATGCGCTCAACGACATCAACCTCACCGTGGACCAGGGGGAATTCATCACGCTGATCGGCCACTCCGGCTGCGGCAAATCGACCCTGCTCAACCTGATCGCCGGCTTGACGCGTCCCAGCAGCGGCGTGCTGATATGCAGCGGCCGCGAAATCACCGGGCCGGCGCCGGAGCGCGCCGTGGTGTTCCAGAACCATTCGCTGCTGCCCTGGCTGACCTGTTTCGAAAACATCCACCTGGCGGTGGAGCGCGTGTTCGGCGGGAAGGAGTCGCGCAAGCAGCTCGACGAACGCACCTGGCAGGCGCTGGAGCTGGTCGGCCTGGCCGCCGCGGGCGCCAAGCGTCCCAACGAAATCTCGGGCGGCATGAAGCAGCGCGTCGGCATCGCCCGTGCGCTGTCGATGGCGCCCAAGGTGCTGCTGATGGACGAACCGTTCGGCGCCCTCGATGCGCTGACGCGTGCCCACCTGCAGGATGAATTGATGCGCATCGTCGCCGCGACGGGCGCCACGGTGGTGATGGTCACGCACGACGTGGACGAGGCGGTGTTGCTGTCCGACCGCATCGTCATGCTGAGCAATGGCCCGGCCGCCACCATCGGCGACATCGTCAAGGTCAGGCTGGAACGCCCGCGCGACCGCCTGGCGCTGGCGCAAGACCCGCTCTACCTGGAATACCGGACCAGCGTGCTTGAATTCCTCTACCAGCGGCAAGGCCGTCCGGCACAACGTTTTGCTGCATAGCAATGCGTAAAAGTGTGGCAGCAGACCGGGTCTGCTGCTACATTGGTGGTCTATACAAATGGAGACACCTGATGAGCACCAAGGTAAAGCAGCACGACGTTGGCGAAAAAGCAACAACCCAAAGGCAGTACCGGCATGAGCGCGTGCGTCAGCAAATCGACCTGCGCCACAAAAGCATGCGTAACGGCATTGCTGCCGGCTTGCTGGCCCTGGTCGGCCTGAGCGCCTGGCTGTTGGCTTGAACTAGACCACGCGTAATTCGTCCAGCGGCCAACGCGGACGGACATTGAAGGAATACTCCCGCTGCGCCGCCTGCGGATTGATCTGCAGGCGCATGGCGCCGGCGAAGGCGATCATCGCCCCATTGTCGGTGCAGAACTCGAGTTCCGGGTAATAGACCTTGAAGCGTTTTTTTGCGGCTGACGCGTCCAGCGATGCGCGCAATTGCGCATTCGCGCCCACGCCCCCGGCAATCACCAGGCGTTTCAAGCCGGTCTGCTTCAGGGCGGACAGGCACTTCGCCGTCAGCACATCCACGATCGCATCCACGAAACCGCGCGCAATATTCGCCTTGTCCTGCTCGCAGACATTGGCGGCGCCACCGTTATTGTTCACCACCGTCAGCACGGCAGTTTTCAGGCCCGAGAACGAGAACATCAAGTCCTTCGACTGCAGCATGGGGCGCGGCAGCTTGTACGCTTCCGGATCGCCGAATTCCGCCAGGCGCGAGATGGCCGGGCCGCCGGGGTAACCCAGGCCAAGCAGCTTGGCCGACTTGTCGAAGGCTTCGCCAGCCGCATCGTCCAGCGTTTCACCCAGCAGCTGATACTGGCCGACGCCGTCGACGCGCATCAATTGCGTGTGGCCGCCGGACACCAGCAAGGCCACGAAAGGGAATTCCGGCGGCTCGCTGGCCAGCAGCGGGGACAGCAGATGGCCTTCCAGGTGGTGCACGCCGAGCACCGGCTTGTCCAGCGCCATGCCCAGGCTGCAGGCGATGGCCGAACCCACCAGCAGTGCGCCGGCCAGGCCGGGACCCTGGGTGTAAGCGATGGCATCGATGTCCTGCGCGGCCAGGCCGGCTTTGGCCAGGGTTTGCTCCAGCAGCGGGATGGCGCGGCGGATATGGTCGCGCGACGCCAGTTCCGGCACCACGCCACCGTATTCCTCGTGCATCGCCACCTGCGAATGCAGGGCGTGCGACAGCAGGCCGCGCTGCGTGTCATACAAGGCCAGGCCGGTTTCGTCACAGGAGGATTCAACGCCAAGAACGATCATTGGAATGCACAAGGTGAAAAGGGCAATCCGCCATTGTAATGGAAAGCTTGCTTGCGCTCGTTGGTATACGTGTATACAATTTATCGCATGAAGACTCCACCACCCCGCGCCCAGGGCGGCCCGGCGATCCTGGCGACCCTGCGCGAAGCCATCAGCAGCGGCCAACTGGCCCCCGGCGCCGTGCTGCGCCAGGCGGAATTGGCCGAGCAATTCGGCACCAGCCGCATTCCCGTGCGCGAAGCGCTCAACGCGCTGCAGGCGGAAGGATTGGTGCAGATCGAGCCCAACCGCGGCGCCTTCGTCACCACGCTCAGTGCCGAAGAATTGCATGAGCTGTTCGACCTGCGCGTGCTGCTGGAAGTGGACGTGCTGCGGCGCGCGCTGCCGCAGCATACGGAGCGCAGCCTGCGCCGGCTGGAAGCGATCCAGCATGAGCTGGACGGGGAAATGGAAGCGCTGGACTGGCTGCGGCTTGACCGCGCCTTCCACGACGAACTGTACGCGCCAAGCGGCCGCACGCGCAGCCTGCAGATGGTGGCCAGCCTGCGCGCAGCGGTCGAACGGTTCTACCTGGCGCGGCTGGGGCCCGAAGCGCGCCGGCCGGGCTGGAATGACGAGCACCAGTGCCTGATTGCGCTGGTGCGGGAGCGGGATGCGGATGGGGCGTGCGCGATGCTGGCGCGGCATCTGCGCGAAACTGAAAGGAGCTTGATATGAGTGTTCATACCGCGGAAGTTGCGTGGCATCGGCATGATGCCAAATTCACCGATAACCGATACAGCCGGCTGCACAAGTGGACCTTCGATGGCGGCACCGTGGTGCCGGGGTCGTCGTCGCCGCATGTGGTGAAGGTGCCGCTGTCCGATCCTTCCGCCGTCGATCCGGAGGAGGCGTACGTGGCGGCGCTGTCGAGCTGCCATATGCTGTGGTTCCTGAACCTGGCGGCGCGCGATGGGTATGTGGTGGACAGCTATGTCGATGCCGCCGAAGGGGAAATGAAGGATGGGTGGATCGGGGGGGTGACGCTGAAACCGCTGGTAGGCTTCTCGGGCGACAAGGCGCCGACCGATGCTGAAGTGGACCGGCTGCACCATGAAGCGCATGAAGCGTGCTTCCTGGCGCGCTCGGTCAAGTCGGAGATTTTGGTCGAAGGCAGTTGGCGGTATCAGGACCGGCAACACCGGTAAACCGGCGTCTGACCCGATGGGTCAGACACCTGCCTTGCCGGTTTCAGGGGCGCGCGCGCAGCTCGCGGTCCGCCTCCTTCAGCATGTGCACCGTGGTCTCCCAGTCGATGCAGGCATCGGTCACAGAGCAGCCATATTTGAGTTCCGACAGGTCGGCCGGGATCTTCTGATTGCCCGCCGCGATATTCGACTCGATCATCACGCCCACGATCGACTGGTTGCCGTGCACGATCTGGTTGACCACGTCCGTCATCACCAGCGGCTGCAATTCCGGTTTCTTGTACGAGTTCGCATGCGAGCAATCGATCACGATATTGGCCGGCAGCTTGGCCTTCTGCAGCGATTGTTCCGCGATGGCCACCGACACCGAATCATAGTTCGGCCGGCCATCGCCCCCGCGCAACACCACGTGGCCGTGCGGATTGCCCCGCGTACGGACGACCGACACATTGCCCTGGCTGTTAATGCCCAGGAAGGCGTGCGGATTGGCCGCCGACAGGATGGCGTTGATCGCGATACCGATATCGCCATCCGTCCCGTTCTTGAAGCCCACCGGCGTCGACAGGCCCGACGACATTTCGCGGTGCGTCTGCGATTCCGTGGTGCGGGCGCCGATGGCGGTCCAAGCGATCAGGTCGCCCAGGTATTGCGGCGAGATCGGATCCAGCGCCTCGGTGGCGGTCGGCAGTCCCAGTTCGCAGACATCGAGCAGGAAGTGGCGCGCTTTTTCCATACCGACGTCGACGCGGAACGAATCATCCATGAACGGATCGTTGATATAGCCCTTCCAGCCGGTGGTGGTGCGCGGCTTTTCGAAATACACGCGCATTACCAGCAGCATGGTCTCCTTGACTTCCTCCTGCAGCGCCTTCAGGCGGCGCGCATAGTCCAGGCCCGCCACCGGGTCATGGATGGAGCAAGGGCCTACCACCACGAACAGGCGTTTGTCCTTGCGCTCCAGGATCGCGCGCAAGTCGGCGCGGCCCTTGGTGACGGTATCGGACGCCTTGTCGGTCAGCGGCAGTTTCGCATGCAGCGCCTCGGGGGTGGGCATGGATGCGAACGAGGTAACGTTAATGTTTTCAAGGTTTTGGGCAATCATGTTCAGCCTGCTAGTCACGGTGTTTTTGCTTGGTGGGTCTAACAGTGTAGCCGAAATGCCGTAAACTGGCTGGATGACGAGCAAACAACCATTCCTCGCCGCTCCCTACATCAAGGAGATCGGCCGTGGCGCGAAAGGCGCCCGCAGCCTGGACCGCGGCCAGGCGCGCGAATTATGGGGCGCCATCCTCGATGGGCGCGTATCGGACCTGGAACTGGGCGGCATCCTGCTGTCGATGCGCATCAAGGGCGAATCGGTGGATGAACTGGAAGGCTTCCTGGAAGCGGCTGAAGCATCCTTCCAGAAGCTGCGCGCCCCGGCGGGCGGCTTTGCACCGGTCGTGATCCCCAGCTATAACGGCGCACGCAAGATGCCCAACCTGACGGCCTTGCTGGCCATGCTGCTGGCACGCGAAGGCGTGCCGGTGCTGGTGCACGGGGTGGCGCACGACATTGGCCGCGTCGCCACGGCCGAAGTATTCGAAGCACTGGGCGTGCACGCCGCCGCCGACCATGACGCCGCCGAAGCGGCGCTGGCGCGCGACAAGCTGGCCTTCATCACCATCGACGCGCTGGCCCCGCGGCTGGCGTGGATGCTGTCGCTGCGCCGCATCCTCGGCGTGCGCAACTCCACCCATACGCTGGTGAAGATCATGCAGCCGTTCGAGGGGCCTGCGTTGCGCCTGGTTTCCTACACTCACCCCGAATACCTCGAATCGCTGGGCGAATTCTTCACGCTGAACAAAGGCCAAGCCTTCCTGATGCGCGGCACCGAAGGCGAGACCGTCGCCAATGCCAACAAGGCGCAAAAGATCGACTGGTTCCACGACGGCGAACGCACGGTGCTGGTCGAGAAGCAAACCCTGGTCGAAAGCCTGCCCGCGCTGCCCGAAGACAAGAGTGCCGAGTCCACCGCCGCGTGGATCCAGGCCGTGCTGCGCGGCGAGATCCCGGTGCCGGACTCCATCGCCCAGCAAGTCGCGCACTGCAAAGATGTCGCCGGAAAAATTTTGTCCACCCCGGGGTCAGGAACCTAGGTGGACATTTCTTCCCGGCGGGGAAAATGTCCACCTAGGTTCCT
>CAMLRG010000155.1 GCA_946482335.1 uncultured Duganella sp. | reverse complement strand
CTCGACTACGCCGGCGGCGTCTCGCGCCAGAACAGCTTCGGCGGCCTGTGGGACAACATCGCCATCCGCGGCCTGGCCGGCGACCCGAACAACGGCATGGCCCTGCTGCTGAACGGCTTTGCCGCCAACCGCGGCGGCATCAATGCGCCACGCGATACCGCCGCCGTGGAGCGCATCGAATTCCTGAAGGGCCCGGTGGCGGCGCTGTACGGCGCCAGCGAACCAGGCGGCACGCTCAACATCGTCAGCAAACGCCCGTTGTGGCGCCCGGCCTACGCGCTCGACGCTGTGGCCGGCAGCTTCGGCCTGCGCCGCGCCGCCCTCGACGCCACCGGCCCGCTGGGCGAAACGCTGGCCTGGCGCCTGAATGCCGCCGCCGAAAAGCGCGACAGCTTCCGCGACCACGTGCAGTCGCGCCGCAGCCTGCTGGCGCCTGCATTGAGCCTCAAGGCCGGCCCGGACACCCGCATCGAATACCGCGGCGAACTGCTGCGCCACGCCGGCACGCTGGACCGCGGCATCGCCGCCGTGAACGGCGTACTGGGCGCGGTACCGCGCGAGCGCTTCCTCGGCGAGCCAGCGGACGGCGACGTCCGCATCTTCAACAGCACCCAGCAACTGATGGCCGAACACGCCCTGTCCGAACAATGGCAATGGCGCGCCGGCTTGCTGTGGAAGCGCGGCACGCTGGATGGCTATGCCACGGAACCGGCCGCCGCGCTCGACGCCAACCAGCGCACGCTGCGCCGCCAGCGCCGCCTGCGCGACTACGCTTCCGACGACCTGGGCGCGCACGCCGAACTGTCCGGCCGCATCGCGCCCGGCCACGAATTGCTGCTGGGCGTGGAAACATACCGCTTCGACTACGACTTGCGCATGTACCGCGCCAGCCCAAGCGCCGCCGCCCCGTATGCGATCGACGTGCTGGCGCCCGTGTACGGCCAGCCGCAGCCGGTCCCGGCGCTGTTTACCGATACGCTGGAGGAACAGCGCAACGTGGCACTGTATGCCCAGGATGCGATGCGGCTCGGCGAGCAATGGCGGCTGGTGGCCGGCGTGCGCCACGACCGCCATCGGCAAACCCTGGCCAACCGCCGCAACGGCAGCACAGCCGCGCAGGAACCGCATGCCACCTCGCCCCGCATCGGCGCCAGCTACCTTGCCGCGCCCGAGTGGACGCTGTACGCCAACTGGGGCAGTTCGTTCCGCCCCAACACCGGCAGCGATGCGCGCGGCGCCGCCTTCGCCCCGGAGCGCGGCAAAGCGGGCGAAGCCGGCCTGAAATGGGAGCAGGCCGGCGGACGCCTTGGCGCCACCCTGGCCGTGTTCGACATCCGCAAGCGCAATGCGCTGACCACCGACCCGCTACAGCCGGCGTACTCGGTGGCGGCCGGCGAAGTGCGCAGCCGCGGCCTGGACTTCGACCTGGCCGGGCAGCTGGCACGCCACTGGCGCGCCAACGCCAGCCTGTCCCTGATCGACGCGCAAGTCTTGCGCGACAACATGCTGGAGCGCGGCAGCCGCCTGCTGAACGTGCCGCGCGTCAATGGCAGCCTGATGCTGATGTACGAAGGCAGCCTGGCGGACGGCCGGCGTTACGCCGTCGGCGGCGGCGTCACGCACACCGGCCGCCGTCTCGGCGAAGCGCGCACGCAAGCGCAAGCCAATGCCGGCGCGGCCCCGTTCGAACTGCCGGCCTACACGCTGGCGCGCCTGGTCGCGCACTGGCATATCGCGCCCCACCTGCGCCTGTCGCTGGACGTCGACAACCTGTTCGACAAGACCTATTACAGCAGTTCCTACCAGCGCACCTGGGTGGCGCCCGGTTCGCCGCGCGCGGTGTCGCTCGGCTTGCAGGCTTCTTACTGACACAAGGAGACAAATCCATGCAACGCATTGCACTTGAAACGGCGGGCCTGACGGTCCGCTACGGCACGACGAGCGTGCTCGACGGCCTGGACTTGCACGTCGCGCGCGGCGAAGTCTACGCCCTGCTGGGCGGCAATGGCGCCGGCAAATCCACCACGCTGAACGCCTTCCTCGGCTTTGCCCGCGCAGCGCAAGGTTACGCCCGCGTGTGCGGCATCGATCCCGCCGACGATCCGCTGGCGGCAAGGGCGCGCCTGGCCTATGTGCCGGAAAACGTGGCGCTCTACGAGCACCTGACGGCGCGCGAAAACCTGGACTACCTGTTGCGCATGGGCGGCGCCGACGCTGCGCCCGCCATCATCGAAGCCGCGCTGGACGACGTCGGCCTGGACCGCGCGGCATGGGAGCGCCGCCTGGGCAGCTATTCCAAAGGGATGCGCCAGAAGGTCGCCATCGCGCTGGCGGTGGCGCGCCGGGTGCCGGTGTTGCTGCTGGACGAACCGACCAGCGGCCTGGACCCGCATGCCACCAGCGAATTCAATGCCCTGCTGCTCAAGCTGCGCGAGCATGGGGTCACCGTATTCATGGTCACCCACGATTTGCTGGGCGCCGCCGAAGTGGCGGACCGCATCGGCTTTCTCGACCGCGGCCGCATCGTGCACGAGATCAGCGCCCAAGGGCCGCAACGCTTCGACGTGCAGCAACTGTTCCAGCGTTACGCCGACGCGCGGAGGGCAGCGTGAAGCCCGCCTTTGCCGCCACCGCCTGGCGCGTGGCAAGCGAGGAATGGCGCGCACTGCGGCGCAGCAAGGTTGCCGTCGCGGCGGCGGCGCTGCTGCTGGTGCTGACGCTGGCCGCCATCCTGGTCAGCCTGGAGCGCGCGCATGGCGTCGAAGCGCAGCGCGCCAGGCTGCAGCATCACGCCGACGAGCAGTGGGACAGCCAGCCGGACCGCCACCCGCACCGCGTGGTGCATTACGGCCACTATGTCTTCCGGCCGCTGACGGCCCTGGCCTTTTTCGACTTCGGCGTGGCGCCGTTCACGGGCAGTACGCTATACCTTGAAGGCCACCGCCAGAACAGCGCCAACTTCAGCGACGCCGGCCAGTCGTCGTTGCTGCTGCGCTTTGGCCAGCTGACGCCGGCTTTCGTATTGCAGGTGCTGGCACCGCTGCTGCTGGTGTTCCTGGCCTTCGGCGCGGTGGCGCGCGAACGCGAGCGCGGGCAATTGCGCCTGATGCTGGCGCACGGCGTCAGCGGCGGCGCCCTGTTAGCCGGCAAGCTGGCCGCGCACGGCACACTGGCGCTGCTGCTGGCCGCGCCGGCGCTGCTGGCTTTGGCGGCCATCGCCGCCACGGACCGGCCGCTGGCGGCCCCCGCAAGCTGGCTGGCCATGGGCTATGCCGCCTACCTGCTGCTGTGGTCCTGCATCGCCGTGCTGCTGTCGGCGCTGGTGCGGCGCGGCCGCGATGCCTTGCTGTTGCTGGTGGGCGCCTGGGCGCTGATGGTGGTGCTGCTGCCGCGCGTGCTGCCCGATGCCGCAGCGGGGGCCGTGCCGCGCCCCACGCGCATCGAGATGGAGGCCGCCGTGCACACCGCACTGGCGCGCATCGGCGACAGCCACAATCCGGACGATCCCCACTTCAAGCGCTTCCGCGACGCCACGCTGGAACGCTATGGCGTCAGCCGCATCGAGGATTTGCCGGTCAATTACAAAGGTCTGGTGATCGAAGAGGGCGAACGCCTGACCAGCGAATTGTTCCTGGCCAGCATGCAGCGCGACTTCGCATTGCAAGCGGCGCAGGGCCGGCTGCTGGATGCGGCGGCCCTCGCCGTGCCATTGCTGGCCTTGCGCAGCATGTCGGCCGCGTTGGCCGATACCGACCGCGCCGCCCACGAACGCTTCCTGCTGGCCGGCGAAGACTACCGCTACCGGCTGATCCAGTCGCTGAACCGCCTGCACGCCGAAAAAGTGGCGTACCACGACGACCGCGCGCAGCGCCTGTCAGCCGATTACTGGCGCGCCTTGCCGCGCTACCGCCATCCGCCTGCGCCGCTGCAGCAAACCATCGCACAGCGCGCCTGGCCCGCGCTCGCCATCCTGGCGGGCTGGCTGGGCGCCGCCATGCTGGCCGCCATGTGGCTGGCCCGCCGCCTGGAAAGGGAGATCTGATGAAGAACTGGAAATTCGAACTGCTGTTGCTGCTGCGCTCACGTCCGGCGGCGGCGGCCTTGGTTTTGCTGGCCCTGCTGTCGGCGCTTGCCGTATGGAGCGGCATGCGCACCGTGGCCGGCCAGCGCGAAGCCTTGCAGCGCATCGCCGCCGTGCACGCGGCGGACATCGCCGGACGCACCGCACGCCAGGCCGCCGATGGCGACGCCGGCCTGACCGCCTATTACACGCCCCACCTCGCGACCGACCCGCCGTCTGCACTGGCCTTTGCCGCCCTCGGCCAGCGCGACGTGCAGCCCTACGCCTTGCAGCTGCGGGCGCTCGGCCTGCAAGCGCAACTCTACGAGTCGGAGGCGCTCAACCCTGAGCTGGCCGCGCCGGGACGGTTCGACTTCGCCTTCGTCCTGGTGTACCTGGCGCCGCTGTTCATCATCGCCCTGACGCACGACCTGGTGAGCGGCGAGCGGGAGGCGGGCCGCCTGCGGCTATTGGGCTCCCTGCCCGGCAAACCGGGAGCGATGTGGCGGCGCCGCGTGCTGCTGCGCCTTGCCCTGGTCGCCGCGGCGCTGTTGCTGCCGCTGCTGGCCGGCGCCATGCTGTCCGGCGCGGAGCCGGGCGGGACGGCCATGCTGGCCGGCGCCAGCCTGCTGTACCTTGGTTTCTGGTGCGGTGTCGCCGCCTGGGGCGCGGCGCTGGCACGCAGCGCCGCGGCCGGCGCTGTCCTGCTGCTGGCGCTGTTCGTGCTGCTTGCCCTGGTGGCGCCGACCGCTGTCAATGCCGCCCTGGAACGGGCCCTGCCGGTGGCGCAAGGGGCGCAACTGGCGCTGGCGCAGCGGCAAGCGGTGCATACCGCTTGGGATAAACCGAAAGAAGAGACGATGCAGCGCTTCTTCCGCACGCATCCAGAATGGAAAGACACGCCGCCGCCCACGGAAAGCTTCCATTGGAAGTGGTACTACGCGATGCACCAGGCGGGCGACGACGCGGTGGCCGGCCAGGTGGCGCGGTACCGCCAGGCGCTGTGGTCGCGCGAAGAATGGACCAGGAATGCCGGCCTGCTGCTGGCCGGGGTGAATGTGCAAGTGCTGCTGCACCGGCTGGCCGGGACCGACATGCAAGCGCGCCTGTCGTACCTGGAGCGGGTCGGTGCCTACCACGCGCAAATACGCCGGCACTTCTACCCTTACGTCTTCAACGAACGGCCTTTCGGCCCGGCGGACTTTGCACGGCTGCCGGTCTACAGCCCCGCCGGCGCCGCTGGCGGTCCGCCGCCGGCCATGGCGGCGGCGCTGGCTGCGCTGGCCACGGCGGCCATGCTGCTCGGCCTGCGCCGCACCGCAAGGATCGCGCCGTGAGCTTTACAGCTGGATGAAGTGCTCGCGGTAGTACTTCAGTTCTTCGATCGATTCGACGATGTCGGCCAGGGCGGTGTGCTTCTGGGCCTTCTTGAACCCGGCGACCATCTCCGGCTTCCAGCGGCGGCCCAGCTCCTTCAGGGTCGACACGTCGATGTTGCGGTAGTGGAAGAACTCCTCCAGCTTCGGCATGTACTTCACCATGAAGCGGCGGTCCTGGCCGATGGTGTTGCCGCACATCGGCGATTTGCCTTTCGGGACCCATTGGCGCATGAAGGCCAGGAATTCGGCTTCGGCCAGCGCCTCGTCCACGGTGGATGCCTTGACGCGGTCGATCAGGCCCGAGCGGCCGTGCGTGCCCTTGTTCCAGGCATCCATCTTGTCCAGCGTTTCGTCACTCTGGTGGATCGCCAGCACCGGGCCCTCGGCCAGCACGTTCAAGTGCATGTCGGTGACGATCATTGCCACTTCGATAATGCGGTCGGTCTCAGGTTCCAGGCCAGTCATTTCCATATCGACCCACACCAGGTTCATTTCATTCGGGCGCTGTGGGGTGGCCGGGGTTGCTGGGGTGTCGTTCGCTTGTGACATAATTCTCTCTAAGGCGGGCAGGTTAATCCGCCATTTTCTCACAGGCACAGAATGTATTCACACGCGTTTTCGTTTTTGTTCGTTGCTTTTTTAGCATTAACCCTGCTGGTGCGCTTCTGGCTCGCCGCGCGCCACATCCGCCATGTGATGCAGAACCGTGCCGCCGTGCCAGCCGAATTCGCGGAAAAAATCCCCCTCGCCGCCCACCAGAAAGCCGCCGACTATACGGTGGCGCGCACCAAGCTTGGCCTGGTGAACATGCTGGTGTCCAGCGCCGCGCTGGTCGGCTTCACCTTGCTGGGCGGCCTGCAATGGCTGTCGGCCAGCGTGTTCAACGCCACCGGCGGCGGCATGGCCTACCAGCTCGGCCTGGTGGTGGCGTTCGGCATCGTGTCCGGCCTGATCGACGTGCCGCTCGACTACTACCGCCAGTTCACGCTGGAGGAGCGCTTCGGCTTCAACAAGATGAGCAAGGGCCTGTTCTTCGCCGACCTGGCCAAGGGCGTGCTGCTGGGCGCCGCCATCGGCTTGCCGCTGGTGTGGGTGATCCTGGTGCTGATGGAAAAAGCGGGCAGCCTGTGGTGGCTGTACGCCTGGTTCGTGTGGTGCGGCTTCCAGCTGCTGGTGATGGCACTGTACCCCAACCTGATCGCGCCGCTGTTCAACAAGTTCACGCCGCTGGCCGACGAATCGCTCAAGCAGCGCATCGAGGGCTTGATGGCGCGCGTGGGGTTCGCCTCCAAGGGCTTGTTCGTGATGGACGGCTCCAAGCGCAGCGCGCACGGCAACGCCTACTTCTCCGGCTTCGGCGCCGCCAAGCGCATCGTGTTCTACGACACCCTGGTCTCCAGCCTGTCGCCGCAGGAAGTGGAAGCGGTGCTGGCGCATGAACTGGGCCACTTCAAGCTGAAACACATCGTCAAGCGCATCGTGGTGATGTTTGCGCTGTCGCTCGGCTTCCTTGCCCTGCTCGGCTACCTGAAAGGCCAGCTGTGGTTCTACACCGGCCTGGGCGTGAACCCGATCATCGTGCCCGGCCAGTCCAACGACGCGCTGGCGCTGATCCTGTTCATGCTGGTGCTGCCGGTGTTTACCTTCCTGTTCGGCCCATTGACCTCGCTCAGCTCGCGCAAGCACGAGTTCGAGGCGGACGCCTTCGCCGCCCGTCACACCGATGCGCGCGACCTGGTGTCGGCGCTGGTCAAGATGTACGAGGACAATGCGTCGACCTTGACGCCCGACCCGCTGCATTCGGCCTTCTACGATTCGCACCCGCCCGCCAGCGTGCGGATCCGTCAACTCAACCTGGCGATATCCCAATGACCGCGACCATGACAGCGACCATCCACACCGCGGCCGACCTGCGTGCCCTGCGCTGCAGCCACCAGACGCAGGCGCTGGACGCCGCCGAGGCGCTGCGCCTGACCCAGTTGCTCGATGGCTGGAGCATGGCCAGCGGCAAGCTGGTGAACACCTTCGGCTTCAACAACTATTACGAGACGATGGCCTTCGTCAATGCGCTGGCCTTCATCTCGCACCGTGAAGACCACCACCCGGAGCTGGTGGTAGGCTACAAGACCTGCCAGGTGCGTTACGACACGCATTCGGTCAACGGCTTGTCGATCAACGATTTCATTTGCGCCGCCAAGGCCGACGCGTTGGGCCAGGCATGAGCAAGGGAGGCAAACGTAGCGGCACCATCATCGCAGCCCACGGCCGCCACTACCTGGCCGAAGCGGAAGGCCAGCGCCTGCAATGCGTCACGCGCGGCAAGAAGACCAATGTCGCCGTCGGCGATATCGTCGACCTGACCCTGACCTCGCCCGACCAGGCGGTGATCGACAGGATCCAGGAGCGCAAGACGCTGCTGTACCGCTCGGACCAGTACAAGTCCAAGCTGCTGGCGGCCAATGTGGACCAGCTGTTCATCGTGGTGGCGACGGAACCGAGCTTCTCGGACGACCTGGTGTCGCGCGCCCTGGTGGCGGCGGAGGCGGCGGGCATCCACGTGCGCCTGCTTCTGAACAAGGTCGACGTGGCCGACGCCCTGCCGCGCGCCCGCGAGCGCCTGCAAGTGTATGCCGCCATGGGTTACGAAGTGCTGGAAGTGTCCGCCACCGGCCAGCCGGAACAGACCGGCGCCACCCTGGCGCCGCTGCTGCAGGGGCATTCCTCGATCCTGATCGGCCAGTCCGGCATGGGCAAGTCGTCCCTGATCAACCTGCTGGTGCCGGATGCCGACATCGCCACCCGCGAAATCAGCGAAGCGCTCGATACCGGCAAGCACACCACCACGTTCACCCGGCTGTACCACGTGGGGCCGGAGTCGAGCGTGATCGATTCGCCGGGCTTCCAGGAGTTCGGCCTGTACCACCTTTCCGAAGGCATGCTGGAGCGGGCCTTCCGCGATTTCCAGCCCTACCTCGGCGGCTGCCGTTTCTACAATTGCCGCCACCTGAGCGAACCGCAATGCGCCGTGCTGGAAGCGGTCAACGCGGGCAAGATCGCGAAAATGCGGCACACGCTGTACGGCCAGCTGCTGCACGAGTCGTCGCAGACGCTCTACTGACGGGACGACGATGCAGCATCTGTTCGCCGACGACGATGCGGTAGCGCAGTGGGAGCTGGAACTGCTGCGCTTGCGCGGCATCGCGCGGCTGCCGGTGCTGCTGCCGCTGGCCTGGCATTTGCGCCAGCGCGACGGCAAACGCGCGCAGGAGCTGGCGCGCGAGGCCGGCGCCCTGCTGCCCGCCGCCAGCCTGCCCAACGATGCGCGCGAAGGGCTGGAAGCGCGGCTGCTGCTGATCGATGGCGAGATCCGCTGGCTCGCCGGCGAACTCGATGCCGCCTCCGCCCTGGCCGCCCGCGCGCTCGACATCTACGACGCGCAGCAGGACCACACCGGCCAGGCCGACGCCCATTGGCTGAAGGCGTGGATCGCGGTCGACCGCGGCCACCACGGCCAGCGCGACGCCGAACTGCAGGCCTGTTCCGCCGCCGCCCATACGGCGGGCGATGCGCAGCGCGCGGCGATCGCGGACGCGGTACAGGCACGCTGGACGGCCCTGCGCGACCTGCATGCCGCGACCAGGCGCTGGGGCAAGCGTTTCGACCTGTCCGAGGAAATTCCGCCTGGCGTGGACTGCTGGATCAACGACTTTTTCGGCATCGCCGCCAGCCAGGCCGGCGACATCGGCAACGCGGCCGGCTTCTACATCCGCAGCTACGAGGCGGCGCTGGAAACGGGCCAGATCCGCGCCGCCGCCACCGCCGCCACCAATGTCGCGGAAAAATTCTCGCACCTGAACGACCACCACGCCGGCCTGGAATGGATGCAGCGCGCCATGGAGCTGGCCAAGCCTACCGGCTGGCCGCGCAGCATCGGTTCCTGCCTGGTGCACACCGCCGACATCGTGCGCCGGCTGGGCCGTCTCGATGCGGCCGAGGAATTGCTGCGCGAGGCGTTGGTGATCCTGGCGCCGCAAGCCAACGGCCGCAGCTACGCCATCGCCCTGCAGCACCTGGGCGACCTGTGCCTCGACAAGCACGATTACGGCGAAGCGCTGGATGCCTTCCAGCGCCTGGCCGCCCGCGCCGAAGCCTTGCAGCAGGGCGACTTCAAGATCGTGTCCCTGCGCGGCCAGGCCCATGCCCTGTGCTTCCTCAACCGCCCGCTGGAAGCGCTCGACATGGCGCAGCTGGCGGTGGAAAGCGCGGCGCGCCATCACAACGCCTTCCACCACGTCGCCGCGCTGCGCGTGCTGGCCCTGATCCACGGCCGCCTTCAGCTGGCGGCGCCGCCCGGCATGGGGGCGCCGAACGCCCGCCTGCACTACCTGCACCTGGCGCTGGAGGCGGCCCGGACCATCCAGGGCTACACCGTGCCGGGCGACCTGTACGACGCGCTGGGCGAGGAATATGCGCGGCTGGGCGATTTCGACCGCGCCTACCGCATGGCCACCGCCGCCAGCGCCGCGCGCGAGAAGACGCAAAGCCTGGAAGCGACCAGCCGCGCCATCGCCATGCAGGTGCACCACCAGACGGAGCAGGCGCGCGCTGAGGGCCTGCACCATCGCGAACTGGCCATGTCGGAGGCGCGCCGCGCCGAAGTGCTGCAGCAGACCAGCAAGCTGCTGGAACGCCTGTCGGCCATCGGGCAGGAGATCACCACCCATCTCGATGCCGGCGCCGTGTTCCAGGCCCTCGACCGCCACACCCACGCCCTGCTGTCGGCCAACACCTTCGCGGTCTACCTGCTCGACCCGTCCGGCCGCCGGCTGGAACGCGCCTTCGGGGTGGAGGCGGGCCAGGCGCTGCCCGACAACAGCATCCCGCTCGACCATCCCACCGCCTATACCGCGCAATGCCTGCGCGAGCGGCGCGAAGTCTATATCGAACAGGTACCGCCGGAGCGCAACGCCACCGTGACGCCCGGCACGGCGGCCAGCCTGAGCGCGCTGTACGTGCCGCTGCTGGTGGGGGAGCGCGCGCTGGGCGTGACGACGGTGCAAGCCATGCACGCCAACGCCTATGGCGAGCGCGAACGCCTGATCTTCCGCACCCTGTGCGCCTATGGCGCCATCGCCCTGGACAATGCCCAGGCCTACGGCCAGCTGCAGGAAGCCCAGACCCAGCTGGTGTCGCAGCAAAAACTGGCCGCCCTGGGTTCGCTGATGGCCGGCGTGGCGCATGAATTGAATACGCCGATCGGCAACAGCCTGCTGATCGCCAGCACGCTGGAACAGAAAACCGCCGAACTGGAAGCGGCGGTCAACGGTCCTGGCCTGCGCAAGTCCGAACTGCTGTCCTTCATCGACGACACGCGCAAGGCGTCGGCCCTGGTGATGCGCGGCCTGCATAGCGCGGCCGACCTGGTGTCCAGTTTCAAACAGGTGGCGGTCGACCGTACCACCGAACAGCGGCGCGTGTTCAACCTGCACCAGGTCACCCACGAAATCGTGGCCACGGTGATGAACCGCATCCGCAAGGCCGGCCACAAGATCGAATCGCAGGTGCCGGACAGCATCGCCCTGGACAGCTACCCCGGTCCGTTCGGCCAGGTGGTGACCAACTTGATCAACAATGCCCTGCTCCATGCCTTCGAGGGCCGCGAAGGCGGGCAAATGCGCCTGGTTGCCAGTATGCCAAGCGAAGGCCGCGTGCTGGTATCATTCAGCGATGACGGCTGCGGCATCGCGCCGGACAACCTGGCCCGCATCTTCGACCCGTTTTTCACCACCAAACTGGGGCAAGGCGGCTCGGGGCTGGGGTTGTCAATCAGTTACAACATCGTCACGTCCCTGCTGGGCGGCCAGATCAGCGTGGACAGCGGCAGCGCCGGCACCACGTTCCAGCTGGACCTGCCGTTATCGGCGCCGCACCACGATCCCGAACGGCCAGCCACGATTTACTGAAATGCCCGTATAATCTTTAGTCCACCGCAGCAAAACTTTGCAAAGATGTCTATACCACCTAAAAGCATCAAGCACTACCTCCAGTTCAATGACCTGACCCTGGAGGAGTACGAATATGTGATCGCCCGCGCAGCGGAAATCAAGCGCAAGTTCAAGGCTTACGAGATTTACCACCCGCTGATCGACCGCACCCTGGTCATGGTGTTCGACAAGAATTCGACCCGCACCCGCCTGTCCTTCGAGGCCGGCATGCACCAGTTGGGCGGTGCGGCGATCTACCTGAATACCCGCGATTCCCAGTTGGGCCGCGGCGAGCCGGTGGAAGACGCGGGCCAGGTCATGTCCCGCATGTGCGACATCATCATGGTGCGCACCTTCGGCCAGGACATCATCGAGCGTTTCGCCGCCCATTCGCGCGTGCCGGTGATTAACGGCCTGACCAACGAACACCACCCATGCCAGGTGTTTGCCGACATCTTCACCTATATCGAGCACCGCGGCTCGATCAAGGGCAAGGTCGTGGCCTGGGTGGGCGACGCCAACAACATGCTGTACTCCTGGCTGCAGGCGGCCGAAGTCTTCGGCTTCCACGTCAATGTCTCCACGCCGCACGGCTACGACATGGACATGTCGCTGGTCTCGACCGACCGCTACACCTTCTTCGCCAACCCGTCCGACGCCTGCGAAGGCGCAGACCTGGTCAACACCGACGTGTGGACCTCGATGGGCTACGAAGAGGAAAACGCCGCCCGCCTGAAGGCCTTCGACGGCTGGATCGTCGATTCGGCCAAGATGGCCCGCGCCAAGCCGGACGCCCTGTTCATGCACTGCCTGCCGGCCCACCGCGGCGAGGAAGTTTCCGCCGACGTGATCGACGGCCCGCAATCGGTGGTGTGGGACGAAGCGGAAAACCGCCTGCACGTGCAGAAGGCCCTGATCGAGTACCTGCTGCTGGGCAAGATAAACTAGATCCGGTGCCGGCACCGGATATCGGGCGCGCGCAGCGATCGATGTCCGGTCCCGGCATCGCTGAATAACCCCTGAAACGAGAACTGTTATGAGCGACGTAAAAAAAGTAGTCCTCGCCTACTCCGGCGGCCTGGACACCTCCGTGATCCTGAAATGGCTGCAGGACAACTACAAGTGCGAAATCGTGACCTTCACCGCCGACCTGGGCCAGGGTGAAGAGCTGGAGCCGGCGCGCGCCAAGGCGCTGAAGTTCGGCATCAAGCCTGAAAACATCTTCATCGACGACGTGCGCGAAGAGTTCGTGCGCGACTTCGTGTTCCCGATGTTCCGCGCCAACACCGTGTACGAAGGCGAATACCTGCTGGGCACCTCGATCGCGCGTCCGCTGATCGCCAAGCGCCTG
>CAMLRG010000154.1 GCA_946482335.1 uncultured Duganella sp. | reverse complement strand
ACCCACCGGGATGTCCGGGCCGGCATGCTCGGCGATGGACTGGTAGATGGCATCCGACATCAGCAAGGCGCCCATCGGCGCATAACCGGCCGTCAAGCCCTTCGCCACGGTCATCATGTCCGGCTGCACGCCTTCGGCCTCGCAGGCGAACAGCGGCCCGGTACGGCCAAAGCCGGTGATCACTTCATCGACCACGAACAGGATGCCCAATTCGCGGCAGGTGTCGGCCATGGCTTTCAGCCAGCCTGCTGGCGGCACGATCACGCCGCCCGAGCCTTGCACCGGTTCGCAGAAGAAGGCGGCCACGCGGTCGGCACCCAGCTCGGCCACCTTGGCGCGCAGCTCGGCCACGGAGGCGGCGATCAGCGCTTGCGGGTCGCTGCCTTGCGGGTGGCGGTAAGGGTAGGGCGACGAGATGTAATGCTGGCTGGGCAGCGGCAGGCCGAAGTTGCGGTGGAACACGGGCAAGGCGGTCAAGCCCGCGCCCACCGACGACGAGCCATGGTAGCCGCGCTGCAGCGAGATGAACTGGTTGCGTTCCGGCTTGCCCTGCGCGCGGTAGTAGTAGCTGATGTAGCGGATCGCCGCATCGACCGCGTCCGAGCCGCCGAGCGTGAAGTAGACGTGCTTGAGCGATGCCGGCGCCAGTTCCACCAGGCGCGCCGCCAGGCGGATCGCCGGTTCGGAGCCGAAGCTGAAGTAGCCGGTGGCGTAGGGCAGGCGCCGCATCTGTTCCATCGCCACCTCGACGATGCTCTGCTGGCCGTAGCCGGTGTTGACGCACCACAGGCCGGCGAAGGCATCGAGCAAGTCGCGGCCATCGGCATCGCGCAGCCAGGCGCCGTGGCCCGATTGCAGGATGGTGGGCCCGCGTTTTTCGTGCGCGCGGAAATTGGTGACAGGGTGGATCAGGTGCTGACGATCAAGGTCAATCAGGGAGTTGTTTTGCATGATGGTTTCCGTGGTGTGAGCCTGGCACCATCTTAGGGTCGGAACGCCAGTGGAAGCTTGCGATGGCGTCCCCCGCACCGGGCGGAAATTGCATATTTCCTTCCGCCCCGGCATTTTGTGCTGCACCGTCTTCAGCCCAGTGCCTGGTTGATCAAGCCGAATACTTTCATGCCCGGATCGCACAGCGGCGGCTCGCCGCGCGCCATGGTCAGCACGCTTTCCACCTGCACCAGGCCAAGCTCGGTCAGCCATGGGCTCAGGCCGCACTTTTCGTTGACGTCGATGCGCAGGAAGGCGCCGCCGTAGGTGCCGGTCCAGTGCGCGATCAGGGCCTTGGCGCGTTCGGCGTCGGGCGCGACGACGGGGCCGATGGCGTAGCCGTGGCCGAAACGGCGCAATAATGCAAAGCCGATCACTTCGTCGTAGCGGTCGATGACCACGCCCTCGGCCACGTTCAGCAGGGCCGACAGCACGGCGGCACGCGGCATGCCGGCGGCGCGTCCGGCAAGGGCCGCGATCTTGGCCGTGTCGCGCGTGCCGAGCGGGCGGATGCGCTCGCCGACCGGCAGCTGCATCAATGGCGTCTTGAACACCGTGCCCTGGTGCTGGTGCACGGTGCCGAATGCCGAGAAGCCGAACGACTCGTACAGCGCCTTGCCCGCCTCGGTGGCGTGCAGCAGTACGGTACGCTGGTCGCCAAGCTCGCCCAGCGCCAGCGACATCAGCTTCTTGCCCATGCCCTGTCCCTGGTAATCCGGCGACACGATGACCATGCCGACGGAGGCGAAGGTGGCGCCGTGGCTCCAGCACAGCGCTGTGCCGACAATCTGCGGTCCGTCCGTGCCTTCAACTTCGGCAACATAGCCGGCGCCCAAAGCTTGCACGAATTGCCAGTCCTCGATCCGGTGCGGCCAGCGCACCGCGAGCGAAAGCTGGTGTGCGGCCGGTATGTCGGCCTCCGTCATGCGCCGGTAGCACACGACGATACGTCTGATTTGCTGTGTCACGATTCCTCCGTTTTCTGCACCGTTTGGAACGGCGGTGAGCTTCATGCTAACCTACGCGCCGCCTGCCGCGCCAGCCTGTTTTGAAGAACGCAATGACGTCCCGGCGGGGCCTGCCAATTCGGCAGAAAGTGCTGAAAAGACGGCCTCATTTCGGGGCATCTATCAAGTATGCGGCGCGGGCTGAAAAGCACTTGACCGCGACAGGCGCGAGCGGGTTAGATATCGCTATGTTCATCCATTTCCCGGAGTTCCCATGAAACGATTTTTGATTGGCCTTGGCATGTGCGTGGCGGCGCCGCTGGTGTTTGCCCACGCAACGGTGAAACAGTCCATTCCCGCCAGCGGCGCGGTGCTGGACAAGGCGCCACCGCAGATTGTGCTGACCTTCAACGAGAAGGTGGAGCCGGCATTCAGCTCGATCGAGGTGAAGGAGTTTTCGGGCAAGGTGGTGCCGGGGACTGCGCAAGTCGACGCTGCCGATCCGGTGGTGCTGAAGCGTGACTTGCCGGCGCTGGCTTCCGGCGCCTATCAGGTGAGCTGGGTGGCCGTGGGTCCGGACGGCCACCGCCGCAAGGGCAGCTTCTCGTTCACGGTGAAATGATTTGGACGCCGGGCAAGCACTGCAGTACGGCAGCACCTGGTTGCTGAACCTGGCGTTCGCGCTGCTGTTGGGCTTACTGTCGGCCCGCCATTGGCTGGCCGACGCCGAGGCGGCATGGGTGGGCCCCGTCAAGCAGCGGCTGGACCGCCTGTGGCGCCCGGCGGCGCTGGCTTGCCTGGCCGGTGAATTCGCGGCGCTGTGGTCGGCCGCCGCGGCGATGGCCGGCGTAGGCCCTGCCGATGCCGGTCCGGCCCTGTGGACCATGCTGAGTGCCACCGCCTTCGGCAAGGCCGGGCTGCTGGGCCTGGGCTGTGCCGCCGCGCTGGCGGCGGGCGGTGCGGCATTGCTGCGCAGTGCCAGGGCACGCGCGGTGGGGCTCGCCATGCTGGCCCTGTTCGCCGCGGCGCGGGCGGCCAACAGCCACGCTGCGGAAGAAGGCTTGCTGACCTTCGGCATGGCGGTGGAGTGGCTGCACCTGGTCTGTGTGGCATTGTGGCTGGGCGCAGTCTGCGTCGGCGCCTGGCTGGTGATGCGCGACGAGCGCTACGCGCCAGTGCGGTACATGGAACGGCTCTCGTTTGCCGCATCGCTGGCGATTGCCGCGATCGTGGCAACCGGCATCTACAATTCCTGGCACGGGCTCGGCACGCCGGCGCAAGCCCTGGGCAATCCTTATGGCACGGCGCTGATCGTCAAAGTGGTGCTGGTGCTGCTGGCGGCGGCCATGGGGGGCTACAACAAGCTCGCTGCCTTCCCGCAGGCACAGGAAGGCAATGTGGCGGCCCTGGCGCGCGCACGGCTGGTGCTGCAGGCGGAATCGTTCGTGCTGGCGGGTGCCATGCTGGCCGCCGCCGTGCTCGTAGCGCAGCAGCCGCCCGCGATGGCCTGAAACGCGCGTTCAGCCGCGCGGCAGGGTGCCCGGTTGTGGGCCGCTCGATGGCGGCAGCCCGGCCGGGATAGGGGGGACGACAATGACGGTCGGTGCCGGAGCCGCTGGCGCCTGCGGGACCCGCGGCACCGCATTATTCATCAGGAAGGCGACCACTGTCGTAAAGACCAGAACGGTGGTCGCGGCGATGCTTGCGCACCATTTGACTGTGCTGACGATGATCGTATGAAGTTCCGACCGGACCTCGGCCTTGACGTCGGCGACGGACTTTTGGATCAGCGTTTCCAGCTGGGCAAAGCGTGCATCGAAATACTCGCGGTCGCTAGTTGTCATGGCGCCTCCTTCCAGCCAGTTTAGACCATCGGGTGGGGGCGTGCGTTTGCGACGCCTCAAGCGCCGGACGATTACTTGAGGTTGGCCATCAGTTCGCCCAGGCGGACCGGGGCGGCCGGCTGCCAGTGCGGGTTGAAGTGCAGGGTGTCCTTCGGGAACAGCATGACGACGGTGGAGCCAAGCAGGAAGCGGCCCATTTCTTCGCCCTTCTTCAGCACGATGTCCTGGCCGGCATAAGTCCACGCCGTGACGTCGGGCAGGCGCGGCGGGTTGATCACGCCATGCCACACGGTGGCCATGCTGCCGACGATGGTGGCGCCCACCAGCACCAGCACGAAGGGGCCGAAGGCCGTCTCGAACTCGCACACTACGCGCTCGTTACGCGCGAACAGGCCCGGCACGCCGCGCGCGGTGGTCGGGTTGACGGAGAACAGTTCGCCCGGCACATAGATCATGCGCTTCAGCTTGCCGTCGCACGGCATGTGGATGCGGTGGTAGTCGCGCGGGCTCAGGTAGAGATTGGCGAAACTGCCGTGCTCGAAATGCGCGGCCAGCGCGGCATCGCCGCCGACCAGCGCGGTGGTGGAAAACTTGTGGCCCTTGGCCTGGAAAATCTGGTCGCCTTCAATCGCGCCGAACTGGGAAATGCGGCCATCGACCGGGCACACGAAATCGGCCCCGGCCAGCGGGCGGACGCCCGGCTTCAGGGCACGGGTGAAGAATTCGTTGAAGCTGTGGTAGCTGGCGATGTCCGGATTGGCCGCTTCATCCATGTTGACGTCGTATTTGGCCACGAACCAGCGGATGAAACGTGTGGTCGTGCGGCCCAGCTTGGCGCTCGCGGCACGGCCGGCGAAGTTGGTCAGCGCTCCCTTGGGAAGCAGGTATTGCGGCAAAACGGCAAGTCGGGACACGGTTGGCATTCCAAATCATCTGAGATGCCGAATTATATCCTTGCTACTGCCCGCACCATAGGGTAGAGTTGCGGCCAAGAATTATTTACATTTTTTGCAATAATGATTCGCCTGACACTCGCCGCCGCCGCCATCCTCGCCGCCAGCCACGCCATGGCCGAGGAAAAGAAGCAGGAAGTTCTCCAGAAAGTGGAAATCAAGGGTGGGGCGGATGCCTATAATCCGCGCAAGGACGATACCGCCAGCAAGATCATCGTCAGCAGCGACGAACTCAAGCGCTACGGCGACACTTCGATCGGCGATGCGCTGAAGCGGGTACCCGGGGTGTCGGTGGGGGCCGGTGGCCGCGATATCCGCATGCGCGGCCTGGGCAGTGGCTACACCCAGATCCTGCTGAACGGCGAGCGTGTGCCGCCGGGCTTCAATATCGAAACGCTGGCGCCCGACAGCATCGAGCGCATCGAAGTGATCCGCGCCGCCAGCGCCGAATTCAGCACGCAATCCATCGCCGGCACCATCAATATCGTGTTGAAGAAGGCGGTCAAGACGGCGCATCGCGAGCTGAAATTCGGCGTCAGCCGCAGCAGGGAAGTGACCAACCCGAACGGCAACCTGATCCTGTCGGACAAGGATGGCAACTTCTCTTACTCGGTCAACCTGGGTGGCGGCCGCTACGAATTCGACCGCAGCAGCTTTACCGACGAGGAATTGATCGACCTGACCGGGCGCCCGCTGATGGACCGCCGCATGACGGTATATGACCGAGGGCACGCGCGCGGCATCGAACTGGCGCCGCGCCTGAACTGGAACCTGGCCAACGGCGATACGCTGACATCGCAATCCTTCATCAACCGCAACGTGTTCAAGAGCATGATCGACCGTGGTTTCGCGGTCGACGTGGGGGCCGCGCCCTTGTACGACGGGGTGCACGTGGTCAACCGGAACAAGAGCCTGTTCGCGCGCAGCGACCTGAATTGGGTGCACAAGTTCGGCGAAGGGGCCAAGCTGGATGCGAAGATCGGCGGCCACCGGCTGCGCAACAGCGGCAAGTGGTTTGAAGCCGATGCCCATGGCGGCGAGGCCGCATTGCAGCACGATGTCTTCAGTGGCGTGCGCGAGTGGGGCGTCAGCAGCACCGGCAAGTATTCCGCCCCGATCGGCGCCGACCATGCGCTGGCCATGGGCTGGGAAGCCGGCCTGACCGAGCGTGACGATTGGCGCAGCCAGCGCGACCTGTTCCACGCCAGCGGTGTGCGCGACGACAAGGATGAAGGTTACCAGGCCTCCGTGCGGCGCGCGGCGGCTTACGCCCAGGATGAATGGAATATCAGCAAGGCCTGGTCGCTGTATATGGGCCTGCGCTGGGAAGGCATGCATACGCGCAGCACGGGCGCCGGCTTTGACCCGGTCAGCAACCGCAGCAGCGTGTGGAGCCCGCTGGCGCAAACGCTGTATAAACTGCCGAACGGCAAGGACCAGCTGCGCGCGGCCCTGACCCGCACGTACAAGGCGCCGCAGGCCGGCAACCTGTCGGGGCGCCGCTTCACCAGCACCAACAACAGCCAGATCGACACCGACTGGATCGGCAACCCGAACCTGAAGCCGGAACTGGCGACCGGCCTCGACGCCTCGTACGAACATTACTGGGCCGAGGGCGCGCTGTTCAGCGTCGCGGCCGCCGCGCGCCGCATCAATAACTTCACCCGCCGCAACGTGTTGCTGGACGAGACGGGGCGCTGGGTCACCACGATGATGAATAATGGCCGCGCCGACGTGCGCAGCCTGGACGTGGAATTGAAGTTCCCGATGAAGGCGGTGATGGACAATGCGCCGGCACTCGATGTGCGCGCCAGCGTCAGCCGCAATTGGTCGCAGGTGGATGCCGTGCCCGGGCCGCACAACAGGCTGGACCAGCAAGTGCCGCTGACGGCCATTGTCGGCTTGGACTATAAGACGCCCGGCGGTGACTGGAGCATGGGAGGCAGTTTCAACCTGCGCACCAATGGCCTGGTGCGCATGGATGTCGAGCGCTACAGCTGGGCGAACGTATCGCGCCAATTGGACGCTTATCTGGCGTGGAAAGTCGACAGCAAGACCCAATTGCGCCTGTCCGGCTGGAATTTGCTGAAGCAGGATTCGCGCTCGCGTTCAATCTACCATACTGATAAGGGAACGCTGTCTTCCGAATCGGTCAACTACGGCGTGCGTAATATCCGTTTGCAACTGGAGATGCGCTTCTGAGATAAGACGCAGGGATAATAGGCTGGCAAGCCCGGCATATTGGCGGCGCGGGGCCCATGCTTTTAATGAGAAGTGAAATATAAAGCGCTGCACATCAAATGTGTGGCGCTTTTTAATTATTCTGGTTAAATTGTTAGATAAAATCGGTGCAACTATGGTACATTGCGGGGCGGAAATCTCACACATTGTCACACTTTGATTTTTCATACACTTAGGACAAAGAACGATGACTACTTACCAGGAATACCAGGCAAAAATTGCCGAGCTGCAAAATCTGGCAGCCGATGCGCGCAAGGCCGAAGTGCAAAAGGCAAAAGAGCAGATCTGGTCCATCATGCGCGAATATGACTTGTCGCCGGCTGATCTCGGTCCGGCCGCCAAGAGCAATAAGCCGGTCAAGCCGCGTGCGCGCGTGCCGATGAAATACCAGGACCCGGTATCGGGTTCGCAATGGACGGGCCGCGGCCGCGCACCGAAATGGCTGGAAGGCAAGAACAAGGAAGATTTCCTGATTAAATAAGCTGTGCCGGGCCAAGGGGCGGATTAAATATCCGCCCTTTTTCTTTTGGAGCGTAAGAATATGTTGAGCCTCGCTTTGCGGCCGCTGCTGGCGGCCGCCGGATGCCGAACGCATCGCCTGGCCCGGCACGACGCTGCTGCCGGCCGGCAGTCCGGGGTTTGCCGCGCCCCAGGTAGGAAAGGCGGCATTATCCATCGAAACGTGCGATGATGAAGTATGTCCGCGATTCCCTTATTCCCCTTGCATACAGTGCTGTATCCGGACGGGTACCTGCCGCTGCAAATCTTCGAGGTGCGCTACCTCGACATGGTGAAGCGCTGCATCGAGCACGGCGAGGATTTCGGCGTCGTCGCCCTGGTGCAGGGGGATGAAGTGCGCAAGCCGGACCAGCACGAAACCCTGTGCGCGGTCGGCACCATGGCCCATATCGGCGATTGGAAAGCCTTGATGCCGGGCTTGATGCACGTCAGCTGTTCGGGGCGCCAGCGCTTCCGCATCGCTGCCGCCGAACAGCTCAAGCATGGCTTATGGATGGCCGAGGTGGCCCTGATCGACGATGACCTGCATGTCCCTATCCCAACCGACCAGCAGGACGTGGCCGACAGCCTGGGTGTGCTGATCCAGACCTTGCAGGAGCGCGGCGTCCCGCCCGGCCAGATGCCGATGCAGGCACCTTACCGCCTGCAGGAGGCGGGCTGGGTGGCCAACCGCTGGTGCGAACTGCTGCGGCTGTCGCTGGCGCAGAAACAGCTGCTGCTGGCCCAGGAAAATCCCGTGTTGCGCCTGGAGCTGGTACAGGACGTCATGGTGGAACATGGCCTGCTGAATTAGGGCATCGCTGGCCCTATGCGCGTCCGCACCGCGCGCGCTACACTGGGCGCATGTACCTTCCTACCGCTTTCGCTGAAGACCGACTCGAGGTCAAACATGGGCTGATCCGCGCTTACCCGCTGGGGATGCTCGTCCTGCCGGGCGCCGCGCCTACCGCGGACCTGGTGCCGTTCGCGCTATACCCGGATGAAGGGGAGGGCGGACTGGGCGTGCTGCGCGCCCACCTGGCGCGCGCCAATCCGGCCTGGCAGGCCTTGGCCGCCGGCGGCGAATGCCTGGTCGTGTTCCAGGGGCCGGAAGCGTATGTCAGCCCTTCCTGGTATGCCTCCAAAGCCGTTTCGCACAAGGTCGTGCCGACCTGGAATTACGCCATGGTGCAGGTGCGCGGCAGGGCGCGGGTGGTGGAAGACGCGGCCTGGCTGCGCCGCCTGCTGGGCGACCTGACGGCCATGCAGGAAAACGGCTTGCCCGAACCATGGGCGGTGAGCGATGCGCCGGCCGATTTCGTCGATGGGCTGCTGAAGGCGATCATCGGCATCGAGCTTCCGATCGCCTCGATCAGCGGCAAGTGGAAGGTCAGCCAGAACCGCAGCACGGCCGATGCGCAAGGCGTGGCCGCCGGCCTGCGTGCCGCCGCCGCGCGCGCGGCGGTGGACGGCCAGTCAGCGATGGCGGCCCTGGTCGCGCAGCGCATTATGCCGGACTGAGTTCCTCTTCCTGTGCGTGGACGTGCATCGACCAGGTGACGCCCGCGATCAGCAGCACGATGGCGGCGATTTCGAGCGGACGCGGGAATTGCTGCTTGTAGATGAAGCCATACAGCAGGGCAAACAGGGTCTCGAACAGGATCAGTTGGCCGGACAAGGTCACCGGCACGCGCCGGCTGGCCACGTTCCACAGGTGGTTGCCGATCACCGAAGCGCCCAGGGCCAGCAAGCTGTTGCAAGTCCAGAACAGCGTCCAGTCGCGCCCGGAGGCGGCGCCGCCAGCGCCGGTCACATCGCCATGGAAGATGGCCAGCGCCATGGCGCCCAGCACCAGCGCGATCAGGCCGGTCGACAGGCCGTACAGCGCCGACCATTCGGCGCTGCTGTAATGCGGATTGCGCTTGAGGTAGCGCGCATTGTCCAGCGTATACCAGCTCCAGCACAGCAGGGCGCCCGTGGCGCACACCACGCCCAGCACGGTATTGGACAGCGACGTGCCGGCCGCGGCGGCATGCTGGAACACGTCGATATTGATGCAGGCGATGCCGGCCCCCGTGACCAGCAAGGGCATGGCCAATTGGCGCAGTGGCACCGCGCCATGGTCATGGCGGCCCATCAGGGTGACGGCAATCGGCAGTACCCCGATGATCAGGGAAGTCGGCGCCACCCCGGCCAGCTTCACGCCCAGGGCCAGCAACATGTAATACACGATATTGCCCGCCAGTGCATGGCGCAGCAGGGCGAAATAGTCGCTGCGGTCCAGGCGGCCGACCAGGTTGCGCAAGCGCGGCAACATCAGCAGCAGGGCGATCGCGCCGTAAGCGACGTAGCGCCCGACCGCCATTTCCAGCGGTGAAAACGCCGCCAGCAATTCCGGCACGATGAATACCATGCCCCACATCGCGCCTGCCAGCAGGCCGCACCCAACCCCAGTCCACATGCAATATTTCCTCGATTAAACCTGCGACAGTGTCGCACAGCTTGCGATATCGTGCTGAATCATGGACAAGAGCTTGATCGCCGCGCTGCAGCGCGAAGCGCGGCCACTGGAAACGGCGGAGGATTTCGATTATCTGCTGGACTGCATCGGCAACGCTACACTGGTGCTGCTCGGTGAAGCCACGCATGGTACCCGCGAGTTCTACCGCTTGCGCGCCGAGATCAGCAAACGGCTGATCGTCGACAAGGGCTTCGACGCCATCGCGGTCGAAGCCGACTGGCCGGACGCCTTGCGCGTCAGCCGCTATGTGCAGCACGGTGGCGACGACATGAGCGCCGACCAGGCGCTGGCCGGGTTCAAGCGCTTCCCGCAATGGATGTGGCGCAACCACGAAATCGTGGAACTGGTGAACTGGCTGCGGCTGCACAACCACCATGTGGCCAGCCCGGCGCGGCGTTGCGGCTTTTATGGCCTGGACCTGTACAGCCTGCAGCAATCGATGCATGCCGTGATCGACTACCTGGACCAGGCCGATCCGGCCGCGGCAGCGCGGGCGCGCGAGCGCTACGGCTGCATCGACCATTTTGCGGAAGACCCGCAGCGCTACGGCTATGCCACCAGTTTCGGCATGAAGCCCGATTGCGAGGCCGAAGTGCTGCGCCAGCTGGTCGAGATGAACCGCGCCGCCAGCGAGCACCTGCGGACCGGCATGGTGCCGGACGAATTCTTCTATGCGCAGCAGAACGCGCGCGTCACGCGCAACGCCGAAGTGTATTACCGCTCCATGTTCAAGGGCCGCGACGAATCATGGAACGTGCGCGACTCGCATATGGCCGAGACGCTGCAAGCCTTGCGCGAGCATATCGGCCAGGGCATCGGGCGACCGGCGCGCATCGTGGTTTGGGCGCACAATTCGCACCTGGGCGATGCGCGCGCCACCGAAATGGGCGCGCATGGCCAATTGAACCTGGGCCAGCTGGTGCGCGAACGCTACCGCCCGGAAGACAGCTTCCTGCTGGGCTTCACCACGCATGCCGGCAGCGTGACGGCGGCCAGCGACTGGGATGGGCCGGCGGAACTGAAGCCCATCGTGCCGTCGCGGCCCGATAGCGTGGAGCACGTGCTGCATGGCGTGGGCATGCCGGCATTTCTGCTGCCGCTGCGTGGCCACGACAGCGCACTGGCGCGGGCCGACGGACGCTTGCTGGAGCGGGCGATCGGCGTGATCTACCGGCCCGATACCGAACGCATGAGCCACTATTTTTATGCCGACGCGGAACGCCAATTCGACGCCATCGTGCACGTGGACCGTACCACGGCGCTGACGCCGCTCGAGCGTTCAGCCCTGTGGCAGCTCGAGGAGCCCGCCGAAACCTATCCCTCCGGCCTGTAGCGCGGCCAGGGCAGCCAGGTTGAGGAAAACCGTCAGCCAGAATCTGGCGAGGAAGGACTGCTTGGCGGATTTGTGGCGCAGCAGCCGCTGCGCCGCCAGGGCGCCGGGCCAGCCGCCGGCCAGGCCGAGCAGGAGCAGGGTGCGCTCGGGTGTGCGGCGGCGCCCGGCGCGCGCCGCCGACTTGTCCTGCGCGTAGACGGCAAAGGTGGCCACGCTGGCAAGCGCATACCACGCCGCCAGCCAGGCCGCGGGCATCAGAAGTAGTTCAGGCCGAGGGCGGCCTTCACTTCATCGGTGGTGCGCGCCGCCACTTCGCGCGCGCGCAGCGTGCCTTCCTTCAGCACCTGCATGATGTAACCCTTGTCCTTGGCCAGTTCTTCGCGGCGCGCGCGGATCGGGGCCAGCAAATCCTGCAGCACCGCTTCCAGGCGCTTCTTGACGACGGAGTCGCCCAGGCCGCCGCGCACGTAGTGGTCCTTCATCTCTTGCAGGCTGGCCTTGTCGGTGTCGAAGGCGTCCAGGTAGATGAAGGCCACATTGCCTTCCAGGTGGCCGGGATCGGACACTTTCAGGTGCAGCGGGTCGGTGTACACCATTTTCACGGCGGCCTTGATCTCGTCGGCGCTGGCGCCCAGGTTGATCACGTTGCCCAGCGACTTGGACATTTTCGCCTTGCCGTCGATGCCCGGCAGGCGGCCCACTTCCGGCACCACAGCCTTGCACTCGACCAGGATGTCCTTGTTGGCCAGGCGGTTGAACTTGCGCACGATCTCATTGGTCTGCTCGATCATCGGGATCTGGTCTTCGCCGACCGGCACGATGGTGGCCTTGAAGGCCGAGATATCGGCCGCCTGCGAGGCAGGATAGGTCAGGAAGCCGGCCGGGATGTCGCGCTCGAAGCCGCGCAGCACGATTTCCTGCTTGACGGTCGGGTTGCGCTCCAGGCGGGCCACGGTCACCATGTTCAGGTAATAGAAGGTCAGCTCGGCCAGTTCCGGGATTTGCGACTGGATCAGGATGGTCGATTTGGCCGGGTCGATGCCGCAGGCCATATAGTCCAGCGCCACTTCCACCACGTTACGGTGCACCTTGTTGGTGTCTTCCATATTGTCGGTCAGCGCCTGCGAATCGGCCAGCATGATGAACTGGTTGTAGTCGTCCTGGTAGGAGACGCGGTTACGCAGGCTGCCGACGAAGTGGCCCAGGTGCAGCGGGCCGGTCGGGCGGTCGCCGGTCAGGATAATCGGTTTGGCAGGGGATGCTGGCTGGCTCATAGGGTTCCTTCTGCTTGCCCCTATCGATCGCGCCAGAAAAAACGCCACCTGATCGAGGCGGCGTTGATATAAAAATCACATCACTTTTCAGTGGCCGCGCGAGTTCAGCGGCGCCACCAGGAGCGGGAAAACAGATGTGTCTGGATAAATTTCATCCCGCAATGGTTACAGTTCAGCGCCCCCCTGTCAAGCGCGATGAAAGTCGGGGTCAGCTCTGGCAACCGGACATTCGCG
>CAMLRG010000153.1 GCA_946482335.1 uncultured Duganella sp. | reverse complement strand
GGCCGCATCGACCAGAAGGAATGCCTGCTTTGCCTGGACTGCATGGTGATGTACTACGACGACCACGCTTGCCCGCCGCTAGCCAAGGAGCGCAAGTCGAGAGAGAAAGCCGGCCAGCCGCTGACGCCGATCAACGAGCGCGGCTACTTCATCCCGCTCGAGGCCGTGCGCAGCGAATTGAAAAGGAAGGCAGGGTAAGGCCATGAGTGTGTTCAGGGTTTGCCCGGCCGTCATGGCCGGAACGTTCGCCACTGTGCTGGCCTGCGCGGCCCCCGCGCTGGCCGCGCGCGCCGCGGAGCTGCCGGCGGGTGGCGCCGCTGTGGCGCTGGTGCGCCCGGGCGAATCGATCGCCGCCGCCATCCGCCTGGTGCGGCCCGGGGGCACGGTGCGCGTGCTGGGCGGCACCTACCGCGAACGCATCGTCATCGACAAGCCGGTGCACCTGGAAGGCGTCGGCAAGCCGACCATCGCGGCCGGCTACGTGGGCGACGTGATCCGCGTCCAGTCGCCGGACGTGTCGATCCGCGGCCTGATCGTACGCGACAGCGGCATCGATCTTGGCGCGCAGAACGCCGGCATCTACGTCATGCCGGGTTCCGACCGCATCGTGATCGCCGGTTGCGACCTGGTGACCAACCTGTTCGGCATCTGGCTGGAGCGGACGCGCGATGCCGTCCTGCAGGGCAACCTGGTGACCGGACGGCGCGACCTGATGTCGCAAATGCGCGGCAACGGCATCCAGGTCTACAACGCCGACGACACCCAGGTCATCGGCAACACCATCAGCTACGTGCGCGACGGCATCTACGTCGACTATTCGCGCCGCGCCACCTTCCG
The DNA here is from genome assembly GCA_946482335.1 of uncultured Duganella sp. The sequence continues at coordinate 12,089 of CAMLRG010000153.1, read as the reverse complement.
CGACAACGAGGTGCACCACGTGCGCTATGGCACGCATTACATGAACACCCATGACAGCACCTGGGAAGGCAACACCGTGCGCCAGAGCCGCGGCGGCCTGGCGCTGATGGAAGTGCGCAACCTCACGGTGCGCAACAACGTCGCCTGGGGCAATGAGGACCACGGCATCATGCTGCGCACCATCCAGGATTCGCTGATCGAGAACAATATCGTGGCCGGCAACGGGCGCGGTTTCTTCGTCTACGACGCGGAATTCAACACCTTGCGCGGCAACCTGGTGATCGGCAACCGCACCGGGGTCCACCTGACGGCGGGTTCGAGCAATAACGCGGTGGATGGCAACGACTTTATCCACAACGCCGAGCAGGTCAGGTTCGTCGCCGCCAGGGATGTCGAGTGGGGGCGCAGCCAGGGCAACTACTGGAGCAATTACAGCGGCTGGGACCAGGACAACGACGGCAACGGCGACGTGCTGTACCAGGCCAACGACGTGGTCGACCGCCTGCACTGGCAATACCCGCTGCTCAAGCTTCTCTTGAGCAGTCCCGCCGTACAGACGCTGCGCTTCGTCTCGCGGCAATTCCCGCTGCTGCGGGCGCCGAGCGTGGTGGACCGGCATGCGCGCATGCGGCCCTGGAATACCGAATGGAGGAAATGGCATGGACGACAAGCTGATTGAGTTGCGCGCCGTGGGCAAGCGCTTTGGGGCCGTGCAGGCGGTCGACGGCGTCGACCTGTCGGTTGGACGCGGCCGCATGGTGGGCCTGATCGGGCATAACGGCGCAGGCAAGAGCACCCTGTTCAAGATGATGCTCGGGCTGCTCGAACCAACGGCCGGCGAAGTCCGCATCTGCGGCGTGCGGACCGGCGACGCTGCGTTCCGCGACGTGCGGCGCCGTGTCGGCTACCTGCCGGAGAGTTTCGTCGCCTACGACAACTTGAGCGGGATGGAATTGATGCACCTGTTCGCCGACCTGAAAAAGGTCGCGCGCAGCGCCTGCGGCAACGTGCTGGAGCGCGTCGGGCTGTCCGCCGCGGCCGGCCGGCGCGTCGCCACCTATTCCAAGGGCATGCGCCAGCGGCTGGGGTTTGCGCAACTGCTGCTGGGCGCGCCGGACCTGGTGTTCCTGGACGAACCGACCAACGGCCTCGATCCCGACGGCATCCACGACTTCTACCGCATCCTGCACCAGCTGCGCGGCGAAGGCGCGACCATCGTCATCACTTCCCACATCCTGGCCGAGATCCAGGAACGCGTGGACGAACTGGTCATCCTGAGTGGCGGGCGGATCGCGGCCCAGGGCACGCTGGCGCAGCTGCGTAGCGGCGCCGCGATGCCGGCCGAGATCCGGCTGGTGGCGCGGGCCGGCGGCACCGGCCGCATCGTCGCCGCCTTGCGCGGGCACCAGGTCCAAGTCGAACGCGATTGCATCCGGGTGCCATGCCATGCTCGGCAGAAAATGCAGATGCTGCAGCTGGTGTCGGCGTTGGGCGACGCCATCGACGACCTGGCGATCCACGAACCTTCGCTGGAAGACCTGTTTTTCGATATGGGAGGCCGCCATGCGCGCGCGGCTTGACTGGTCGGCGGCGCGCACCATCGCCGTACGCGAATTCCGCGACCGCTTGCGCAACCGCTGGGTGCTGGCGGTGGCGCTGGTGTTCGCCTTGTTCGCGCTGGCGATTGCCTGGTTCGGCATGGCGCAGCAGGGCAGCGTCGGCTATCGCGGCATCGACGTGACCATCGTCAGCCTGTCCAGCCTGGTCACTTACCTGGTGCCCTTGATCGCCCTGCTGCTCGGCTACGATGCGATCGTCGGCGAGCGCGAACGCGGCTCGCTGGAATTGCTGTTGTCGCTGCCGATCACGCGCTTTGAACTGTTGCTGGGCAAGTTTGCCGGGCTGGCCGGCGCGCTGTCCGCCGCCACCGCGCTGGGCTTCGGCAGCGCACTGCTGGCGCTGTCCGACCAGCTCGACGTGCGCGACACCCTGCATTTCTTCGGCTTCGCCGGCAGCGCCATCCTGCTCGGACTGGCCTTCCTCAGCCTGTCGCTCTGCCTGTCCGTCCTGGCGCACAACCGCATCCGCGCCAGCGGCCTGGCCATCGGCCTGTGGTTCCTGTTCGTGCTGGTGTTCGATATGGTGCTGATGGGCGTGCTGGTGCTGTCGCAGGGCGCGCTGGACAGCAGCATGTTCGGCGCCTTGCTGATGCTGAATCCGGCCGACGTGTTCCGCCTGCTGAACATCTTCAGTTCCGACCAGGTGCAGGGTTTGTACGGCCTGGCCACGGTGATGCCGGAGCACATGACCGATCCGGCCTTGCTGGCCGGCGTCATGCTGGCCTGGATCGCCATTCCCTTCGCCATTGCCGCATGGAGGTTCAAATGACATGGACGCGCACAGCCGCCCTGGCGGCGCTGCTGATGCTGGCCGCCTGCGGCGAGGCCGGGCAACCGCTGGCCGCGGCCGATCCGCCCGACGATGCCGTCTGCGCACTGGACGGCATGAGCCTGCACGACTATCCCGGGCCGAAAGCGCAGATCGTGTTCAAAGGCGGCCATATCGACTATTTCTGCAGCCTGGGCGAACTGCTCGAAGTCCTGTCCAGCGGGGATGGCCGGCATCGCATCGGCGCCGCGTACGTGCAGGACATGGGCAAGGCCGACTGGCATAAGCCGCGCGGCCATTGGATCGACGCGCGCCATGCGTTCTATGTGACGGGCAGCCGCGCGCAGGGCGCGATGGGGTCGACCGTCGCCACTTTCGCCCGCCAGGAAGATGCGCAATCCTTCGCCGCGCGCGAAGGCGGCCGTGTGCTCGCTTACGGCCAGCTCCAGGCGGCCGCGCTGCAGCCGGCCGCAGACAAGGTTTCACCCACCAACCAAGAGGAAGACAAGCATGAAAGCATCCACTAAGTTCAGTATCGCCATCGCCGCCGCCATCCTGGCGCCGGCCGCCATGGCCGCCGCGCCTGCTGCGAAAGGTGGCGTGAACGGCGAGAAGGTTTATGCCGCCAACTGCGCGTCCTGCCACGCCGCCGGCGTGCTGGGGGCCCCCAAGGCGGGCGACAAGGCCGCCTGGGCGCCGCGCGTCAAGCAGGGCAAGGAAATGCTGTATGCGCACGGCTTGAACGGCTTCAAGATGATGCCGCCCAAGGGCGGCAACCCGGGCTTGAAGGACGATGAGGTGAAGGCCGCCATCGACTTCATGATCAAGACCTGACCATGCGGCGCCGGCGGCTGTTGGCCTGCGCCGCGCTGCTGCCGGTCCTGGCGGCGTGCGGTAGCAAGGACGCGGTGCACCGCGTCCAGGGCCATGTGTTCGGGACGCAGGTGGAAGTCAGCATCTACGGGCCTTCCGAGGCGGCCGCGCGGGCGCAGGCGGCGGCCGTGCTGCGCGAATTCGACCGCCTGCACCACAAGTACCACGCCTGGCAGCCTAGCCAGCTGACGGCGCTCAACGATGCCATTGCGCGCGGCCAGCCGTTCGAGGCCGACCAGGAGATGGTATTCCTGCTGCGTTCCGCGGCGGCGCTGTCGGCGCGCTCGGGCGACACCTTCAACCCCGCGATCGGACGCCTGGTCCGGCTGTGGGGTTTCCAGAAAAACGACATCACGGCGGGCGGGCCGCCGCCGGCGCAGATCGCGCAGCTGGTGCGGGCCAGGCCGCGCATGGCCGACCTGCACTTCGACGGCACGCGCATCACCAGCAGCAACCGCAGCGTGATGCTGGACCTGGGCGGTTATGCCAAGGGGTACGCGCTGGACCGCGCCGCCCACATCCTGCGCCAGGCGCGCGTCAAGGCGGCGCTGGTGAACGTGGGCGGCAATATGATCGCCATCGGCCGGCCGGGGGCGCGGCCGTGGACCGTCGGCATCCGCGATCCGCGGGGCCCGCAGGCGGTGGCGCGCGTCGCCTTGCATGACAACGAGGCGATCGGCACCAGCGGCGACTATGAACGCTATTTCATGAAGGATGGCAAACGGCACGCCCACATCATCGATGGCCGCACCGGGCAGACGGTCGACCTGGTGGCGTCGGTCACCATCATCACCTCCGGCGGCCCCGATGCCGGCCTGCGTTCGGACGGCAATTCCAAACCCTTGTTCGTGGTCGGCCCAGAGGGCTGGTGCGCCATGGCGCAGCGCCTTGGCCTGAAAGAGGCTATGCTGATCGATGCGCAGGGCAAGGTGTATGCTACGCCGGCCATGATGGCGCGTACCGGACAGGGAAATGGAAATGGGAAATCTGTACGAGGATGCACTGCCGCCGGCGACGGGCGAGCGCTTTGACACCTTGCTGTCGCACCGGGGCCTGGTGATCGAGCGCATCGTCAGCACGTCCAGGATCGCGTCGCAGGAGTATGTGCAGGAGCAGGACGAATGGGTGGTGCTGCTGCAGGGGGAGGCGCGGCTGGATGTGGCGGGGCGCGAGCTGCCGTTGCGGGCGGGGGATTACCTGTTCCTGCCGTCGCGCACCCCGCACACGGTGCTTCAGGTATCGGACGGCGCCCTCTGGCTGGCGGTCCACCTGCACACGTGACAATGCGTGCATCTTTTGTCCATTCCAATCTGCTACCCTTGCTCATCTTTTTAAGGAGTGAAGGCGATGCAGGTAACGCAGCAGGCAGCGATCGAGGAATTCTGGCAGCACACTTCACGCTGCGACCACAGTGTGCAAATGTATGAAAGTGAAGAATCCTTCCTCGACATGCTGGAAGCGTTCGTCATGGCAGGCTTCCGCCAGAACGATGCCATCATCGTCATCGCCACGCCCGAACACCGGGCGGCGCTCGCCGAACGCATAGAACGCAACGGTGTCAACGTCGCGGCCGCAAGCTCGCGCGGGCAGTACATCGTGCGCGACGCGCGTGCCTGCCTGGCGCGCTTCATGTTCGACGGCTGGCCGGCGGAAGCGCGTTTCCAGGCGATGGTGGGGGAACTGCTGGCCAAGGCGCGCGAAACGCGCCCGTCGGTGCGTGCCTTCGGCGAAATGGTCGCCCTGCTGTGGGAGGACGGCTTGTACCGCGCCACCATGCGCCTGGAGCATATGTGGACGCAGCTGTGCCAGCGCGAATCGTTCCCCCTGTTCTGCGCCTACCCCATGGCCAGCTTCGGCACGTGCGACGCGGCCGATCACCGCGAGGTGCAGCACGCCCACTCACGGGTGATCGTGACCTGATGTTCGGCGCTGGCGCCAACGGCCAGCGGTCCGGTTTCGATGGCGGGGCACAGGCGCGGGTATGGGCTGTTACACTAGCGCCATGTTGAAACCTTTGCTGGTCACGTTCGGCTGCCTGTTCCTGGCCCTTGCGGTGCTGGGCGTATTCCTGCCGCTGCTGCCGACCACGCCTTTCCTGTTGCTGGCCTCGGCCTGCTTTGCACGCAGTTCGGACAAGCTGCACAACTGGCTGCGCAACCACGGGCGCTTCGGGCGCTACCTGCGCGATTATGAAGATGGGCGCGGCATCCCCTTGCGCGGCAAGGTATTGGCGCTGGCGATGATGTGGCCATCGATGATTTATTCCATGTACAAAGTACCCTTCGTCCCGCTGCGCATCTTGTTGCTCCTGGTCGCCTGCGGCGTGACGGTTTACCTGTTGCGCCTTCCCACCGCCCGTCCGCTGGATGAATAAGAAACGCCTGTGCGCCGCCGCGGCGGCAATCCTGCTGTCCCATACCGCCCGTGCCGCCAGCTGGGAAGTGGTGGCGGGAGCGCCCGTTGCCCTGCATGCCGCGCCGCTGGATGCGCCGCGCGGCATTGCCGTGGGGGGCGATGGCACGGTCTACTTCACCGATGGCGCGGTGGTGCGGGCGATGCGGCCCGACGGCAGGCTGGATGCACTGCCCGGCCGCTTCATCGCGCCGGCCGGACTGGCGGTCGCCGGCGACGGCACGGTCTATGTTGCCGATGCCGGCAACCATGTGGTCAAGGCGGTCACGCCGGCCCGCGAGGTCAGGACGGTGGCGGGGCAGGCCGGTACGGCGGGCCGGCAGGATGGCAGGGGCGTCGCGGCACAATTCAGGCAGCCGGCGGGGCTGGCGCTCGACGCGTCGGGCGGCTTGCTGGTGGCCGATGCCGGCAACAGTGCCTTGCGCAGGATTGCGCCCGACGGCGTGGTCGGCACCGTGGCGCAGCGCTTGCCGCTGCAGCCCCAGGGCGTGGCGGTCGATGCGCGCGGCGCAGCGGTGGTGCATGATGCGGCGACGGCGCTGCGCATCGGCGCCGATGGCAGCTGGCAGGCATTGGACGTCCAGGCCGCAGCGCGGGGCGTGCCGCAGGCCGACCTGCAAGCCGGGATGCAAGCCCGGTCGCGGGCTGCTGCCGATGTGGGCGCACCCACCGGGCCGGATGCGGGGAAAGGCAGTGTCGGCGCTGCCGTGCGCGGCTTGCTGTCCGGCGCCGCGTCGACGGTGGCCGGCAGCGGCCCTGCAGGCGAGGCGGACATTGGGGACGAGCGCGCTGCCACGATGCCGGCAGGCGCGGACCCCGCGTGCCGGCGCGGAAAATGCCTGCGCCGCTACCTGGCCCCGAGCATGCCCGTGCTGCCGCCCAAGGGCGACATGCCCGCCGGGCAGTTGGCCACCGATGGGCAAGGCCGCCTGCTGGCCACGGTGCCGGCCGCGGGCACCATCTACCGCATCGAGCGCAACGGCATGATCGTGCCGCTGCTGGGCGCCGGCGACGTGACGGGCGACCTGTCAGGCGTCGCCGTCGACCGGCGCGGCAGCCTGCACCTGCTGCTGGCCGGGCCGCAAGCGGGCGCCAGCTGGGATGCCAGCGGCAAGGCCCGGCCACTGGCCCTGCAATACGCCGCGTCGCTGAACCGCGACGGCCCGGCGTTGCAAGCCCGTTTCAGCGACATCACCGAGCTGGCCGTCGGCCGCGACGGCGCACTGTACGTGCTCGATGGCGACCAGCTGCGCCGCATCGGCAAGGAAGGCGAGGTCCGCACCCTGCTGCAGGAAGGCGGTTTCCACAAGCTGCGCGATACGCGCACGCCAGCCCAGGTCGACCTGCACGGCGTGCTGGCGGCCCGTTCCAGCACCGGCGTGTTCGTGACCGCCAATGGCGCGCTGGCCGGCGTCAGCGCGGAAGGCATGATTTCGCTGGTCAGCGGCCCGCCAGGCATGGCGCCCGAGCAGACCGGCTTGCTGCCGGCGTTGCGCCGTATCTGGGCCTATGTGGCACAGGACGCCGAACCGTTCATCCTGCCGGGCCTGGGCCGGCACCGCATGGCGGCCGATGCTTCCGGCCAGGCCTGGTATTGCGCCGACAATGTGCTGTGGCGCATCCGCCCGCGCGGCGTGGCCCGCAAGACGGTGCTGAAGGGGACGGATGGCTGCGGTGACGTGCTGGTGGCGCCCAGCGACGAGGTGTTCATGCTGCATGGCCATTACATGACGCGCGTCGGCGCCGACGGCTACCAGTGGCTGGCGGCCGGCAACCGCGAACGCAAGGGCAGCAACGATGGCGCCGCCCTGCTGGCGCGCTTCCGGTACATCACGCACGCGGTGGCAGACGCCGGCAACCACCTGTACTTCCTCGACGATGGCCTGCTGCGCAAGCTGTCGGCCAACGGCGACGTCACCACGCTGGCAAATGACCTGTTCAGCGAAGTCGGCAAATTGCGTGCCCTTGCCGTGGACGGCAAGGGCACGCTCTACCTCGCAACGCAGCGCTCGGTCCTGCGCTGGCAGCCTTGAGTTATGGCTGCCAGTTCACGTTCACCGTGGCCGTGCCGCTGGCCGGGGTGGTGAAGGTGTGGTTGTTGCCGCCTTCCCACACGGTGGGGTTGGCGCTCTTCTTGAGGAACTTGTAGCTGATCGCGGTGCCGGCGGGCACGCTGACGTCGGTGTACCAGTTCGGGTAGGCGTACACCACCTGGTTGAACAGCGGGCCAAGCGGCGCGGTGGCGCTCCAGTTGGTCAGTTCGAACTTGTCGCCGGTCAGGTAGACATTCTCGCCCGGCACCGTGGTGGCGTTGCCGACCACGAAGCGCACCGTCACCTGCGGGCCGCTCAGGATCTCGAAATTGCCCCAGGTGTCGCTGCTCACGGCGCCCGCCGTGACGATGCTCACGCTGCTCATGCCGGCCGCCACGCTGGGCACCAGGACCTTGATCTGGGTGTCTTCCCAGGACAGGATATTGGCGCCGCTGACCACCGTGCTGCCGAACTTCACCGTGCCCTTGGTGGCGCCGAAACCGCGGCCGTCGATGGTGACGGTCTTGCCCGGCATGGACATGTTCGGCCCCACGTGGCCCAGCTTGGGCGCGGTTGCCGCCGCCGTGTACTGCCAGACTGCGATGGCGCCCGGTGCCAGCGTGAAGTTGCTGACCGCACCGTTGGCGGCGACGGTGATGTTGTTGCCGTTGAAGCCCAGGCCGTTCAGCACGTCGGTATAGCTGCCCGCCGGCAGGCCGGCGATGAAGCCGCTGATCGGCGTGCCGGTGCTGAGGTTGCGGTTGATGGCCACCACCGCCACGTTGTTGCCGAAGTTGCGCTCGAAGATCAGCACATCGTTGTTGACCCAGCGCTGCTGCGTGGTGCCGTAGGCGATGGCAGGGTTCGACTTGCGCAGCGGCGCCAGGCGCGCCACCAGCCTGTAGGCGGCGGTGGTGGTGGAGAAGGACGTCATCATGGCGCGGTTGTCCGGGTCGCCGGTGCCCTGCATGTATTGCTCGGTGCCGTAGTAGATGGCTGGCACGCCGCGCGACGTGAGGGTGAAGGCCAGTGCCTGTTCCAGCTTGCGGCCGCTGGCGCCGGCCACCTGGAAGCGCGGCATGTCGTGGTTGTCGATGAAGGTCACCTGGTCGCCCACGTGGTCGTACTGGCTGGCGGTATCGCCCACCATCTGGTTGAGCGAGGTCATGTTCGCGCTGCCATCCTTGAACACTTGCCGCACCTTCTGCGCGAACTGGAAGTCCAGCAGGCTCATGCCGCTGCGGTTGGCGAAGTAATGGTTGGCCGGGTCGACTTCGTTCTCGCCCAGGAACCATTCGCCGAAGGTGAACACCGGCTTGTAGCCGTGGATGTAGGCCATCAGGTTCTTTTGCCAGCCGAACGGCATGTGCTTGACCGCATCCATGCGGATGCCGTCGATGCCCAGGTCCAGCCACACCTTGATGGCGGCCTTCATGTAGGCATCCATGGCGGCGCTGTTATGGTTGATGTCGGCCAGGTCGAACAGGTTGCGGTAGATGCCGCTTTCCAGCGTGGAGAAGTCGGTGCCGCCGTGATGGTGGAAGTAGCCGTTCGGGTCCGAGCTGTAACCCGCCAGCAGGGCGCCGTTGTCGTACAGCCTGCCGTTCTCGCCGAAGCTGGCATCGCTTTGCGAAGCCGGCGAGGTGTGGTTGGGGGCGAAGTCGATCACCACCTTGATGTTGCGGGCGTGCGCCGCGTTGACCATATTGGTGAAATCGGCCAGCGTGCCGAAGGCCAGGTTGGGGCGCTTGAAGTCGCGCGCCCAGTAACCGTGGTAGGCGGTGCTGTTGGTGCCGGAGTAGTTCAGCACCGCGGTGATGTTTTCCACCGGCTGCGAAATCCAGATGGCGGTGATGCCCATGCCGGTCAGGTAGCCATCCTCGATCTTGTTCTGGATGCCTTTCCAGTCGCCGCCGCAGAACAGCTTTTTCTGCGCGCAGCCGGCGCTGAAAGCGCTGCCGGTGGGGTTGTTGGCGGCGTTGCCGTCGGCCAGGCGGTCGGTCACGATCTGGTAGATCACGTCCGTGTTGAAGCCTTGGCGGTTGCCGACCGCGGTGTCGGGCGCGGCCTGCGCGTGCAGGGTGCAGGCGGCCAGGATGGCGGCGATCAAGGTGTTGCGCTGGGTCTCCATAGTCGTTCCTTTTTTAGGTTTTGGAGCGGCCAGTATGGAGTAGTTTGACTACGCGCACGCTTGCTCTGTGGCGTAAACGCAGCAAAAATCGCGATAAAATTGAAGTATTCTGACTACAGAACATCCTGTAGTCGGCGCCCCAGCCGCTTGCCGAGTGCAAGCAGGGTAAGGGTCGGCGGCAAGCCCCAGGGGGCCGGCAGTACCGAGGCGTCGCACACGTACAGGCCGGCCGCGCCGCCGCGCAAGTCGCGGTCGACGGCGGCCGGCCCCGCGCCGCCGAGCGCCAGCGCGCCGCCGGGATGGGCGGCGAAATGCCAGCTCTGGAACACGTGGCGCGCGCCCGCTTCGGCCAGGATGCGCCGCGCCAGCGCCGTGCCGCGCCGGAAGCGTGCCCGGTCCTCCGGCTGCAGCGTCTTGTCGACCCAGCGCGGCCCGATGCCGCCGCCGGCCAGGTCGCGGATCTTGACCATGATGCTGAGCGTGCGGCGGTGGGCGAACAGGCGGTCGACCCGGCCGACCTGCAGGGCGAAGGCCTGGTACATCGGCTTGGGCAGGGTCAGGTCGGCGAAGGACAAGCCTTCCTCCTCCAGCGCCATGCCGGCCGCCATCGGCACTTCGGCGCCGGCGTCGCTGCCGTCGGCGGTGGCGAGACCGTCCACCGTACCCATCACCGCCACCACCGGGTCGCTGAAGAAGGGCAGGCTGCGCGGCGCCAGGCCCGAAGCATGCAGCAGGCGCGGGCTGCCGATGCCGCCGCCGGCCAGCACCACCGCGCCGGCGCGCACGCTGTGCAGGGCGCCGGCGCGTTCGTACTCGACGCCGATGGCGCGCCCCTGCTCCAGCAGCACGCGCGTCGCGCGCGCCTGGTCGAGGAGATGGGCGCCGCGCAGGCGCGCTTCGTCCAGCAGGTCGCGCGCCGTCCATTTCGCGCCGTAAGGGCAGCCGTACACGCAACGCCAGCAGCCGCTGCGGCAGATGGCGGGGCGGATCATCTTGTCCAGCTTATGCCAGGGCAGGCCGGCGGCCAGGGCGCCCTGCATGATGCGGCGGGCCATGGGGCCCAGCAGCTCGTCCGGCAAGGGGCCGACCGGCAACTCCGCGCGGCACTCCGCCAGCGCCGGCGCCAGCTCGATGCCCAGCGCCGCAAAGCGCTCCAGCGGCGGCGCGGCGGCGGTGGCGAAATTCAGGGTCGACGTGCCGCCCGCCGTCAGGCCGCGCACCAGCAGCGAAGCGTCGCGGTGGAAGAAGGCACCCTTGCCGGGAATGGCGCCGATGCCGGCCATCTGCGCCAGCGTCCCGCGCAACGGGGCGGCGCTGCCCTGTTCCAGCACCAGCACGCGCTGCCCCTGCCGCGCCAGGGTCTGGGCGACGCTGGCCCCGCCCGGGCCGCTGCCCACAACGATGGCGTCGTAACGCCGCAGCGGCGCGCCGTCAGCCATGGTCCTGGATCTCCGCCTGCGCCGCGTCGGCCAGCGCGGCAGGCGCGATGCCCATGGCACGCAGCGCGCGCGGCGCCACGCCGTGCCGTGCCGTGCTAGCCGCCAACAGCACGTGCGCGCCGAGCAGGGGGCGGCCGGATTTATCCAGCGCCGCCAGCTCCCGCATCAGGTCCTGGCCCGACGCGCCGGCGTGGTAGACGCCGTCGCCCGGCGCGACGGGCGCCGCGGCCGGCAAAGGATTGCTGCCCGGCGCGCCGCTTGCGTCCATACCGATGCCGACGCCGGCCAGCGCCTGCCGGTATTGCGTTTCCACGGCCGCGCGGAACTGCGCCGGATCGGCCTGCAGGCGGCGGAAGACGGCTGCCGCGCTGTCCTCCGGCAGTTCCAGCGCCGCCAGCACGAAATGCTCGGCGCCCGGCTGCCTCAAGCCCTCCGCGTTCGCATGCCGCTCGGCCGCCGTGCAAAGGGATTTGATGGTCGCCATATCGTGCAGGCGGCGTTTGATGCTGCTGAACATGAGAAAGCTCCTATTGATCGTTGGACCGGGCCAGCCGCTTATGTGCCGCCTGTTTCGACACGCCGAGCGCTTGCGCAATTTGCGCCCAGCTCCAGCCTTGCTCGAGCGCGGCATCGACGGCGCTGCGTTCGAGCCGGTCGGCCATCAAACGCAAGGCCACGACAGCCGCCAATGCCTCGGCGGGATCGTCGGGGGAAGGTAAAGTCTGCAGGTTCGCCATGCGTCAACGATAGTTGACGTGCCCGCGGTTGTCAACCTCCATTGACGAAATTGTCCACCCTGGGGTCAGGAACCCA
>CAMLRG010000152.1 GCA_946482335.1 uncultured Duganella sp. | reverse complement strand
GATCAAGGAAATCATCGAGTTCGGCGGCGTGACCGAAGTGCCGATGATGCCGGCCAGCGTGCGCGGCGTGATCAACCTGCGCGGTGCGGTGGTGCCGGTGATGGACCTGGCGGTGCGCTTCGGCCGCCGCGCCAGCGAAGTGACCAAGCGCACCTGCATCGTCATCGTCGAGATCGAATTCGACGGCGAGCAGCAAGTGCTGGGCGTGCTGGTCGATTCGGTCAGCGCCGTGCTGGAAATCCCCGACGCGGAAATCGAACCGGCGCCTTCGTTCGGGGTGCGCATCCCGACCGATTTCATTGCCGGCATGGGCAAGCTGAATGGCAAGTTCGTGATCCTGCTGGATGTGGCGCGGGTGCTGGCGATGGATGAAATCGCCCAGTTGGCCGAAGCCAGTGCCGCCGTGCAGGCGGATGCCGAACCCGCATGAGCGGGGGCACCGGCGCTGGCGCGGCCGCCCTTAGCGACCGCGAATTCGCCCACTTCCAGGCCTTCATCTACGAAGCGGCCGGCATCCGCATGACGCTGGCCAAGAAGGCACTGGTCAGCGGCCGTCTGTCCAAGCGCCTGCGCGAATGCGGCATGGGCAGCTATGGCGATTACTTCCGCCTGCTCATCAGCGGCACGGCGCCGGCGGAAGTGCAGGCCGCCGTCGACCTGCTGACCACCAATGAGACCTATTTTTTCCGCGAGCAGCGCCACTTCGACTTCCTGGCGGCGCAAGCGGCCGCGGCGCGCGATCCGCTGCGCGTGTGGAGCGCCGCCAGTTCCAGCGGCGAAGAGGCTTACAGCATCGCCATGGTGCTGGCCGACTGCCAGCCGGATCGGCCGTGGGAAGTGCTCGGCTCGGACATCAGCCTGCGAGTGCTGCAAAGGGCGCGCGCGGGGCACTATGCCAGCGAACGCGCACGGAATATCCCGGCGCCGTACTTGCGGCGCTTCTGCCTGAAAGGGATGGGCAAGCAGCAGGGCACCCTGCTGGTCGACCGTAGCCTGCGCACGCGCGTGCAGTTCGCCCAGGTCAACCTCAACGAGCCGCTGCCGCAGCTGGGCCAGTTCGACCTGGTGTTCCTGCGCAATGTGATGATTTATTTCGACAACGACACCAAGCGCCGCGTGGTGGCCCGCGTGCTGTCGCAACTGCGCCCCGGCGGCCATTTCCTGATCGGCCACGCCGAAAGCTTGAACGACATCACCAGCGCGGTGGAAATGGTCGCGCCAGCGATTTACCGCAAGATCTGAAACCGCTTGATTCGTTCAGGCGGCGCGCTTGAGGCGGCGTGGCGGGGGACTGCGGCGGGGCGTGGCAGCGGCGTGCAGGGCAGCCTGTGGCTGGACCTGCCCGACACGGAACACGCTCACCACTTCCACCAGCTGGCCCGCCTGTTCATGCATGGACGCGGCAGCGGCGGCGGCTTCCTCCACCAGGGCGGAGTTCTGCTGGGTCGCCGCATCCATATCGCTGATGGCGCGGTGCACTTGCGCGATGCCGCCGCTTTGCTGCGTGCTGGCGGCACTGATGTCGCCCATGATGCCGGTCACGCGCTCGATGCTGGCCAGCACGTCCTGCATGGTGGCGCCGGCCTGGTCGGCCAGGCGGCTGCCCGCATCGGCATGCTGCACGGAATCGTCGATCAGCGCCTTGATTTCCCGCGCCGCGGCGGCCGAGCGCTGGGCCAGCGCGCGTACCTCGGAAGCGACCACGGCAAAGCCGCGCCCATGTTCGCCCGCGCGCGCCGCTTCCACGGCGGCATTCAGGGCCAGGATATTGGTCTGGAACGCCACGCCATCGATCACGCCGATGATGTCGGCGATGCGGCGCGAGGAAGCGTTGATGGCGCCCATGCTCTGCACCACCTGCCCCACCACTTCGCTGCCGCGCCGCGCCGTTTCGGCTGCGTGGCCGGCCAGCTGGTTGGCTTGCTGCGCGTGCGCGGCGTTGCCGGCCACGGTTTCGGTCAAGCCCTGCATCGAGCTGGCGGTTTCCTCCAGCGCCCCGGCTTGCGAGGAAGTGCGTGCGGCCAGGTCCTGGTTGCCGCTGGCGATCTGGGCGGAGGCGGTGGAAATCGCATCGGTGGCGCTGCGTGCTTGCGCGACCAGGCGCGCCAGGTTGTCGCGCATGCCCTGCATGGCATGCAGCAGGCTGCTGTCGTCGCCTGCGCGCAGCTCGATGCCGACCGTCAGGTCGCCGCCCGCGATGCGGCCTGCCAGTGCCGCCGCCTGTGCCGGGTCGCCGCCAAGCTGTTGGAACAGCTTGCGCAGGATTTGCAGCGCCACGCCGATGCCTGCCGCCATCGCCAGCACGAGGATCGCCACCAGCTGCCAGCTGGCGCTTTCGATGCGCTGGCGCGCAGCGCTTTCATCGTCGGCCACGCGCTTGTTGGCCATTTCCACCACCTTGTCGACAGCCTGGCGGTGCCGGGCATATAGCCCGTGCAGCTTGCCCATCGCCGCTTCGGCGGCCGCCTTGTCGCCGCTGCGGATGGCGGGGATGAGTTCGCGCTCGGCCTCCGCGTAGAAGGCCAGCGCCGGTTCGTGCGCCTCCTTCAGGAAGGCTTGCCGCAAAGCCGGTTCCAGTTCCTGCTTGAGCCAGAACTGGTGGCGCGTGTCGTAGTCGGCCTTCAGGGCCTGCATGCGCTGCAGCAGCTGGTCCTGGCGCGCCTTGTCGCCGGCTTCCAGCAACTGGTAGGCGGTGAGGTAGGACTCGATGATGTATTCCGGCGGCGGTAGGATATCGGCCACCAGGTCCTTGCTCTGGATGATGTGTTCATACAACGGCCCGTTGACGCGCAGCTCGCGCAGCACCTTCAATGACCAGGCGCCGTAGGCAAAAAAACCGAGGGCAAAACAAGCAAGCAGGATGGCAAAGCGGGTCTTGATGTCGAGCGTTGGCTTCATACATTTCCCTATGGACGGGCCGCCGGCGGCGGCAATGTTGCAGATTCTATATTGCTGTCCGGCCTTTGTATGTAGGGAAGTCCTGACTGAAGAATCAGGAATGCTTGATGCATGTGCGGCTCGGCTTCTTGCTATCTTTAAATCACCCGGATCGAGGAGGAGATGAAATGAACAAGGCAGTTTATATGGCGGCGCTGCTGCTGCCGCTGGCGACGCAGGCGGCCGAAGAATACGCCACGCCGCGCGATGCGGAGCAATTGGTGGCGAAGGCCGTGGCGGCGATCGGCAAGGAGGGTGCCAAGGTATTCGACGCCATCACGGCCAAGGATCAGGCCTGGGTGCGGGGCGACCTGTACCCCGTGGTGTACGACATGAACGGCAAGGTACTGGCGCATGGCCAGAACCCGAAAATGGTGGGCAAGGATTTGATCGCCTTGCGCGACGCGGACGGCAAGTCCTTCATCCGCGAACGGATCGAGCTGGCCAAACAGAAGCCCAGCTTCTGGCAGGATTACAGCTTCCTCGACCCGATCAGCAAGAACATCCTGCCCAAGCGCATGTACTGCGAGCGCTCGGGCGAGAATGTGGTGTGCGCCGGCGTCTACAAACGCTGATTACTGGCTCTCCAGCACGGTACGGCCGTTCAGCGGCTGGACCGGGCGGGCGTTATGTTTGTACAGGGCCGCAAAGCGCTTCAGCTGGGCGGCCGACATTTCAACCGGCTGCTTCAGCACGAACCAGTTCACTTCCTCGCTGCATGGCGGGGTAGTCAGTGAACCCTGGAAGTTGTAGTAGCCCTGGACCTGCGGCAGCAGCGATGCGATATCGATGCTGACGCCGGCCGGTTCCTGCTGCTGGCCCTTTTCGGTTGGCAGTGCATCCCACAGCGTCTTGACCAGTGGGTTTTCGGCGCCTTGCTTGAACAGCACGGCGACCACGCCCAGCTTGCCCTCGGCGTTCTTGTGCACCAGGTGCGCCACCATCGGGTAGCTGCGGCCGTTGATGCGCTCTTCGCTTGGCTTGTGGAAGTGGAATTGCAGCAGGTCGTAGCGCACGCCGCCGATGGTCACGCTGCTGCCCGGGGCATAGTTGACCTGGATGGTGTGGCCATTGTCGACGATTTTCAGCGGCGATGGCTGGTAGGCGAATTCCAGCGCCGGCAGTTTCTCTTTTTTGGTGGTGCGGATATCGATCGGCGATTGCTGGTGGCCCAGTTTGCAGGTGCTGTAGTCGGCCTGCATGCTGCCCCAGTGCTTGGGACCGTGGGCGCCTTCATAGCTCCAGTGGGCCGGCGTATCGGCGGCGAATGCGGTGCCGGCCAGCAGGAAGGCGCCGAGGGTGAGGGAGATGCGTGTTTTCATGGTTCATCCTTTCAACGTTGCAAGCGCGCATCTTGGCAAGTATGCGGCCGGCGCAACATCGGCCCATCCTGATTTGCGTGTAAGGAAGGAAGCCTTGTATCGTAAGGAATTCCTGATGTTGACGGATTGGTATTCTTAGGCAAAGATGTGGCCCGCTTGGCAACGTTGCCAGACTGATGATGCGAACAACAACAAGGGGTGAGGAATGGGGCAATCTGGAAAGCAGGCCGCCGTCTGGCTGGTACTGTCAGGCTGCGTGGCAGCCAGTGCGCGCGGCGACGATGCGCCGCTGCCCACTGTGGTGGTGAGTGGCCAGCGCGCCAGCCTGGAGTCGGCGCGCCAGCTGCGCCGCCAAGGCGAGGGCGTCGTCGACGCCGTGGTGGCGGACGATATCGACAAGCTGCCCGACTTCAGCGTCAACGACGCGGTGCAGCGCGTGCCGGGCGTGCAGATCATGCGCGACCGCGGCGAAGCGTCGGCGGTGGCCATCCGCGGTTTGACGCAGCTGGAAACCACCATCAATGGACGCGAAGTATTCACCGCCGGCTTGACCGGCGCCGCCCAGCAGCGTTCCGTGGACTTCGCCGACTTGCCGGCGGAAATGGTGAATGCCATCGCCGTGCACAAGACGTCCAACGCCAGCCAGCTGGAAGGCGGCATCGGCGGTTCGGTCGACTTGCGCACGCGCCGCCCCTTCGACTTCCAGGAGAGCGTGCTGGCAGCCACCGCGCGCCAGGTGCACGGCGACCTGGCTGGCGGCAGCGCGCCGCAGTTCAGCGTCCTGGGCAGCCAGCGCTGGCGCCTGGGCGGCGGCGAGTTCGGCGCGCTGCTCGGCCTTTCCAGCCAGCGCCGCGCCTGGCGCGAAGACCAGAAGAGCAGCGGCAACCCGGTGCTGCGTCCCGACCTGGTGCCGGACCAGACGGTGGTCGCCCCCAATGGCAGCACGGAATCGGCCAGCCTGGGCCGGCGCCGGCGCGAAGCGGCCAACTTCGCCCTGCAATGGCGCCCGCAGCCGGGACTGGAACTGTATGCCGAAGGCAGCTACGCCCAGTTCAAGACCCTGCAGGATACCTGGCAGGCCAATGCGGCGGCTTCGCCCAATGCGGTGCCCGGCAGCGTGAGCCTGTTCCCCGGGACACCCTATCTGCAAAGCGTCGCGTGGATCAATTCATCGCTGAGTATCCTCAGCTTTGCGCGCGACACGGTCAACCGCGACCGCCAGCTGGCACTGGGCGGCAGCTGGCGCAATGGGCAGCTGACCGTGCACGCTGACCTCAGCCGTACGACCGCCTTCCAGAACCTGGTCTTCTCCGGCACCAGCGTGGGCGCCACGCTGCCGCGTTTCAGCCAGGATTGGCGCGGCGGCATTCCCGCCACCGCCTACGAATTCGACGCTGGCGACCCGTCCCGCTACCGCTACGGCAGCATGCTGTACACGCTGCGCCCGTTCCACGGCGATTTGAACGCGGCGCGCGTCGATGCCGAATGGTCGCGCCCCGGCAGCTTCCTGCACACGCTGGCGGCCGGCGTGCGGCTGGCGCGACGCGGCGCCGACAATGGCAGCGGCGTGATCGGCGCCACGGCCGCCGCCAATGTGCCGGCCGGCGCGCTGACGGATACCCTGGTCGCCAGCCCGGCCGGTAGCCTGTTCCCCGGCGAAGGCGTGGCCAGCCTGGACGGCTACCTGGCCGGCAGCCTGGCCCTGGCGCGCGACCCGCTGGCCTTGCGCCGCCAGTTGGGCGTGACGGCCGCCGTGCCGGCCAATGGCGCGCCGGGCATCTGGTCTTTCGAAGAACGCAATACCTCGGCCTGGCTGATGGGCAGCTTCCGCGCTGCCGGCTTGCCGCTCGATGGCAATGCCGGCCTGCGCGCCGTGCACGTGCGCAGCGAAGCCGATGGCATGCGCGCCGCCCTGGGCGGCGGCTTCGCCCCGGTGGCCATGGACAGCAGCGGCACCGACTGGCTGCCCAGCGCCAACCTGCGCTACCGCCCCGGTGGCGACAGCGCCTGGCGCGCCGCCGTATCGAAAACCTTGGCGCGGCCCACCTTCGACCAGCTGCAGCCGTCGTTGACGCTGTTCCGCAACGTGATCAACCCGGCCAGCAGCACCGGCACGGCCGGCAACCCGGCACTGGAGCCGGTGCGTTCGCGCAACCTGGACCTGGCCTGGGAACGCTATTGGCCGGGACAGGGCATGTTCACCGCCACCGTGTTCTGGAAATGGGTCGATGGCTTCGTCCTCAACCGCACGGCGCCGGAAACCTACGATGGCGTGACGTACCAGGTGACGCGCCCGCAAAATGCCAACCCGGGCCGTATCAAGGGTGCCGAATTGTCTTATCAGCAATTCTTCGAGCGCTTGCCGGGCGCCTGGCGCGGCCTTGGTGTGCAGCTCAACTTCACTTACGTGGACAGCGCCACCCCCAGTGCCGCCGTGGGCGCCGACATCCCGCTGCAAAACCTGTCGCGCCAAAGCGCCAACGCGGTGCTGATGTACGAGTACGGCCCGTGGTCGGCGCGCGCCGCCTACAACTGGCGTTCGCGCTTCCTGGCCGGGACCGCCACCTTCACCGGCATCGGCACCTTGCCGCAATATGTCGACAGTTACGGCTGGCTCGACGCCTCGCTGCGCTACCGGCTCAGCGAGCGCTGGACGCTGGCCCTGGAGGGCGGCAACTTGCTGAATACCGTGCGCCGCGCCTATTTCAGCGTCCCGCAACGCCACCAGTCGAGCTGGATGAACGACCGCCAGATCGGGGTGAGCGCAACGATGCGTTACTGAAAGTAGGGATAATTAGGGATTTCCCTATGGGCTTGTCAGGACAAATCTGTCATCCTGCAAGCTATGGGGACGACGCCGGGAGGGCCGGGCATGGCATGGCAAGGGGGCAAGCGCGCGGCATGGGCCGCCTGGGCCGTCCTGCCCCTGTGCTGGATGCTGGCGGCGCCGGCGTGCGCCATGCCGCTCGAAGCCTGGCGCGCCGAAGCGCAAGCGGTGCGCCAGCTGGCCGAAAACGACACCGCGCAAGCGGCGGCGCGGGCGGCCCGGCTGGCTGCGGACTTGCCCGCCGCGGCCACCGCGCCAGACCGCGCGCGCCTGCTCAACCTGCAGGCGCGCATCGCGCTGTACCGGGCGGAAACCGGCGCCGCTGCCCGATTCGCCGATCGCGCCCTGGCGCTGGCCGAGCGCAGCGGGGACCGCGTCGGCCAGGCCGAAGCCTACCTGGTGATCTCCCTGAATACGGTCAACGAAGGCAAGTTCGACCGCCTGATCGCCGTCACCAACCAGGCCGTCAAGGTGCTGGAAGGGGTGGAGCGGCCGGACCTGCTGGCCGAAGCCATGCTGCGCCTGGCCATGACCTACACCCGCTTCGGCAAACTGGAGGAATCGGTGGACGCCTGCCTGCGCACGCTGGACCTGGCGCGCCGCAGCCGCAATGCGCTGGCCCTGGCTTTCGGCCACCAATGCGTGGGCAGTTCCTACAATTCCAGCGACAACTTCGCCGAATCGCTGGAGCATTACCGCCAAATGCAGCAGCAGGCGAAGATCGCCGGTTCGCGCCTGCTGGAAGCGCTGGCCCTGAGCGGGCAGGGCGGGGTGATCGCCGCCCAGGGCGATGTCCGGCGCGGCGAAGCCCTGATCGCCCAGGCCAGCGCCCTGTACCGCAGCATCGGGCTGCCGTTCTACCTGACCGCCGCCCTGTATGCGGAAGCCAGCCAGGCGCGCCTGCAGGGCGACCGCCTGCGCGCCATCGCCCTGCTCGATGAAGCGGAGCAGACCTACCGCCGGCTGCCGAACAAGACTGGCCTGTGGTGGACGCTGACGGCGCGCGCCGGCGACAAGGCGGAGCTGCACAGGCTGGCCGAGGCCGAACAGGACTTGCTGCAAGCGCTGGCCATCGCGCGCGAGCTGAACCTGCCAATCTACCTGAGTGAAACGGAGCGGCAGCTGGGCGCCCTCGATGCGCGGCGCGGCGACTACCAGCGCGCCTACCAGCATTCGCTGGCGGCGGCCGAGATGACGGCCCAGGCCAACCGCAAGAAGATTTCCACCCGCGTGCTGGAACTGGCCGAACGCTACCAGCAGGAGGCGCGCCAGCGCGAAATCGCCGAATTGACCCGCCGCAACGAGCAACAGCAGGCGGAATTGCGCGAGCGCGCCTTGCAGCAGCGCTGGCTGTGGACCGTGCTGGGCGCCATCGTGCTGGTGCTGGCGGTGCTGGCTTACTTCATGCTGCGGCTGCGCCGCTCGCACCGCATGCTGGCCGCGGCCAATAGCGGCTTGCGTCAGTCGCAGCACGCGCTGCAGCGCCAGACCGGCATCTTGCAATCGGTGCTTGACAGCATGGGCGACGGCGTGCTGGTGGCCGACCAGGAGGGCCGGCTGGTGCTGGCCAACCCGGCCGCCGCCCGCATCGTCGGCGTGGCGCGCGCGGCCGGGCGCGCGGCCTGGCTGCCGGCGCAGCGCTTCTTCCGGCCGGACCGCAGCACCGCCTTCCCGCCGCAAGACTTGCCGCTGGCGCGCGCCTTGCGGCGCGAAGCGGATGCCAGCGCCGAAATCTATATGGCCGGCGTGGGCGAGGATGAACCGGGGCGCTGGCTGCATATGACGGCGCGGCCGCTGGGCGGCGGGCAGGCCGGGGCGGTGGCCGTGATCTCCGAGATCAGCGAGCGCAAGCGCGCGGAAGATGAAATCCGGGCCTTGAATGCCAACCTGGAAAGCCTGGTGCAGCAGCGCACGGCCCAGTTGCGCCAGCAGACGCGCTACCTGCGGGTGCTGATCGACACCATCCCCTGGTGGGTGTGGTTCAAGGATACCGACAGCCGCTACCTGGCGGTCAACCGCGCCACCGCCGCCATCCTCGGCACCGAAGTGGAGGCGATGGTGGGCAAGTCCGATTTCGACGTCAAGCCGCCCGAAGTGGCGCGGGCGTTCCGCGCCGACGACATGAAGGTGATGGCCAGCGGCAGCCCGCAAACCGTGGAAGAAGTGCAGCAGGGGCCGGATGGCGCGCTCTGGGTGGAAATCTTCAAGACCCCGGTGACCGACGAAGACGGCACGGTGCTGGGCACGGTGGGCCTGGCGCGCGACATCAGCGCGCGCAAGGAAGCCGAGGCGGCGCGCGACGCGGCCTTGCTGGAAGCGCAGCGCCTGGCCGGCATGCGCAGCGAATTCCTGGCCCAGATGAGCCATGAGTTGCGCACCCCGCTCAACGCCGTGCTGGGCTTCGTCCAGTTGCTGCTGCGCGACGGCAGCCTGGGCGAGCGCCAGCTCTCCAGCGTGAAGAGCATCGGCTATAGCGGCGAACATTTGCTGGGCTTGATCAACGACGTGCTCGATTCGGCCAAGCTCGAGGCGAGCAAGCTGCAATTGTTCCCGCAGCGCGTGGAACTGGGGCCGCTGCTGGAAGGCATCGCCGCCATGATGCGGATGCGGGCGGCCGACCAGGGCCTGGACTTTGCCTGCGAAGTGGGCGATGGCGTGCCGGCGGCGGTGCAGGTGGACGAGCAGCGCTTGCGCCAGGTGCTGCTCAATCTGCTGTCCAATGCCATCAAGTTCACCGACCGCGGCGCGGTGCGCCTGCGCGTGGCGGCGGCCGGACCGGGACGGCTGCGCTTCGCGGTGCAGGACAGCGGCGTCGGCATCGAACCGGGCCAGCTGGAATCGATCTTCCAGCCGTTCGAGCAGGTGGGCGAAGCGCAGCGCCGCCTCGGCGGCACCGGCCTGGGGCTGGCCATCAGCCGCCAGCTGGTGCGCCTGATGGGCAGCGAAATCCAGGTGGAGAGCCAGCCCGGGGTGGGCAGCCTGTTCTGGTTCGAGCTGGCCGTGGCCGGCGACGATACGCTGCCGGCGGCGCTGGCCAGCGTGCAGGCCAGCACGCCGGAATTGCCGCTGCCGGTCTTGCCGCCGCAGGAACTGGAAACCTTGCAGCAACTGGTCCGGATCGGCAATATGCGCGCCATCCTGGACCACGCCGGCCACCTGGAAGCGCTCGATGCGCGCTACCTGCCGCTGGCCGAGCAACTGCGCCGGCTGGCACTGGGTTACCAGTCCAAAGCCTTGCGCACCCTGGTCGAACGCCTGGCGCAGCGCGACGCCGCGTGAGGGGCGCCGCAGGGCGGCAAAAATCAGGATTTCCTGATAGGCGTGGCGCTCCCGCTCTGTCATCCTGAACCGGAATTTTCTAGAGGATGGGCATGGACAGGTGGGGCTGCGGACGCCGGGCCGGGTGGCTGGCGTGGATATTGTGCTGGGGGCTGTGGCTGCCGGCAGGCGCGGGCACGCTTGCCGACTGGCGCGCAGGCCTGGACCGGGCGCGCCTGCTGGCCGAAAACGACGTGGCGCGCGCCGAAACGGCGGTGCGCCAGCTGGCCGCCGGCGTGCCGGCCGACGCCACGCCGGCCGACCACACCCGGCTGCTCAATGTGCGGGCCCGCATCGTCCACTACGCGGGGCGGACGGAGGAAGCCGGCAAATTGGCCGACCAGGCCCTGGCGCAGGCGCAAAAGCAGGGCGACCGCGTCGGCCAGGCCGAAGCTTACCTGGTGCTGGCGCAAAACATCGTCAACCAGGGCGCTTTCGACCGCCTGTCCGCGGTCACCAGCGAAGCGGTCAAGACGCTGGAAGGGGTGGACCGGCCGGACTTGCTGGGCGACGCCTTGCTGCGCCTGGGCATGATGTACAGCCGCTTCGGCAAGCCCGATGAAATGGTCGACACTTGCGTGCGCGCGATGGACCTGGCGCGCCGCAGCCATGATGCCTGGGCCCTGGCTTACGCCCATTACTGCCTGGCCAATGCCTACAGCACCAGCGACAACAACCAGCCGGGCCTGGAGCAATTCCGCCTGATGCAGGTGCAGGCGCGCGTGGTGGGATCGCGCCTGCTGGAAGGCCAAGCCTTGCGCGGCCTGGCGCAGTTGCTGGGGGCGCAGAACGGCCAGGGCGCCGCCACCGTGGCGCACCAGGCCAGCGCCGTGTTCCGCGAAGTGGGGTCGCCGTTCTACCTGGCCGCCAGCCTGTTCGCCGAAGGCGCCCAGGCCAAGGCGCAAGGCGCACACGCGCAAGCGCTGGAATTCCTGGACCAGGTGGCGGCAATCTACACGCGCTTTCCGAACAATACCGGCATGTGGTGGACGCTGACCGCGCGCAGCGCCGAATACCATGCGCTGGGCAAGGAAGCGCTGGCCGAACAGGACTTGCTGCATGCGCTGGCGCTGGCCGAAACCCTCGGCTTGCCGCTTTACCTGAGCGAGAGCCAGCGCCTGCTGGCCGCGCTGGAAGCGGGGCGCGGCGCCTACCGCAAGGCTTACGAGCGCTCGCTGGCGGCGGCCGACATGACGGCGCGCGCCAACCGCAAGAAGGTGTCGACACGGGTGCTGGAATTGACCGAGCGCTACCAGCAGGAAGCGCGCTTGCGCGAAATCGCCGACCTGACGCGGCGCAACGAACAGCAGCGCATCGAGCTGCGCGAAGGGGCGCTGCGCCAGGGCTGGCTGTGGACGGTGCTGGGCGCCATCGGCGCGGTGCTGGCGGTGCTGGCCTTTTTCCTGCTGCGCCTGCGCCGCTCGCACCATATGCTGGCGGCGGCGAACAGCGGGCTGGAGCGCTCGCAGCAAGCCTTGCGGCGCCAGACCGGCATCCTGCAATCGGTGCTGGACAGCATGGGCGACGGCGTGGCGGTGGCCGACGCCCAGGGCCGGCTGGTGCTGGTCAACCCGGCCGCCGAGCGCATTGTCGGCATCACGCGCGCGGCGGACGGCATGGCCTGGCCGCAGGCGCGCCGCTTCTACCGCACCGACCGCAGCACCGGCTATCCCGAATACGAATTGCCGCTGGCGCGCGCCCTGCGCGGCGAAGCCGGCGACGGTGCCAGCGCGGAAATCCTGATGGCCGGTGCCGACTTGCCGGCGCCGGGGCGCTGGCTGCGCATGACGGCGCGGCCCCTGGCCGGGGAGCAGGCCGGCGCGGTGGCGGTGATTTCCGACATCACCGAACGCAAGAACGCCGAAGCGGAAATCCGCGCCCTGAACGCCAACCTGGAAAGCATGGTGCAGCAGCGCACCGCGCAATTGCGCCAGCAGACGCGCTACCTGCGGGTGCTGATCGACACCATCCCCTGGTGGGTGTGGTTCAAGGATACCGACAGCCGCTACGTGGCGGTCAACGTGTCGGCGGCGCGCATGATGGGCATGCCGGTACAGGAGGTGCCGGGCAAGACCGACTTCGACTGCAAGCCGCCGGAGGTGGCGCAAGCTTACCGCGCGGACGACTTGAAGGTGATGGGCAGCCGCCACCAGCAGACGGTGGAGGAATTGCAGGCCGGCCCGGACGGCCCGCTCTGGATCGAAGTGTTCAAGGCGCCGGTGCTGGACGAGGACGGCACGGTGCTGGGCACGGTGGGCCTGGCGCGCGACATCAGCGTGCGCAAGGAAGCCGAGGCGGCGCGCGATGCGGCCTTGCTGGAAGCGCAGCGCCTGGCCGGCATGCGCAGCGAATTCCTGGCGCGCATGAGCCACGAATTGCGCACCCCGCTCAACGCGGTGCTGGGTTTCGTCCAGCTGCTGCAGCGCGATGGCGGCTTGAGCGCGCGCCAGCTGGCCAGCGTGGATGGCATCGGCCACAGCGGCGAACATTTGCTGGGCTTGATCAATGACGTGCTCGATTCGGCCAAGCTCGAAGCGAGCAAGCTGCAATTGTTCCCGCAGCGGGTGGCGCTGGCCGGCCTGCTGGACGGGAT